>PDZU01000049.1 GCA_002753095.1 Magnetococcales bacterium
GGGGGTGGGGGGGGGGGGCAAAAAAGGTGGGGCCGGCGGGGGGGGCGCTGCAAAAAAGCTCTTGACGGGGGTGGGGGGTTGGGGTAGATTCCTGCTTCTCCAAACGGGGGGCCATAGCTCAGCTGGGAGAGCGCTTGAATGGCATTCAAGAGGTCGGCGGTTCGATCCCGCCTGGCTCCACCAATTAAAGTTTTAAGACTTTTCTTTGCAAATTCACCGCCTTCCATGGCGGTTTTTTTGTGTCGATTCGGATGCTGCCACGGGGATGGGAGGAGTTGCCGGAGGATTTTGTGCTGCAGTGGTCCGACGACGGCGTCCAACGCCGCTCGATGTGGCGAAAGCGACGATCTTCTTTGCACCACCGCCCTCTCTGCGCAGGCTACTCGAACTCTCTTGCGGCCCAATGCAACGCATCAATTTTCAATGATATCGGGCGACGTTTCGCCAGATTTCTGAGGAAGGCGGTTGACCGGCCAGGATGGAACAGTTATCCTGCGGCTGACCACTATCCAAACGTGATTCCGGCGAGCACATTCCTGAGGAACTTGAGGAGGTGGGTTACCTTGTTTGGCAAGCGTGATTGAGGCATGCCGCAAGCGGAAGGTTCTGCCGTGCCGTTTCTGGCTGATGTGATTGCCAAGCAGTAGAAAGGGTGAGCCAGTGCCGTCTCTGCCGGTCATGGTGGCAGCATAAAAATGGGGTTTCCCCCCATCCTTGGTCTTCATTTCCAGTCCAAAAATGGGGGGGAGTGAACTGTTCCCAATAGTGTGAGTGTTTTATTGATTGTTATAAGGATTGAGATATGGCGGAGTTTTCAAATAAAGAGGTGTCAGAAATTGTAAGTTCATTTATTAAAAATAATCTTCAACGTGGCGTTGCGGTTGCAGCAATTTGCCAAGCTCTGGAGGCAAAGGGTGCGTCACCACAAGCTGCAAAGGCTTTGGTGGATAGTATTGCGTCTCAGTATTCTGAGGGAACCCATCGTCTAGGGCTTGTGTTTGATATAGTTGGTGATTGCAATGCGCGTTGCGCATGGTGTGTATCTGGCATAACTGGAAAAGGAAAGGTACAGAAAAATTTTATTGATTTTAATCGCTTTAAACAAGCAATTGAGCGGTTGCTTGCGATGGATGTACTTGTTGCCCCTCCAAATCGCATAATTACATTGTATAATTGGGGGGAACCGTTACTTCATCCACGGTTTTATGATATTTTGGCCTTTTTGAATGATCATCAGTTTTCGATTAACCTTAGTACAAATGGTTCTGTCCCTCCCAAGAAAGTTGATCCCTTACTGTTTTCCAATGTTGTTTATTTTGGTTTGAGCATGCCTGGTTTTACGCAAGAAAGTTATGATCGAATTCATGGTTTTCGCATGGAAAGAATATTAAGCAACTTTGATGAATGGTATCAATTACTGCGTCAAGCTCATGTGTCGAACCGTATTTTTATCAATTTTCATCTTTATAAGTTTACTTTGCGAGATGATATACTGAAAGCAAGGGATTATTTTAGTCGCTACCCAGACGTAAGATTTTCACCTTATGCGGCCTACATTGCGGACTATACTCTGGTAAGCCAATATTTAAGTGGAACCATGGATGCTGATGTGTTGCTTAAGGCTGAGCAAGAGCTTTTTCTGCGTCCGATTGCTGATACGGTCGGGAAGTGGGACAAAGACAAAAAATGTCCTCATATATATAATGGGTTGGTTTTGGACGAAAGTTGCAATGTCGTTCTGTGTTGTGCTATGTCCCCGTCACATCCTGACTATCGTATTGGTTCATTATTTGATCTTTCTTTGCCGGAGATACTGAGGGAAAAAGCCAATCGACAAGTGTGTCGTGAGTGTATCGAACTTGGCGTATTATATTGGCATTCCAATCCTTATTTCCTGGGAGATGTGAAAATTTAGATGGTTTCTCGTACTGCACGGGAAGTGCAGTTTGATGAAAAATAGTCTTTTGTGTTTAAAAAAGAGGAACACTGTGATCTGGAGGAGGAGTTAGGAACATGGTGATAATTGGGATCGCACAGCGACTGACCCTGAAGAGTCGTTTGCTGTTGGCAGTTGTCCCTGGAAAACGTACTGTGAAACACTGCTGTCAAGTGGTTTATGAGGTAAAATAACAGGGAAACGCCTCTCTACATGACAGACGCTGCCGCCGTGCGGCAACCTCACCGCGCATTTCCTGTGTTGACTTCCCACGCCAACCACTCCATACCATGACACGGGATGGTATTTGCAGTCATTGGATTGCATGGAGCGGGAACACGATGAATAAGCCTCTGGAATTTTCTGGAAACATAAAATATCATGACATACGGTTTTCAGGACGGCGTGGCCGTCCTTGGTCATCAGTTGACCGGATTTCGTGTCGCTCTCCATTGAGATTGCCATGGTGATACGGAAGGAACCGTTGTATCTGCCCACTTCCGGTGCTGCATTGACACGCCTTGGGTTGCGGCTCTCCTTGCGTTGCGGTGTGCATACCTCACGCACGGTGATGTTGGAAGAGTTGGCTAGGCTATTCGACCAGATTGAAGATGCCAATGCCGACCGTTCGGCCTATATCCGCGCCATAGAGCAGGAAAACTGTTTGGGGAAACGTTCCGATCGCTCCCGGAAATTGACACGGGAGTATTTGGTCACTTTGTACGGGTTGGATCCCAACATACCTCTCTTTCGTGTGTTCCGCTATTTCTGGCAACGTGACCCGGAAGGGCGCCCTCTGCTGGCAGGGATTTGCGCCTTCGCCAGGGATGCCCTGCTGCGACAAAGTGCGCCTTTCATTCTGGGGTTGCAGCCCAACAAACCGTTCAACCGTTCAGCCTTGGAACTCTTCCTGGACGATCACAATCCCGGACGTTTCAGTAAAAACACGCTCTCTTCGGTGGCTGGAAATTTGGCCGCCAGTTGGGCTAAAATGGGACTGTTGCATGGCAGTGTCAACAGATACCGAACCATCCCCCGCGCTACGGCAGGAGCGGTATCCTTTGCCCTGTTCCTGGGACATTTGCAGGGGGCAAGGGGTGATGCTCTTTTTGCCGCCGATCCTGTCAGAATCCTGGACCGGTCTCTGGACAGCCTCCATGCTCTGACCGAAGAGGCCAGCCGACGGGGCTGGATGGTCTTCAATCGTGTCGGGAAGGTTGCGGAGGTTGCCTTTCCCTCTTTCCTGCAACCCTGGGAACAGGAGTGGCTGTCATGAACCGGATCAAACGTCTGGCAGATTCTTACGGTCGGCACATCGCTGTCCCCTGGCGGGAGGATGCGGCGTCTGCGCAACGGGTCATCTTTTGTGTTTACCATCAAGCCGATGAACGGGCCTTGCGGGCCGAGATCGGCGAATTTGAGATGGTCACCCGCAGTGCCGGTCACCATTGGTCGCTCATCGATTTGACCGACACCTTTGCAGAATGGCTTTCCGGGCAACGCTATGTGCAAAAATATTTTCAGCAACCACATCTGTTGTCCAACCTGCTGCCCCGCTACCAGGAGCATATCGTGGCCCAGTGTACCGCCTTCCTCAACGGTGGCGGTGGCGATGCACAGGGCGTCGTGGCAGTGCAGGGTGTTGGTTCACTGTTTGGTCTCCTGAAAGTCAAAGCACTGGTGGATCGCTTGGCCCCTCTGGTGACCGGGCGGCTGCTGCTTTTTTTTCCGGGTAGCCATGAAAATAACAATTTCCGCCTGTTGGACGGTTACGATGGATGGAACTATCTGGCTGTCTGTATCACCGCCGAGAAGGATGGATGAAGAGAATGGCCATGAACAACCGTGACATCTACCAACAGGATCCCTCGCAAAAAAAGTTGGTTAACGAGGGGGTAGCCAACGTCAATGATGACCGGAGCGGTCATGCGTTGGCCGTTTTGCGCTACGAACTGGAAACCTTTGTCTGCGAAGGTCAATACAACCGAGGCATGGGCCATATCCTCGACACCTATCTGCGCAATCTCGGTCAAGCCCAGCAGCCTGGGGTATGGGTGAGCGGCTTCTACGGATCCGGCAAGTCCCATCTGGTCAAAATGCTGCGGGCCTTGTGGGTGGATACCCGTTTTCCCGATGGTGCCACAGCCCGGGGCATTGCCAGCCATCTCTCTTACGATATTTTGGACCGCCTACGCGAACTTTCCACCCAGGCCAAACGTCTGGGTCGGTTGCATGCCGCCTCTGGGACACTGGGGGCTGGTGCAGAAGGGAGTGTTCGTCTGGCTCTGCTGGGTATTGTCTTCAAGTCGGTCGGCTTGCCGGAACGTTATCCCCTGGCCCGTTTTGTCTTGTGGCTGCAGAAGGAGGGGATGCTGGACGCGGTCCGGGAACGGGTGGAACAACAGGGCGCCGACTGGCTGGAAGAGCTGGATAATCTGTATGTCTCCGACCTGCTGTATACCGCCTTGATGGAGGCCAAGCCCAATCTTTTTGATTCCATGGCCGCCTGCGCCAATGCCATCAACAACCTGTTTCCCAGCGTGCAGGATGTCAGCAACGACGAAATGCTCAAGGCGCTGCAACTGGCGTTGACCGAAGGAAAACAGTTTCCCCTAACCCTTATCGTCCTGGATGAGGTGCAGCAGTATGTCGATGACGGCACCCGCTCCCTGGAGGTGCAGGAGGTAGTGGAAGCCTGTTGCAAGGGAATTGGCAGCAAGCTGCTGTTTGTGGCCACGGGGCAGACGGCAGTGACCGGAACTGCCAATCTCAGAAAGCTGGAGGGACGCTTTACGGTCCGGGTGGAGTTGTCGGATGCCGATGTCCATGCCGTCGTGCGTCAGGTAGTGCTGGATAAAAAGCCGGGGGCGCGTGCGGCCATCGATCAGGTTGTGAAGGCCAATCTGGGCGAGATTTCCCGCCATCTGGCCGGGTCGGGCATTGCCCATCGCCGGGAAGATGTAGAACGGTTGATTACCGATTATCCCATTTTGCCGGTGCGTTGGCGTTTCTGGGAACGGACACTGCGGGTGCTGGACCAGACCGGCACCAAAAGCCAGTTGCGCAATCAGTTGGGCATGATTCACAAGGTAATCCGCGACAATTTGGACCAACCTTTGGGCCATGTCATCCCTGGTGATGCCCTCTATTTTGATCTGGCGGCCACCCTCTTGCAGCACCGCATTTTGCCCCGCAGGGTACACGATGAAACCATGACCTGGATGCGCGGGAGCGATTGGGAACAGCAATTGACTGCCCGGGCGTGTGGTCTGGTTTTCCTGATCAACAAACTGTCGGCCAGCAATGAGGAGGCTGGGGTGCGTGCCAGCACCGAAACCCTTGCTGACCTGTTGGTGGAACATCTGGCAGAGGGGAGTGGGCCATTGCGCGCCGTTCTGCCCAGGCTGCTGAATCGCTGCGAATTGCTGATGCAGGTGGGTGATGAATACCGCATTCGCACCGAAGAGAGTACGGCCTGGAACGATGAATTTTTGCGCCACAGTGGCGAACTGGCCAGTGAATCCTACCGCATCGACGCCGAACGGGGCGACCGTTTGCGTCGTCGTCTGGGCGAGCGACTCAAAAAGCTCACCGTACTGCAGGGTGATTGCAAGGTTGAACGCAAAATTCAGATCCTGTTTGACACACGCCGCCCGGAGGAGGAAGAGCTGTTTTTGTGGGTACAGGAGGGCTGGGTGACCGATGAGGCATCAGTACGGGCCGAAGCCCGGGCTGCCGGCAATGGTTCGCCGCTTCTTTTTGCCTTTGTACCCAAACGCTCTGCCGACGATTTGCGCCGTTGTCTGATCGATTACAAGGCGGCCGAGATTACCCTGGAGCGGCGCGGTTTGCCCAACACTGCCGAGGGGGTGGAAGCACGTGCGGCCATGGAGACCACCCGGCACAATGCCGACAGCCGCATTCGTGCCCTTCTGGATGAGGCATTGTCGGGCATGCGTGTTTTTCAGGGGGGCGGCAATGAGGTGGTGGGCGAAGAGTTGCAAGAGGTGGTACTGGAGGCGGCAGAACATGCGATACACCGTCTCTACCCCCAATTTTCCCTGGGTGATCATGCCGCCTGGGGCAAGGTCTACGACAAGGCTAAAGCGGGGGCAGCCGATGCCCTGAAGTCGGTCGGTCATGAGGGAGAAGCGGCCACGCACGGAGTCTGCAAGGCCATCCTGGGCTATTTGGGCAGCAGCAAATCGGGCAAGGCGTTGCGCAACCATTTTGAAGGCAAAACCTATGGCTGGTCCCGTGATACGGTGGATGGGGGCTTGCAGGTATTGCTGACGGCCAGTCTGGTGCGGGCCAGTGATGAATATGGCAAGGCCATCGCCGCCAATCTGCTGGAGCGCAACGCGATCGGCAAGACGCTGTTTCGGGCGGAAGCGGTCTCTGTCAGCACCGCCCAGCGCATCCAGATTCGCCGTCTGATGCAGAAGGTCGGCTGTGTCGCCAAACAGGGCGAGGAGGTGCAGACTGTGCCTGTGTTCCTGCAACGGTTGCAGGAGTTGGCCGAACGGGCTGGGGGCGATCCCCCCAAACCTGCGCCTGCCGATACGACACTGCTGGCCGAGGTGCGGGCTGTCGTTGGCAACGAACAGTTGTTGATCCTCTACACCCATCGGGAGGAACTGGAACAGGCTGTGACCATCTGGAACG
Organism: Magnetococcales bacterium; assembly: GCA_002753095.1. GTDB lineage: Bacteria > Pseudomonadota > Magnetococcia > Magnetococcales > Magnetaquicoccaceae > Magnetaquicoccus. The sequence goes on from PDZU01000049.1 coordinate 6,602, forward strand.
GGCTGGCCGAAAAAATTGCGCTGCGTTGGCCAGCCTGGGAACTGGTGGTCAAACTGTTGCAGCATGCCGAAGGGTTGAAGGGGGTGGGTCGCTATCAGATCCAGGCTGACGAGATTACCAGCCAGCGTTTGCTGTTGGGCGAACCGGACGCGGTGGCACCCCTGCTGGCCGGATTGAGTCAGTTGTTGCGGGAAGAGGCCAATCGACTATTGGCCCAATACCAGACCCGGCATGCAGAGGGGATGGCCCGTCTGCGACAGGATAGCCACTGGGAGCGGTTGGAAGCAAGGCAGCGCTACACCCTGCAGGCAGAGGCCAAGTTGACGGAAAGTGAACGGCCCAACCTGGAGTTGGGCAGTCCGGCAACCCTGCTGACCTCTCTGGAGCGTCTCCCTCTTACCATGCTCTCGGATCGGGTGGCGGCCTTGTCGCGTCGTTTTGATCAGGTGCTGGAGGGTGCGGCCAGTGTGCTGGAGCCCCAGGCGCGCACGGTCATGCTGCCCAAAAGCACTGTGAGCACGGAGGCAGAGTTGGAACAGTGGCTGGAAGGGGTGCGCCAGCAACTCAAGCAGGCTTTGGCCGAAGGGCCGGTGATGATACGGTAATAACGAAAACGGAGAGGAGGATGTGACCATGAATGATACCATTCAAGTAACCGCCACATGGGACGAAGAAGCGCGTGTGTGGGTTGCGGAGAGCGAAGATGTTCCCGGCCTGGTTACCGAAGCAGGTACGCTTGAACAGCTTATCTCGAAACTGGAAACTATGGTACCAGAGTTACTGGAATTGAATGGAATTTCTTTGGGTCTGCAGGAAACTGTGCCTTTGCGGATTCTTTCCGAACGGGTAATTTCTCTTGTGCATGGCCATCCGGCCTGAGTCCTGGCATGTCTGATTTTGCCAGAACGCTCAAAGAAATGTTGCGCCAAGCTGGGTGTGAGTTTCACCGTCTTGGCAAGGGGGATCATGAGATCTGGTTCAGTCCCATGACCCATCGGTATTTCCCCGTTGACCACAAAATTTTATCCAGACATACGGCAAATGGTGTGTTGAAACAGGCCGGGTTGCCGAAAGCCTTTTGATGTGCAGTGAGGGAGGATGTGGCTGATGCAGGCACTGGACAGAACCTTGCGTGGCAGGCTGGAACGGACGGTGAAGGAGGCCAGACAACTGGCCGAGTCGGCGGCCCGCGTTGCGTTGGGCTATCTGGGGGTGGCGGAACCGGAAGCACCGGGGCATTTGTCCGATCAGGAGCGGGCGCTGCGTCGCCAGTTGCGTGCCCATGCCCGCCAGTTGGGCGATGCGGTGGCAGCACAGGAGAGCGCACGTTTGAGCGAAGAGGTGGCCTACGAGCACTGGCACCGCATGCTCTTTGCCCGTTTTTTGGCCGAAAACGAGCTGTTGATGATGCCCGACCCGCAGCATCCGGTGGCCGTGAGCTTGGCAGAGTGCGAGGATCTGGCTGCGGATGAAGGGTTGCGCAATGGTTGGGAGGTGGCAGCCCGCTTTGCCTCCCGCATGCTGCCGCACATTTTCCGGCCTGACGCGCCGGTCTTTTTGCTCGCCTTGCCGCCGGAATATCAACAAAAACTGGAAAAGTTGCTGGCAGAACTGCCGCAAGAGATCTTCATAGCTGCCGATGCGCTGGGCTGGGTCTATCAGTTTTGGCAGGCACAGCGCAAGGAGGCAGTCAACGCCTCCGAGATCAAGATTGGTGCCCGTGAACTGCCCGCCGTGACCCAGTTGTTCACCGAAGCCTATATGGTCTCCTTCCTGCTGGACAACAGCCTGGGGGCCTGGTGGGCTGGCAAGCGGTTGACTGCAGAGGATTGGGCGAGTGCGGCGGATGAGGAGAGCTTGCGCCGCAAGGCGGCCCTGCCCGGCGTTCCTCTGGACGATTTGCGCTTTGTGCGGGCAGCGGATGGCCGCTGGCAGCCCGCCGCCGGCACCTTTGCCCACTGGCCGAATACCTTGCAGGCGCTCAAGATACTGGATCCCTGTTGCGGTTCCGGCCATTTTCTGGTGGCGGTGTTTTTGCTGCTGGTACCGCTGCGCATGGCCCTGGAAAATCTCACGGCCCGGCAGGCGGTGGAGGCGGTGCTGCGGGAGAATCTGCACGGTCTGGAGATCGATGCGCGCTGTGTGGAGTTGGCCGCCTTTGCCCTGGCACTGGCCGCTTGGCGCTATCCAGAGGCGGGCGGCTATCGGGCATTGCCAGAGTTGCAACTTGCCTGTTCGGGGTTGTCTGTCGGGGCTGCCAAAGAGGAGTGGGTGGCGCTGGCCAATGGCAACAAAAACCTGCGCATTGCCCTGGATTGGTTGCACGAGGAGTTCCAGCATGCGCCCACTCTGGGCAGTTTGCTGGATCCGGCCAAGAGCAGTACGGTCCATTTGACAAACTGGGAAAACTTGTCCAGTGCCATGACCCAGGCCCTTGCCAAAGAGCGTAGCGACGAAGAACGGGAGGCCGGCATCACTGCCCAAGGTCTTGCCAGAGCGGCACAGCTATTGGGCGGCAAGTATCATTGGGTGGTGACCAATGTTCCCTATCTGCAGCGCGGCAAGCAGGATGAAACCTTGCGCCGTTTTTGCGAACACCACCACGCGGCGGCCAAAAATGATCTGGCCACCGTTTTTCTCGATCGCTGTTTGACCTTTTGCCGGACGCGGGGCACGGTCAGCGTGGTATTGCCGCAGAATTGGCTGTTTTTGACCACCTATCGGAAATTTCGCGAGAAATTGCTGAAAAATGATCAATGGCGGTTGCTCGCCCGCCTGGGACCAGGGGCTTTCGAGACCATCAGCGGCGAGGTGGTCAAGGCGGTTTTGCTTGTTCTCGACCAGGGAACAACCTATGAAGACGTACTGATGACGACGGCAACGGCCAATATTTTTTCTGGGCTGGATGTTTCTCAATCCCGTACTGTCATTGAGAAGGCTGAAGGCTTGAGGGTTGCGGAAATTGTGAGGATGGATCAGGGGGAACAATTAGCGAATCCAGATGCACGGTTAATCCTGGATGTTGGCCATGACATCTTGCTCCTTAATCATTATTCAGACAGCTATTGGGGGCTGGGAAGCGGTGACTACCCAAGATTTGGACGGTTTTTCTGGGAGCTTGTTCATCTTGGGAAAGATTGGATTTTCCAATTAAGTACAATGCTCCAGACAGGTTTTTATGGTGCAAGAGAGCACATACTGTACTGGCAAGAGGGCAAGGGGGAGATTGCCCATTCCCCTGGGGCCTTTGTGCGAGGAACCCATGTTTGGGGTAAGCAAGGTTTGCATGTTTCGCAGATGAGCACCCTGCCCATTACGATTTACACCGGGGAGTGTTGGGATTCAAATAGCGCACCAATCATTCCGAGGAGGTTGGAGGATCTCCCCGCCATCTGGTGTTTTTGTGCCTCGCCAGACTATAACGCAGCGGTGCGTAAAATTGACCAAAAATTGAATGTTACCAACGCCACCCTGGTCAAAGTCCCCTTCGACCTCGCCCACTGGAGCCAAGTCGCCCAGGAGCAATACCCGCACGGCTTGCCAAAACCCTACACCGACGACCCCACCCAATGGATTTTCCATGGCCATCCCTGCGGCTCGGTGCTTTGGAACGAGGAGAGCAAACGGCTGGAAATCGCCGCGCAACGGCGGGTTGATGGCACAGTTTTGCAGGTGGCGGTGGCCCGTCTGTTGGGCTATCGCTGGCCTGCCGAACTGGATGCAGAAATGGCGTTGGCCGACGAGCAGCGCCACTGGTTGCAGCAGTGTACCCCCCTCCTCGCCCATGCCGATGCAGAGGGCATTGTCTGCCTCCCGGCGGTGCGGGAGCAACCGCCTGCCGCAGAGCGAGTGCTCAAACTCCTGGCTGCCACCTATGGGGATGATTGGAGCCATGCCCGCCTGAATGACCTGCTGGCCGAGGTTGGCTGTGCGGGCAAAACGCTGGAGTTTTGGTTGCGGGAGCAGTTTTTTCTGCAGCACTGCAAGCTGTTTCACCATCGCCCCTTCATCTGGCATATTTGGGATGGTTTGCGCGATGGCTTTGCCGCCCTGGTCAACAATCATCGACTGGACCGCAAAAAGCTGGAGATGCTCACCTACAGCCATCTGGGGGATTGGTTGGATCGCCAGCGCGAGGCGGTAAGCCAAAAGGTGGAGGGGGCCGAAGAGCGGTTGGCTGCCGCCCTCACCCTGCAAAAACGGCTGGAAGCCATTCTGGCCGGAGAGGCACCCCTGGATATTTTTGTGCGCTGGAAGCCCCTCGAACAACAGCCCATCGGCTGGGAACCGGACCTGAACGATGGCGTGCGCCTCAACATTCGCCCATTCATGACCGCCCAGGTGTTGCGTTTCAACAAAAAACCGCAGCTTAATATTGCCTGGGAAAAAGACCGGGGCAAGGATGTGCCCTCCGCCCCCTGGTATCACCGTTTCCAGGGCGACCGGATCAACGACCATCACCTGACCCTGGCCGAGAAACAGGCGGCACGGGAGATGAAGGATAAACACCCATGAACATCAATGCCGCCATCGTCGATCAAAGGTTGGAGTCCGTTCGCAACGACATCCGGCAACAAGCAGGCGACGAATTGAAGGTGACCGATGAGGTTAAGCTGAAATCATTGGCCTTTGTTTTTCTGCTGGTTCGCACCCTGTTGGACCTTTCCGACGAGGAGACCTTTGACTGTCTCACAGAGGGGGGTGGAGATTTTGGGGTGGATGCCATGCACCTGTCCGAAGAGAGGGACGGTGAATTTACCGTCTCTCTCTTCCAGGCAAAATACAAGCAGTCCATGGAAGGCAATGCCAACTTCCCTGAGAGTGGCATCAAAGATTTGATTCATGCCGTCCGCTATCTTTTTGATCCCTCAACAGTCCTGGAATCGGTCAATGATCGGCTCAAGGCCAAAATTGAGGAGGTACGTTCCCTGATTCGCGATGGCTACATACCCCAGGTGCGTGCCTTGGCCTGCAACAACGGCCTGAAATGGAATGACGCCGCAGAGGAAGAGATAACCCGCTCAGGCTTCGGCAACCAAGTGACCTGGGAGCACATCAATCACGACCGCCTGGTCATAATTTTGCAGGCAGCCAAGCCGGTCAACGACTCCTTGCGTCTGAGCGGCAAGGCCATCGTCGAGGATTTTAATTTCAGTCGGGTGCTGGTCGGTCGCATGGCCGTAACAGAAATCGCCGCCTTAATCGAACGCCATGGAGAACGCCTCCTGGAGCGCAATATCCGCCGCTATCTGGGACTCCAGGGCAACCGGGTGAACGAGGGCATCCGAGCCACTTTGCAGGGCGAGGAGAGCAGCAATTTTTATTTTTACAATAACGGCATCACCCTGATTTGTGAGAAGTTCTCGTACAATGCGCTCCAGGCTGGCGATTATCAGGTCAAGGTGGAAAATCTGCAAATTATCAATGGCGGCCAGACCTGCATGACCATTTTCAAGACCTTGAAAGAGTCTGCACTCTCTCCTGACGCCCATGTCCTGGTTCGTTTGTATCAGTTGTCCGACGACAACGACGAACAGGTACGTCGTATCACTTTTGCCACCAACAGCCAGAATCCGGTGGATCTGCGTGATCTGCGCTCCAATGATGACCGGCAACGTCGGTTGCAAACCGACATGGAACAATTGGGCTATAACTATCAACGAAAACGATCGGATCATTCACTGAAACCGACCGACATAACCTCCGGGGTGGCTGCCGAGGCCATTCTTTCGGTCTGGCGACAACGCCCCCATCAGGCAAAATTTTTTGCCAGGGAGCATTTCGGCAAGCTCTACGACCTTGTCTTTACGGATGATCTGACAGGGGCACAGACCATCCTTGCCGTCCGTATCTATCGCATTGCCGAGAATCGACGCCGACGCCCACAACCCAAGGATCCGGCTTTTGTGCGTTATGCCTCCTGTTTTCTGGCCATGCGGATGGGAAGTTACCTGCTGCAAGAGTTGAACATTACCCTGCCGGGCCTGAATCATAAAACTTTCCCGAAGGCACAGCAGTTGCTTGATGCAAACGCGGAGAGCTATCTTCAGAAAGCCATTCAGGATATTGACAAGGCACTGCATCAACTCTATGTCAATACAGATTCGATTTCCCTGCAACAACTGGCCGCCACCTTTCGCCGTGGTGATTTGATGGAGCATTTGGGGACACGTCCACAACAAGGAAAATGGCCATGCTGAAACGACTGAGTTTGGAGAATGTGGGACCGGCCCCAGCCATGGAACTCCAGTTCGCTGACCGGTTGAATCTGCTGACGGGTGACAATGGTCTGGGCAAAAGTTTCTTGTTGGATATTGCGTGGTGGGCGTTGACCAAACAATGGCCCGCTGATGTAAATCGCATGCTATCAAGTGGAACGATGGCAAAATCTTACGGTGATAATGACGCCAATATTTATTCATCTTTTTCGAACAACCCTGTACAAGAAGAGATTGATAATATTGGCTGGTTTGACCGTAAGCGTCAGATTTGGAAAGGGGGACTTCCCTTTGGTGGGTTGGTTATCTACGTCCAGGCAGACGGTAGTTTTTCCGTTTGGGATCCAGCTCGTAATGGCTGGCAAGGACCGGGTTGTATGGGAGACGTCCCATTACCGGCCTATGTGTTCAGTCCAAGGGAAGTTTGGCATGGTTTGAGTGACATCAACGACAGAAGACTTTGCAACGGTTTGATTGCCGACTGGGCAGGGTGGCAAAAGGAACAGGGGCCAACGATAAAGTTATTAACAAAAATCCTGGAGATTCTTTCCCCTTCACCCGATGAATCGATCAAAATTGGCGCATTGACTCGAATCAGTTTGAACGATGTGCGAGACATGCCTACTGTGAAGATGACTTACGGACAAGATGTGCCAGTCCTACACGCATCTTCTGGGGTTCGACGAATTTTAGCTCTATGTTACTTATTGGTTTGGACATGGCAGGAACACATCCAAGCCTGCAAACTGCTTGGTGAGCCTACGGCAAGACAACTTATATTTATGATAGATGAAGTTGAGGCACATTTGCACCCGAAATGGCAACGCAGCATAATTCGATCTCTTTTAAGAATGTCTGAAGAAATCTGTTCATTATTAATCCCAAGATCAGAAACTCAACTTATCATAACCACCCACTCTCCCCTGATCCTTGCGTCAATGGAGCCCTTTTTTGATCCAAAAATTGACAAATGGTTTGATATTGACCTGATTGCCGACAACGATCACCCCCCGCAGGTACAACTGACAGAGCAACCCTTCATCCGCAGGGGAGATGCCACCAACTGGCTGACCAGCAACGCCTTTGACTTGAAGAGTGGCGGATCCCTGGAAGCCGAACAGGTTTTGGAAGAGGCTTCCGTCCTGATGAACGGTGGCCCGATTGATGCCGCTCAGGTTGGCGAGATCGAGCAAAAATTGCGCGAGGTATTGGGCGACACCGATCCATTCTGGATTCGTTGGCGATACGTCCTGGAGAAAAAGGGGTTGCTGCCATGATCCCCGTCTCCCCTCAACCTGAACCGACACAGTTTGATTCTAATGTACGGCAAAGAGGCTTGGCCTATTTGCACAAAAACGGTTTGGCACTGAATCAACCTCTGCCAAGAGGGACAACAATTGAACCCTACTGGCAGCACTGTCTGGATGATCTGTATACATCCTACCAAGGCATCTGCGCCTATTTGGCCATGTATATCGACAAGAGCACAGGGGACGCATCGGTAGATCATTTTGTCGCCAAATCTCGGAAGGCAGGGTTGGTCTACGAATGGAGCAACTATCGGTTGGCCTGTCTGGCAATGAACCGCAACAAGAACAACTTTGATGATGTTCTGGATCCCTTCACCTTACAGAATGGTTGGTTTTATCTGGATCTGTTGATAGATGGACGCATCTTTCCCAACCCGAATCTTTCCACGATAGATCAAGAGCAAGTGACAAAAACCATCAATCGGTTGAAACTGAATGATCCAAAGCACAAAAGTACGCGGATAGATCATTTTCAAGCGTATATCCTGACTAGATTACAATCCAATGAACTCAAAGCAGTATCCCCCTTTGTCTGGTCTGAAGCAGACCGCCAGGGACTGCTATGACACGCAATAACACGCTGCCGGGAAGGATTGACATGAGCCATTACCAGGGAATGCGCTGGTTCAAATGCGATCTGCATTTGCATACACCGGAAGAGAGCAAAAATTGGTTGGATACCGAGACAAAGCTGGGAGAACCCAGAAGGCCAATTAAGAGCGGGTCAGCCGACGAAAGCACGATCCGAAAGAGTGCCAGAGCCTATCTGCAGTGCTGCCACGCGGTCGGATTGGAGGTGATTGCCATCACCGACCACAACTTTTCCTGCAAAAGCAATCCCCGGGATTGGTTCCTGGTGCACCTGATCGAACAGAATCAGGCGGTGGCAACCGAAAACGGCGTGGATCCACTCTGCATTCTGCCTGGATTTGAGGTGGACATCGGCTACCATCTCCTCTGTTTGTTTAATCCCGTCAATGGCGAAGGAGATTTGCAGTCGATCGATCGTATCATGACCAAGCTTGGCCTGTCTGAAAATGAGCGCTTCGCCGGTCAGCAACCACAACCTCTCAGACGTAACAGGGCAAGCGTTTCCCTGAAAGAGTTGATTGACATCGTCCAGGGTGGGCACGGTGGCATGGTCATCGCGGCCCATGCCGACCGCAAAGGCTCCTTTCTGTCCAGTGCAGACAACAAGGAGGACTATGCCAATCCTGAGTTGTACTGCGTGGAATTGACGCAGAATCCACCAGCGGAGAGGTATCAAAGTATTCTGCGCGGAGAACAAGAACAGTGGAGTCGTAAAGGTGCGCATCCAGCCTGGATCCTCTCCTCGGATGCCAAATCCCTGGCCGAAGAGGATGGGAAACCAACCGCCAACAGCCTGGGCTATCGCCATACCTGGATAAAAATGTCCAAGCCCTCCATCGAGTCCCTGCGCCAAGCCTTTCTGGACCCCCAGTCCCGCATTCGACCGGCAGGCGAAAATCCTGCCCGTCAAGAGAATCATGCCCGCATCCTGTCGCTTGCCATCAGCAATGCCCATTTTCTGGGAGATCAGCAAGTCCACTTTTCCCCCAACCTCAATTGCCTTATCGGGGGACGGGGCAGCGGCAAATCGGCCCTCCTGGAAGGCATGCGTCTGGCCATGGGCAAGGGTGAGGATCCCAAGTTGGCCCTGGATGAAGAGAGCAGCAAAAAAGTATCCCGCATCAAAACATTGCTGACAAAAGTTGACCAGACTGAGGTCAGAGTGCGCTGGCGTAATGAGGATGGGGTAACGGACACCCTGCTCTTCTCGGTCGATTGGCTGGAAGGAGGTAAATGTCAGGTGGAGGGGCGCACTATGGCGGATCCCTCCTCTTTCCTGCAATCCCTACCGGTCCAGTTTTTCAGCCAACAACAGCTCAATCAGGTGACGACAGAGGATGGCAACCTGCTTCTCAAATTGCTGGACGAATTCGCCAGAGAGGAGCTGAAACCGCTGCGGGACCAAGAACTGCGCCTGCGCCGGGAGATCGAACAGTGCTTTGCCGCAAGTGCCGACCTGGAGCAAACCCAGAATGAGTTGAAACGGTTGCAGCAAGAAGCCACCGAGTTGGAAAGGCAATGGGAAGCCCGTGCCGCCCTCCAAGAGGAGGCCCGTATCCATCAGGGGCTCAAGGCGGAAGAAGCTTATTACCAAAGAATAAAAAATGGCTTGCAGGAAGAGACAGACCGACTCCTCGCCCTGGTGGAGGATATGTGTGAATCCCATGCGTCAATGGGTTCCACCGTAGAGCGCTGGCCACACGGTGCTTGGTTCAAGGTCAAAGATGAAGCGATCCGCTTGGCCAAAGAGTCCCTGGGACAAACGATTCGCGCAGCCGTGCTCACCTACCGCGACAGCACAATACCGAATTTGTTTACCAAAGATGTGGAATGGCAGGGCATCAAACAGCAGTTTCAGCAGGCGGAGCAAACCTTCACCATCAGGTGTGCCGAAAAAGGCATCTCTCCCGCCGATGTCAGCCGCTTGCAGGAGATCAGCAAAAAAAGAGAGTCCACAAAATTGGCCTTGCAGCAAAAAGAGAAAGAGAAAGAACGTCTCCTGCAAAGCGAACAACGGATCCCCACACTGCTGGCAGAGTTGCAACAAAACTGGGTAAACGTCCACGATCTGCGCCAAAAGATCGCCGCAGAGATCAACCAGTCGGCCAGAATCGACAATAAACCGGTGATTGAACTTTCCGTGTCCTACTGCGCGGAAGAAAGCAGCTTCAACGTAATCTGGAAGCGACTTAACACGGACGGCAGAACCAAACTGGGCCGACACTGGGAAGAGATCGGCAAGAGCGTCCGAGAGAAGGCTTTGTCCCTATTGTTCCTGGACTATGACTCCCCCTGGCAGATGCTGCGCGCAGATTCTCAGGCGATAACGGCCCCACTTAACCAGCGCCTGCTCGAATGGAAAGTCAGCCTGGAGGAACTCAAAGCCCATCTCAACGGCCCCATGCGCAAGACCTGGCAGGAGGTCCAACTTACCCGTGTCGAAGACCGCGTGGATTTGGTGTTGTATCGCTCGGATGGCAGCGGAGCCGTTGGCCGTGTATCCGATGGCACACTCTCCGATGGTCAACGCAATACGGCCGCCTTGGCTCTGCTGCTGGCCAGAGGCAATCATCCACTGATCATCGATCAACCAGAAGACGAATTGGACTCCAATTTCATCTATCGGGAACTGGTCCCCCTGTTACGGCGGTTAAAACAGACGCGCCAAATCATTCTGGCAACCCACAACGCCAATCTACCCGTCAATGGTGATGCCGAACTGGTGTATGCCCTGGATACCTGCAACGGACACAGTATAAAATTGGCCGAAGGCGGCTTGGACCAGCAGTCTGTCGCCAATGCAGTTCTGGACATCATGGAGGGGTCGGCACAAGCCTTCCGGCAACGGCAAGAAAAATATCATTTCTGATCAGGATAGCACCCATGTACGAAAATTCGGATGAACTGATAAAAGAGATCGCTGCAGGGGAGGATACCTATCTGGAGTTCAAGGAGGTCATCTTCCGGGGTGATCAACCACGTTTCGCCAACGAAGAGAGCCGAGCCCCCAAAGAGATCGCCGAAGTATTTGTCAGCATCGCCAATACCGAAGGCGGGGCTGTGGTGTTTGGTATCAATAAATTCGGTGAGGTGGTGGGTATTGATCCCGACAAGCGTGAACTTCTCGAACAATGGGTGGTCAACTGCGCTCTGAATTCCTGCGAGCCAAAGGGCAGCATGGAACCACGTTTGAACTGGCGTTATCTGCCTGACACCAATGGGCAAGACCGGCTAGTATTGCATGTCGCCATTCCAAAATCTCAATATTATGTGCATCACACCTCGGATGGCAAATTTTTGAAGCGGGTTGGCAGTCACCGCACACCCATTCCCGCTGAGCAACTGGGCCGTTTGTTGACAAGCCGAACCTTGTCAATGCCTTTTGAAGAACGCCCCTGTCCTGGCACGGTGCTGGACCATTTCAACCGGGACCGCTTTGAAGCGTATTACACTCGGCGCTTTGGCCATCCCTTTCGGGAGACCGGCGTTCCTTTGGAGCGATTGTTGGCCAATTTAAAACTGCTCTTGTCAACGGATGACGGATCCTGGCGCATCACCAACCTGGGAATTCTATTGTTCACAGACCGTCCACAAAACTGGTTGGGAGGAGCCTACCTTGAAATCGCCGTGTATGATCATGACGTGGCAGACGGCAACACCCGGGATGTCAGACGCTTTGATGGACCACTGAACAGCCAGATCGAATCCGCCCTGGCCTATCTGCAAAATACGCCCTTCCTGGCCATTCGTTCAGAAAAATCACCCTTGGGACGCCGCGACAAACCTGCCTATAGTGGTTTGGCCATTCAAGAAGCCATCGTCAATGCCGTTGTCCACCGCGACTACGAGTTGACAGGGTCACAGATCATCGTCAACCTCTTTCCCGACCGGTTGGAAATCAGAAATCCGGGTTTCCTGCATAATACCCTGAAACCGGAAGATCTGTACGCCGGTTGCCAACCCATGCGACGCAATCAGCATCTAGCTGGTTTTTTTCGGGATTTCCCAAGCCCCCTCACAGGACGATCCCTCATGGAAGCGCGCGGTGTCGGTTTTCTCTCCCTGGTACGGGAAAGCGAAATCCTGTCTGGACGCAAACCCACCTTTGAAGTCATTGGCCAGGGCATCAAGCTCACCATTTTTGCCGGAGGCCAAGATGCGGATCCTTGATCGGTTGATCCAGGCAATCCGCGCTGCAGCAACCCATAACCCGGAGGCCACCGCCCCCCCGGACTGCATCCTGTGGCCGGACAAGGATCGTCAATGGGAACCGATCATCCCCCGCCTGTTGACGGAAATACCCGAACTGCTGGTACTTGGCCACTTTGAACCAGACAAACGGACCGGTCCAGCCATTTGGCTGCGCTGCGCCATGGCTGGCAAGGCCATTGCGTCACCCCTCCCCGATGATTCCGTTCCCATTCTCTACCTCCCCGGAGTCGGACGGCAGGATCTGCGCGCCGTGGAAGAGTGCCCGGAACCCATCAAACCCTTGGCAGAGTTGCAATACCGGGGCACCCTCTGGTCTCAGGCCAACGGCAAGGATTGGACCATTCGCGCCTTCCTGAAAACGGATCGGAATGGATTGGCTCTGGAGGTGGCCATGGATCAGGCCACTGGCAATGCCCTGCAAATGGCGCTCTATCGTCTGTTGGACGAGGAGATCCAGACGCTGACAGGCCGTCGGCTGGACTTGGCCTTCTTCAACACCCTGCTGGCCGGGGATGATCCCATCCGTGACATCCTGCAATGGCTGGATCGGGGTGAATCGTTCCGGCAAGAACGGGACAAGAACAGCTGGAGTGGCTTTGTGGCGGTTTGCAAGATGCGCCTGGGTTTTGATCCAGACAACGATGGCCCCCTGGGTGGAGCCGCCCGTTTGGCCGCCCACGAGGGGGCGTGGCGGGCGGTGTGGGACCGCTATGGCGAAGCGCCCAAACGGTATCCCCATATTCCCGCCTTGATCCGCAAGACAGCCACACCACGATTGCTTTTTGCTGACTTGAGCGGGTGGCCACAACATAACGACCAGGAAGAACGTTCCCTGCGCGGCGACCTCCTGCCTCTCGCAACCTGGCCCCCGCACAAGATCCGCCTCCGCCTGCAGGAACTCAAAGCACGACACGGAGTACGACGAACCTGGCTCTGGGCAGAACTGGGCGAGGCCCCGCTTGCCTTTGCCCTGACTCACCTGCAGGCCCTGGCCGAGGAGACCAAGAGCTCTCTGGCCATGGGCACCCTTGCGGAGATGGCCACCGCCTACCGCAACCAGGGATGGCAGGCCGATGCCGCCGCACGGCATCTTTTGTCCTGCCTGCCAGCGGATGAAGAGGTGTTGACAGCAATACACAGCCTCATGCGTGCTCTCTACCTCCCCTGGCTGGAGGATGCCGCCCGCCACCTGCAAAAGGAGGTGCAGAGGTCGGGCTACCCTCCCCTGGAGCTGGGCAAAGAACCCGCGCAGGCGCTTCCAGGCGACTGCATTCTGTTTGTGGACGGTCTGCGCCTGGATGTGGCCCGGTGGTTGACGCAAAAACTGCAGGAGAGCGGTTTTTCCGTCACAGAGCAACCGCGCTGGTCGGCCCTGCCCAGCGTGACTGCCACTGGCAAGCCAGCCGTAACCCCCGTGCGCCACCTCCTGGCCGGACAAGAGGATCAGGGAGAGTTTGAACCGTGTGTTGCAGCCACTGGCCAGTCGCTCAAAGGGGGATATGCGCTGCGCAAATTGCTGGAAGCAGAAGGCTGGCAAATACTCGATGCAACAAGTACCGGCAACCCAGAGGGGCGGGCATGGTGCGCCTTCGGCAACGTGGATCATGAGGGGCATGAACGAGGCTGGAAGCTGGCGCATCACCTGGATGTTCTGCTGGACGAAATCGTCCATCGCATCACCCAATTGTTCAAGGCCGGATGGCGACGCCTCCAGATACGCACGGATCATGGATGGTTGTTGCTGCCAGGGGGCTTGCCAAAACGGGAACTGGCCGGGGTACTGACGGAAACCCGCTGGGGGCGCTGCGCCCTCCTCAAACCGGGCTCCAGGACAGATACCCCCCTCCTCTTTCCCTGGTCATGGAATCCTCACCTGACGGTGGCCCTGGCCGACGGGGTCTGCTGTTACCGTGCGGGCATGGAATATGCCCATGGGGGGCTCAGTTTGCAGGAATGCCTGACGCTGGAGCTGACCGTTACGGCAGCCAACACGGAGTGTGTTGGTTCATCGGAATTGGGAGTTCTTGGCAGTTTCCGTTAGCAACACAAGCCCGTCGGCAAGACTATCAGACATTACTGGCCGAACCGTCAATTGGCGAAGATGTCGTCCAGCGTTTTGGCGTCCAGGATGCGGTCTGTCCAGGCTTCGAGCTGCGACAGATCGGCGGTTGCCACCAACTCTGCGATATGAGCAGGAACTTGGCCGAATCGGCGTTTGAGTTGACGAAGCAAGACATTGGCCTCGCCTTCCTGTTTTCCTCTCTGCGCACCAATTCGCTCTCCCTCCTTCCGTCCCTCCTTCCGTCCCTCCTCCCGTCCCTCCTCCCGTCCTTCCAACTTGCCAATCCCATAAGTGGACTCCACCATACTGGCCTGGAAGTGCAAATCCTCTTGGTATCGCTCATAGGCCTGCCGTTCCACCTCTGACAATTTCAGAATGTCAAGCTGCTCTTTGGCCTTGGCCAAACCGCGTGCCGTGAATTCAGCAGGAATTTCCTCGTTCTTGAGAAAATAGATCCACTGGTCCAAAGTATCCCTGGCGATATCATCGAACCGATTTACCCGGATTGTGCTGGTTCAGCGAAAATCGGACAAACCGCATTTGAAAATAAGCTACTATCTGTCTCTTCCTGGAGGTCACCCAGGACTTCGGACTGCGTTTTTTTAGGCATGATGGGTCTATTGTTCC
>PDZU01000150.1 GCA_002753095.1 Magnetococcales bacterium
TCCAAGGTGGCCCTGGTGGCCCTGGTGGATCGCCTCCAGGCAGCGGGGTGCCGGCTGATTGATTGCCAGATGACGACGGATCATCTGTTGAGTTTGGGCGCCTGTGAAATTTCGCGTCGGGAATTTTTGCGGCAATTGCATCTCGCTCTGCAACAGGGTACAACCCAACCAGGGCGATGGTCCTAGGCAGGCCGATGGGGAGGTAAACGGATGGCCAAAACGGTTCTGGAATCGATGTCCAACATGTTTGGACGCGTCAAACGTGCGGATCTGGTCGCCTATGCCCTGGAGGCAGGCAACAACCGCTTTCTGGAACAGGTGCATCACCCCTGTCTGCTGGGTATGGGACGCTTTGCCGGCGATTTTATCGGACATGCCAACCACCACCAACAGGTTAAAACAATCCGCTTCAATACCGCCTTAAGCGGTGAGCCCTTCGCAGAAGATGGCGCCGACGTGGGGGGGATTCAGGATAGCCTCTACCCGCTGGTGGTCGGCGCCGAACAGATGGCCGGCTGCAAACAGTTCCGCATCGGTCGGGCCAGCAGCAACGATATCGTCATACCAGACTACTCCATCTCCGGCGAACACGCCGTCATCTACTACGAACGACGCAGCTACCGCATCGAAGATCTCTTTTCCACCAACGGCAGCACGGTCGATGGCAAGCCAGTGTTCGACAGCAAGGTCGATCTGCATGACGGTGCCCGTGTCAAACTGGGGCGGTTTCTTTTTTTGCTGGTCTGGCCGCCGACCCTGTACCGCCTCCTGCTGCCCATGCCCGAAGAAATGCCGGTCGAAAACGGGGAAACCGTGCGCCTGGATGAGTTGACCGATGCCCTGGGACGCTTCGATCTGCCCAGTCTGAAAGAGTATTGCCGCCGCTATAGCCGCGACGACCTGCAGCAACTGGTTGTCCATCCCATCTTGGCAGGGGCCGCCTTCGCCTCCTCAGGCAGCGCCTCCCCCCAGGAAGAAGACGAACAGACGACACCCGCCGCCATGAGTGGTGCCGTGGGCAAAAAATATCGCCCACTGGCCCGTATGCTGTTTCCCATTGCCAAGAATCCAACTTCACACGAAGATGCAGACTGCTTTCTGATTGGTCGCTCACCCCAGGCAGATCTGCGCATGAATGAACCCACCATCTCCAAACAGCATGCCCGCTTGGAGTGGAGAGGGGGGAAATTGTGGTTGGTGGATCTGGGCTCCTCCAACGGAACGACCCTCAACGCCCAACCACTGCTGCCGCAGGTTGCACGACAGGTGCGGGCCGGTGATCGGGTCAGCTTTGGCAAAAATGATTTTGTTTTTCTCTCCCCGGAGCGCTTGCATGCCCATATGCAGGCGTGGCGGGATTCGTGTAAGGAGTGATGACCGTGCATCTGGAACAGGCAGTATTGGTGTTGGAAGATGGCAGCCGTTTTGAAGGCCGATCCGTCGGCGCCGCCACCGAGCAGGTCGGCGAGGTCTGCTTTAATACCTCCATGACCGGTTATCAGGAGATCATGACCGATCCCTCCTACGCCGGTCAGATCGTGACCATGACCTATACCCAGATTGGTAACGTGGGCATCAACACAGAAGATATGGAATCCGCCCGGCCCCACATTCGCGGGTTCATCATCAAAGAGTCGTCACGGGTCACCTCTAACTGGCGCGCGCAAGAGAGCCTGGGCAATTTTTTGCGACGCTACGGCATCCCAGCCATCGAAGGCATCGATACCCGTGCCCTGGTGGCCCACCTGCGCGATCATGGCGCGCAACGGGGTGTCTTGTCCACCGTGGATTTTAATCAGGACAGTCTGCTCGCCAAAGCGCGGGCCTGGCCAGGTCTGGCCGGGATGGATCTGACCGGTGAGGTGGGCTGCCTGGAGCCCCACGCCTGGCAGGAAGGGCTGACCGCCTGGAAAGCCGACCGCTGGCCCGCCCCCAGCCCCATCCAGGAGGAGAATCGCCTGCGCGTGGCCGTGCTGGATTTTGGCATCAAACACAATATCCTGCGCTCCCTGGTCTCGGCAGGCTGCCAGTTGACCGTGCTGCCCGGCACAACCCCCGCCGCCCAGATCCTGGCCCTGCAACCGGATGGCGTCTTCTTGTCCAACGGACCAGGGGATCCAGATGCCGTCAAACATGGTATCCGTACCATCGCCGCGTTGATCGCCGCCAACAAGCCCATCTTCGGCATCTGTCTGGGCCACCAAATGTTGTGTCTGGCCCTGGGGGGCGAAACAGAAAAAATGAAATTCGGCCATCGCGGCGGTAACCACCCAGTCCTGGATCTGCAAACCGGACGCGTGGAGGTCACCTCGCAAAATCACGGCTTCATGGTGCGACGGGATCGCTTGCCCGCCGACCTGCAGGTCAGCCACGAATCCCTCTTCGATGGCACCATCGAAGGGGTTTCTCATCGACATAAACCAGTTTTCTCTGTACAATACCACCCGGAGGCATCTCCCGGTCCACATGATGCCCATCCACTATTTCAGAGGTTTGTGCAACTGATGCAGGCACATACCCTGTGATCGATCCCGATCAGAAGGAGAGAAGATGGCCAACCAGGAGAATATCAAGAAAATTGCGGTGGCCAAGGGCATTTGGTGGATTGAGATTGCAGAGGCCAATCTGCGCGTACTGTGCGGCTGTCCAATGGACAGCGTCAAACATCTCACCAAACGTGGCTTGATCTTCCAGACAGAAAAGGCCGGTGTCCCCTGCGAAGGGGGACCGAATGCCGTGTTGCTCTCCGATACCATGCTGCAAAACGGGGACTTTGCCAACCTGGGGGAGTTCCCGGTGTTGCAGATGCTCTACAAACAGGGGTTGATTCTACCCAAACATCCCAATAATACAGGACAAAAACCGCTGCTGATCGGCTCGCCCGAACAGGTCAAGGCCCAGTTGCAATACATCTACCGAGGCAACTATGGCCTGATTTCCGAAGAAGAGATCATCGAGGCCGGTTGTGCAGCGGATCAAGCCCGGCAGTTGATGCGGCTGAAACTGCGCTTTGCCTTCGGGACGATTCGGCAGTCGCGGGATTTTCTGGATAGCTGTATCGTGGGCGAGGCGGCAGTGGAAATTCGCCAAGGGGTGATGATCCGTCGTCTGGCGCAAAACTGTTTTGAGTTTTCCTATGCCGGCGAACAGGTGACAGTGGATCTGAATCTGCCGGAGGGCGAACACTATGAATCGGCCTATCCGCTCGGATTTCAATGTTTGTCGCGGGAATATTTCAGCATCATCCACGCCGGAGAGGGGGATGGCTGGGATGTCAACCGGCCCAGCATGTCCAGCATCTTGATGTTCCAGGGTAAAATCTATTTGATCGATGCCGGTCCCAATCTGTTTTATAATCTGTCGGCCTTGGGGATCGATGTCAACGAAATCGAAGGGGTGTTCCAGACCCATGCCCATGATGACCACTTTGCCGGTATCACCACCCTGATCCGGGCCGGGCAGAAAATTAAATTTTATGCCGCCCCCCTGGTGCGGGCCACGGTGAGCAAAAAAATGGCCGCCCTGCTGGCCGTGGAAGAGGAGTGGTTCGAAGAGTTCTTTGAGGTACACGACCTGCCGGAAGGGGAGTGGAGCGATCTGGATGGCCTGGAGGTCATGCCGATGTTTTCACCCCATCCGGTGGAGAGCACGATTTTTCTGTTTCGCACGCTCTGGGATGATGGCTACCGCAGCTATGCCCATTTTGCCGATCTGGTCGCCCTGGATGTGCTGCAGGGGATGATTGAGGAGGATGAACGCAAGCCCGGTATCCGTCGCGCCGACTTCGAGCGGATCAAAGAGAACTATCTGACGCCAGTCAATCTGAAAAAGCTCGATGTGGGCGGCGGCATGATCCATGGCATGGCCAAGGATTTTCGTGAGGATAGGTCCGATCGTATTCTGCTCTCTCATCTGTCGCGCCCCCTGACCCCAGCGGAAAAAGAGATCGGTTCCAGCGCGCCCTATGGTATGGTGGATAACCTGATTATCGGCCAATCCGATTTTGCCCGTCGCAGTGCCTTCTCTTTTTTGCAAAGCGCCCTGCCCAGCATTCCACTGCACAGCATTCGTACCCTGTTGAACAATCCCGTGCTGGATTTTAACCCCGGCGTCATCCTGCTCAAGGAGGGGGAGATTCCGCAAAATCTCTATCTGGTTTTGACCGGGGCGGTGGAAAAAATTCGGACCAGCGCCAATATTTTTAGCCGTCTGACCATTGGCACATTGGTCGGGGAGTTGGCCGCGCTGAACAATGTACCGGCCCACTTTACCCA
The DNA here is from genome assembly GCA_002753095.1 of Magnetococcales bacterium. GTDB lineage: Bacteria > Pseudomonadota > Magnetococcia > Magnetococcales > Magnetaquicoccaceae > Magnetaquicoccus. The sequence goes on from PDZU01000150.1 coordinate 4,275, forward strand.
CAGTACCGCCTGTTTTGTGCGGGCCCTGCGCATTCCGGTGGCCCTCTATCGGGAGTTGGTGCGGCGGCATGGCTTGGGCGATGTGGTCAAACATACCCGCGAAGAGCGGGATTATCTGGAATCAACCGACCTGTTCAATGAAGGATTGACACCGCACCTGCTGGTGCGCATCGTCATGGCCATGCGTACCCGCCACTTCCACGTGGGCGAAACCATTACCTACGAAGATCACAACTACCTGAATGTGATCCGTTCCGGGCGGGTGGCCCGCATGACCGGTGGACGGGAGTTTGAAATTTTGGAGGCCGGCAGCCATTTTGGCGAAGAGTGGTCCATTTTCAATACCCCACCCATGTTTCGACTGATTGCCAAAGAGGCCGTGGAGTG
>PDZU01000151.1 GCA_002753095.1 Magnetococcales bacterium
TCGAATCATCAGGTGCACGCCTTTTTGGCTGTTTTGGCCGAAATTCATGCACATGATTCTACCATAATTGCATTTTAGTGTATAGTTTCAATGTGTTATTCTTTTTGAGGAGGCCCTACACAGCGACCAAGAGTGCAGCGCTGTTTTAACCTTCGGATGCCAATGAGATCTTTCCCGTACCGGAGGAGAGAGCCAAACTGCGCAGCTTCTCCAGCCACGCGTGAAAGGACAGCAGGTGACAGCCACGCCCGCACATCCTGAACAGTAGACCATCAAGCTGTCCGGTGCCGGAGCAACCAGCGCCGCCCCTTGTCTGTCAAACGGTAACGCTGGGTCGGACTGCGCGGTGCATGGGGTTGCGTCTGCTCGACAAGTGCCGCATTGAGCGCAGGATTGAGGTAATTTTCCCGAAAAGTCGGACGATGGGATAGTCCCAACACCTTCATCAACGCACCGCTACCCAGCTCACCCTGGTCAATAATCTGGATCAAGGCCGCTACTTGGTCGGTTACTTGGTCGGTTACTTGGTCGGTTACTTGGTCGGTGACGGCAACCTGATGCATCACCTCGGACAACGCCTGCAGCATGAATTCGACAAACGGTGTTGCCTCGGCCTGGGCGTCGGCGAGCGCCAGTGCTCGATAATACTCTTCCTGTCGTTCCCGGATCACTGTCTCCAGCGGAAGAAAAGCCAGCAAGGGTTTCCACTGCCGCAAGATCAGCGTTTGCCACAAACGCCCCATGCGACCATTGCCATCGGCAAAGGGGTGGATGAATTCAAGTTCATAGTGAAACACACAACTGGCCAGCAGCGGATGTTCCTCGCCGTTGGCCAACCAGCTCAATAGATTAACCATCAATTGCGGCACTCGACTGGCAGGCGGAGCCATATGCATGCAGTGTTTATCCCGAAAAATACCCACTCCGCCGGAACGGTAGCACCCTACCTCCTCGACCAAACCGCGCATCAACATGGCATGCGCCGCCAACAGATCCCGCTCCGAACAGGCATCCCACTGCTCCAACGCCTCATAGGCGGCAATGGCGTTATGAACCTCCTGAATCTCGCGGGGATGGCCCAGAACCCGTTTGCCATCCATCAAAGAGGTCACCTGTTCCAGGGTGAGGGTGTTGTTCTCAATGGCGAGAGACGCTTGAATGGTACGGATGCGATTTTCCCGACGCAACCGGGGGGTCAGATGCTGTTCGGCCAGCACGCTGTAACGGCCAAGGCCCTCCGTAATCTCCGCAAGGCGATTGAGAATGGTTGAGGTGAGCGCATAGGGTGGTCGGTAACGGGATGTGTTGGCCATGCAGCCATTTTACCACCATTTTTCCCCGGGCGCAGCAACCCTCTTTACCCCAGGCGTCGCACCTGCTTGCGGGCAGCATGGCGAAAACCCTTCAATGCACCGCCACAGTGCTGGTCATCAAACGGTTGCGTCCAGCCTCCTTGGCCCGGTAAAGTTGCTCATCGGCACGCCGGATCATATCCTCCACCAACCACTCCTCTTTGGGCACCAGACTGATGCCGCCTAAGCTGATGGTCACATGCTTGGCAATCTTGGAGTGATCATGGGGCAACCCCAAAGCCCGTACCGCCGCCTGCAACCGGTTGCCCACCTGGATCAACCCCTCCCCCGGCGTTCCCGGCATGACACAAACAAACTCCTCGCCCCCATAACGGGCAATCAAATCCGCTGCACGCGGCAGCGCGCTGGCCAAACCCTGCGCCACCTGCTTTAAACATAAATCCCCCGCCGTATGGCCATAATGGTCGTTGAATGGCTTGAAATAGTCGATGTCCATCAAGATCATCGACATCCACTCCTGACCACGCCGCGAACGATTCCACTCCTGCTGCACAAAATCATCAAAACGACGCCGGTTGGCAATACCCGTCAAACCATCCACCATGGCCAAATTTTTCAAGGTCATGTTGAGCATCTGCAACTGCTCGTTACGCTCCAACAAGCGACTGTTGAGCTGCTGCAACGCACTGTTCAACGCCTGCTCCCGCAAAATACCACGCCGCAAACTCAAATGGGTCCGAATGCGCGCCTGCACAATCGGGGCAGAGATCGGCTTGGTAATATAATCCACCGCTCCCAACGCCAAACCACGCGCCTCGGCCTCTACCTCGTTGACCGCCGTCACAAAAATAACCGGAATCTCGCACGTCACAGGGTTCAGCTTCAAATGCTGCAATACCTGAAAACCGTCCATCTCCGGCATCATGACATCCAACAATATCAAGTCCGGGGGCATGCCGGAACTGGCCCGCTGCAACGCTTGCCGACCACTCTTGGCCAGCAGAATTTCATACTCCGGCTCCAAAAGTTCCGTCAATACATTCAAATTGAAGCGCTCATCATCCACAATCAACAAGGTACTCTTCGGCCCGTTCATTTGCCTCACCCCTACTCCAAGGCCAGGTTCAAGCTGGCGGTCAATTGCCGTAACTCGTTCAATGCCTCTTCATATTCATACTCATCCACCCAGGCAGCCATCCGCTGCAACGCGGCAACCTCCACCCCGCCACAACGCTGGCGCAGTAACGCCAAACGAGAAGCCGCCTTGGTGTTCCCAACCGCCAGCAACTGCGACAACTCGTGCAGCAACGACTGCAATGCATGCCAATCCACCGCTCCTGCCGCACACTCTGCAACGGCAGGCGCTTCCGCTTGCTCCGAATCCAACAGCAGCACAGTTTCAGCCACCGAGACCGCAGGGCTGCTCTCCGTCTGCACGGTAAAGGCCAGACTGACCACCACGCGCGTGCCAACCCCCTCCTCACTGTTGACCGTCAACGTGCCGCCCATGCGCTCCACCAACGGCTTACAGATCGCCAAGCCCATGCCCGTACCACCATAACGGCGGGTGGAAGAGCCATCACCCTGGGTAAAAGGTTGAAACAAGCGCCCCAGCAACGGCGCATCCATGCCAATCCCGCTGTCCCAGACCACAAATTGCAGTTGCACACGGTTGCCCTGACGCTGCAACACCTCCACTTCCAGACCGGCCTGTCCCCGCTCGGTAAATTTAATGGCATTGTCCAATAAATGGTGCAATACCTGTCCCAGACGCAGCATATCACCCAACAGGCCACGTGGCACCTCTGCCGCCACCTTGACGCGAACACTCAACCCCTTCTCGGCAGCCCTGCCCTGATGGCGGGTGATGAGCGGCAACAACAGATCATCCAACTGAAAGGGCAAGGTCTGAATATCCATCCCCCCCGCTTCCAATCGGGAATACTCAATAATGTTGTTGATCAAATTCAACAACGATTGGGCCGCAATCTCCATCTTGCGCAGATAATCTCTCTGCTCGGCAGCCAACTCGGACAACAGCAACAGATGGGTCATGCCCATGATGGCATTCATCGGGGTGCGCAGTTCATGGCTCATGTTAGCAAGAAATTCACTCTTCATGCGACTGGCCTGCTCCGCCGACTCCCGCGCCAGCAGCAAACTCTGCTCCAGAGCCTTGCGCGCCGTCAGATCACTCATCATGCCGACAAACTGCCGCTCCTGGCCAACCCCGATCTCACTGACCGCCAACTCGACCGCAACCAAAGAACCATCCCGTCGGCGCGCACTGACCTCCCGCCCCTTGCCCACAATATGCGCCATGCCCATGGTGACATAGTTCTGCAGATAACGGTCATGCTCCTCCCGATAGGGCGAGGGCATCAACAGGGAGACATTGTGACCAATTACCTCCGCCGCCGCATAGCCAAACAACCGTTCCGCCGCCGGGTTGAACAGTTGCACAACGCCATGGATGTCAATCGTGACAATCGCGTTGACCGCCTTCTCCACAATCGCCCGAATGGTCGCCTCACTGCGTCGCAAACGCTCCTCCGCCGCCTTGCGCTCGGCAATGGTGCTGATCATTCCCACAAAATAGCCCTTTGTCCCCACCTGCATCCGGTTCAGACGCAACTCAATGGGAAAAAGGTGGCCATCGGCATGCAAACCCACCAACTCCACCGCCTGTCCAAGCACACGGGAGGGGTTGCCCTGTAACACACGCTCCACCCCCCGTTCATGGGCCACCCGATAGGCTTCCGGGATTAAATCGGTCACCGCCCGCCGCAACAACGTCCCCGGTGCATAACCAAACATGCGCTCCGCTGCCGGGTTGACCAGATAAATGTATCCACCCTCATCGATGGTGATCACCCCATCCGTGGCCGACTCCAAAACAGCATGCTGCAACTGCATCAACCACTCCTGCTCGCCATGGCAATGCTGCAGACGCGCCATGTCCTGCGCCAGGGCGCCAGAAAAAGTGCCGTAACTGGCCGAAACCTGCTGCAACAGGCGCGCAAAACCAGTCAGCAGTTCCGCACCCGCCGTCTCGGAACCGGTACGCCACGCCGTCATGCACGATTGCATCCAGGCAACCCCATCTGCGTTACCCTGGCCAAATATCTCCTCCATCTGCTGCCGCAACAACTGGTGCATGACACCCTCCGCCACCTCATCTTTTCCCACCAAGCTTCCTTGTGCGAGGATAATCCCCTTTGCAATGGTGTGCAATCAATATCGACAAT
>PDZU01000050.1 GCA_002753095.1 Magnetococcales bacterium
GCCCCCTCCTTGATTGCCCCCCCCCTGCGCCTGCTGCTTTTGCTGCTGCCGCTCTGGATTTTCCCAGGACTGGTCGGCCATGATCCCTGGAAACCGGACGAAGCCTACAGCATGGGGCTGATTCTGCACATTCTGGAGAGCGGTGACGGGCTGGTTCCCACCCTGGCCGGGGAACCGTTCATGGAAAAGCCACCGTTGTACTATGTCACCGCCGCCGCTCTGACCCGCATTTTGCCCGGCAGCTTGCCGCTGCATGATGCCGCCCGCCTGACCACGGCCCTGTTCATGGGCGTGGTTTTTCTCTCCGTAGGGGGGGCTGCCCGCCTTTTATTTGGTCCCGGCAAAGGTTGGCCAGCCCCTGTGCTGTTAATGGGCTGTCTGGGGCTTGTTCCCCTGGCCCATCTGATGATCACCGATACCGCCTTGCTGGCGGGTTTCTCGGTAGCGTTGCTGGGGCTGGCCCTGAGCCCGCACCGCCCCGTGCTGGCCGGCCTGCTGTTGGGATTGGGCGCGGGCAGCGGCTTCCTGGCCAAAGGGTTGCTGGCCCCCCTGCTCTGTGCGGCGCTGGTTGGCCTGCTGCTGCTCTTCCCGGCCTGGCGGCAGCGCTCTTTTGTCATCACTCTGGCTGTGGCCACGCTGACAGCGCTGCCCTGGCTGATCATCTGGCCCTATCGACTCTATCTGCACAGCCCGGAACAGTTTGAGGTCTGGTTTTGGCAGAACAATCTGGGCCGTTTTCTCGGCTCCTCGCATCTGGCCACCCCCCAGGAACCGGGCTATTATCTCAAGGCTCTGCTCTGGTTCAGCGGACCGGTGTTACCCATGGCGCTGTATCATCTGTGGCGGGAGCGGAGCTCCTGGAAAGCGCTTTTTTTCGCCCCCTTCCCTGGCCATCCCCTGTTGTTACCGTTGTTGATGAGTGCTGCGGTCACCATTACGCTGTTCGCCTCGGCGGCCACCCGTTCCCTGTATCTCATGCCCTTGCTGCCGCCGTTGGTCCTGTTGGCCACCCCCGTGTTGCACACCCCTGCCCCCGCCCCCCGCTGGGCTATCCAAGGGGTGCAATGGTTGGTCGGTGGGATAACAGCGGCCATCTGGCTGGTCTGGTTGCTGGCCCTGGGACGCACCTTTGCCAGCGGACAATGGAATACGGCGGGCTTTGCCGAATCATTCGTTATCCCCGACCAGGAGGGGATTTTATTTCGCTGGCCCACCTTTTTGTTGGCCTTGAGTGCCACGCTGCTGGCCTATGCGTTGCGCAATACGATCCGGCAGTCACTGGCTGCCCTGCTGTTTGGCTGGAGTGGCGGGGTAGCCTTGGTGTGGCTGTTGTTGATGACCCTGTGGCTACCGGTTATCGACTACGGCAAGAGTTATCGCACTGTTTTTGCAGAGCTGCGGCAGGCCCTGCCCGCCGATGGCCTCCCCTGTCTGGGTAGTCGTGCTCTGGGTGAACCGCAACGGGCCATGTTGCACTATTTCAGCGGCCTCAAAACCAAGCGTCTGGAAACCGGCTGGCCGGAACAAGGCTGCCCGGTGGTACTGTGGCAGTACTCTTTGGATAAGATCAAACATCCCGAATTCAAGGGTACGCTACTCTGGCAGGGGAAACGCCCCGGCGATGCCAAGGAGCGCTATCTGCTCTATCGTCCGGCCCCGCCGGAGAGTTCCACGCCAAGCGATTCAGTACCGAACACACCGCATCAATAAATGGGATTGTTGTGGCAGAAGAGAGGACGATCGCGAGGGTCTCCCAAACCGTCGCTCTTCCCTTCTGCAAAGGGACGGAAGCGGTCAATCAGCACGTCAGGATGAGGAACCCCTTTCAAGCGCTGCCGCATCTCTGGATAGTCGGCCAATAGTTGCGACGCACCGGCACGGGTGGTTTCCCGCAGATCCGGGCGTTGCCCGCCAATGGCGTAGAGCGTCCAAAGGGTTTCATTGAAATCAGCAAAGGAGGGAATGAGTCGATAAAGTTTCTCCGCTGGCCATACCCTACTCTCTGCCAACGCCAACAGAGCCTCGGTCAGGAGTAAATCAAAAAATTGCGGGGCATTGCTGCGCCAAGTGGTCAGAATGGCATATTGATTGGGGGGCAGGGATACGGCGTCAAGACCTAACAGTAAACCTAAACAGATACATCTATAAAATTCAAAAATGGTCATCCCCCTAGAATAATAGAACGAATACGCTTTTGTCAGAGCGTGTCTTCCTTCCTCAACATTCCCCATAAGCAATAACAAATTTCCACGGTGATAGTGCAAAAATGCTAAGTCAGGATACAATCGCACCCCCTGATCAAACATCTCCAAAGCTACATGACACTGACCATTGATAAAACCATACAATCTCCCAAGACCGACCAAGGAACCAGCGTTTTTATCCTTTATTTCATACGCCTTACGGAAAGCAGTCTCCGCTTCGGTAAATCTCCCCAATGTCCATGCAAGGAATTGAGCCCAGACAGTGAGAACTTCGACATCAGTTGGTAATTTTTCCACAGCCCGACGAAAATAAGATTCTGTCCGGGCAACAAATCTCTCGTGGTGGTTTGCTACCCACCGAGCAAATATGAAACAAAGTTCTCCATCCTCTGGCGGTTCTTGCTGTAATAATGGCTCCAACACCTCCTCGACCCGCTCCCGACTGGGTTTTTCCTCCTTTTTCAATACCTCAAACTGTAACCAAAGATCATCACCGGCCAAACTGCGGGCACGTTCCAACAAGATTTGATTCCATGTCTGATCATACCCATCCACTAATGCCAACAGATCTGCAATGGCCTGTTTCACCTCTGGATGTCTGGACAAACCGCGTTCAATGGCCTGCAAAGCTTCCTCTTTCCGGCCCAACTCCTTTCTGAGATCTCGTGCCAACAAAAACCAATACTTCGCACGCGCCTCCCAAGACGGAAAAAGAGAGACCCCCGACAAAGGCAGCAGAAGAAAATGCCTGACCCCGGATCCTGCTGGTTCGACAATCAAATCTGCCCACTCCCTGTGGCAGTCATAGAGTTTGTGCAGCAACGACTCCTGCTCGGCCATTGGCAGGGAGAGCAAATTTTGTCGCTCCGACTGAAAGAGATCCAATTGTTCCTGGATTCGAGCCGTGCTGAGTTGAGAATAGGAGGCTAACAGGTGCCACTTACCCCTTTTATCCAAAGAAAGCGTTCCCGACAGTGCATCGAGGAAAGCATCACGATCCTTTGCCCCCAAATCATCCCGTTCTGGCAGCAAACGTGTACGCGCCTTGTGGATCGCCGCCAAGCGTTCCTTCTCATTGGTCACAGCGGCGATGGGCCAAGACCAGGGAGGAAAATGCACCAGTTGGTTATCCTCTGAAACAGATACTTGGTATGTTTGATGACGCGATGACGAGACCAGCCCATAAGTCACGGACTGCAACGGTGGCACTGCCACCCCTGCCCGCTCCAACTGGCTGCTCACCTTGGCAAGCTGTTTTTCCAGCGAGGGGGGAGCCAAAGATTCTGCAATCTCCACCACCGCACGACTATAGGGATGCTCCAACGTTTCGCTGGTCAACGGCAGATCAGAGAGGGCAAGACGCGGGGTATAGGGCAAGGTAAAAATTTTTGGACCCTCTTCGCGCTGCAGTCCGGGCCGCTCTTTGCGGTAGCTGTCAACCAGTTGTTTGCCCTGGTTCAAGACGGCAATGGCTGCCGGATCGTCATAGAGATGAACCGGAACCGGCGAAAAGACCACCAAGAGATCGCGGGCATAGGCCCCCTCCACCACCCGTTCCTGACGCAGGCTGTGCAGGGTAATATCGAGCCCAACCAGATTTTGTTGATTCAAGCTGGAGAGCAGCACCATGCGATCGGCCAGATAGCCTAACACCAAGTCGGCCAGTTCCGGGAAACCGGTGCGGCAATCGATCAGCAGATAATCCAAGCCGCGCTCGGCCTGATGGGGTTTATCTTCCGACTTGGGTAGACGAAATTTCTGCATATCCCGTTTGAACAGGGCTGCAAAGGCCCGCAAGGTCAGGGCATCGTTGCTCTCCTCTTTGCGGCCAGCCTTGGGGGGAAAAGGCAGCGCTTGCGCTTCACACGATGGTGGGGAGATAAAATGGACATTGCCCGCCGGAATCACCAGCACCCGACCATGGTTACCCCACAGCCTCTGCGGGGGACGCAGTTCGTGAAACAGGATGTCGGGATCAAAATAACCCAAGCCATCCTTCTCATCGCGCCCGGCATAGTAGACATCCAGAAGATCAGAAAAACCCAAATGGCTCATCTCAGGATTGAGCAGACTTTGCGGATCCAACAGCGGCGAATAACTCAAACCTGGTGCGGAGAGATCCATATCCACCAATCCCACCACTTTTCCCAACGACGCCCAATAGGCAGCCAGATTGGTCAATAAAGCCGTCCTGCCCACCCCCCCTTTGAACGAATAAAAGGCAAATATTTCCATGGTTTTTTGCCTCGTTATTGCAACTCAGACAATGAAGGGGATTCCTCTTTAGAAAGGAACGTGTTAGCAAGGATTATCTCAACTTGCGGCATGTTTTCCGATTTTAGCTGTCCAGAACAAGCCTGCTTAGACCGAACCCCAAGATTCTTTCTTTTGTAATCGGGCTTTTGTTCAAACTGCTGCCAAAACTGTTGATGCAATCTGCGCCATTCTTCGTTTCTTGCTTGCCAATTTTTAGCGACCTGTCGCGCACTTGTGGCATACTCTTCGCTGGAAATATCGCGACAATGGGGTTGCACCATACGCTTGAATACCCAATTCAGACGCTCATCATCCCCCCTGAGGAACAAGGTAGCCGCCAACTGCCGGTGGAATGCCCTGTACAGTCTGCTTCCTCCGGCAGACCCCACACACAGCGCACCACACCGGCTCCACTTTTCCATTTTTGGTAGAAAATCATTTTGCAGGCTTTGCCAGCCGCTAGGATATTCACGGGGAATTCGTTCACGCAGAGCCTGCAACAATCGCTCGGCAGCGTCACGGCGCAATTGGAGCAAACGCGCCTCATCGGCAATAACCACCTTATTGCCATCACCCGTCAGAAGAGGAATGGGGGTCAATTCAGCCCAAGGAAAGGAAACTCCGCAGCCCGATTCATAGGTCTGTAGAAACGCCTGATTGGCATAAAATGCCCTGGCATTGTGGGAAACATCAACCTTGGCCCCGATCAGACGCACTCTCTGTTCTGCGGCCAACACGGACAGTTGCTCGTGATCTATGCCGTTGCGCAAACCCAAACGGGGATCCAACAGCCAAACATGATCGGAATCAGCACCTTCTTGCACCACCACCTCGGTCATGCCACACTGACCGGGAGTGTCACCATTAACCGCAATCGCCAGCAATTGCCCTGAGTTCATGGATTGAGATTCTGTTGCACCCACGTTATGCTCCTTACCCTGGCATTGACAACCATCTCACCTGCAGAGTCGAACTGCTCAGGCGATTGATTGAGCAAACTCTCAAACATATCATCAAAGCCGGTTGACTCACCCATCTGCATATCCAACAGGTTATCCATGGCACTGCCGGTGGCGGACCAAAACAACAACCCATCAGCCACACGAGCACGCTCTTCTATACGTACTTCCCAACTCCAGGAAGGCCAATCTGTTGTCGGGGCATGGTTGCTGTCATACCGTGCTGGTAAATGTTCCGAACCCCAACAAGCACCGCTCACAGAGTTGGGTGGACGAGCTTCACAATAATCCTGCCACCTTTGGGCAAAGAAAGCATCAAGATATTTCGCAAAGGCTTTACGCCAAACAGCCAGGGCATGGACTGAGTCACACAAAAAGGGAACCGCTGCAGGCAACGGCCAATCGTCATTGGCAACACTGCGAAATGGGTCACACTTGCCACGATACACTCCGCCACTGTCACAGGGTGATACTGACCCCTGTTTTCCCTCTTCCATCAAGTGCGAATAGGCAAACACCAGGTTGCCATACTGGGCACCCGCTTGACCCGCATAAAAATAGGTACAGGGCTGCCAGTTGCAGGCCCTTTGTACCGCCCGGGCAAAGGTTTGCTCTTTCGTCATATCCCAGTGCATCACCGAGCCCTGAGAAACGGCCTCTTGGCAAATCGCTGTCAATTGCCCAACGACTGCCACCCGCACCAACGGTATCACCTCTGCCGGGTGACGCTGCGCTGCACACATACTCCCTGTTCCTCTCGCATGGACAAGCTGAATACGCCAGTGGTTTATCCTGCCTGAGTATGTTCACCTGGAACATATTGCGCAACTCTTTCACTTATCCATGCGGCCTCTTTTTCTCCTTAAATCTCCTTCTCCCCCGCCGAAGCAGAGGAGTTCGGGGCGGCGTTGCTCGATGCCGTGGCCGGGGTGACCTGTACATCCACACTCTTCACCTCCGAACTACCCGGCACCTTGATCTGGATACGAATACTGACCGGTCCCGTCCCCTCCGGGATGGTCCCAGCCACCCGCATGGTGGCGGTGTCCACATGCATCCACGCGGGAACCGCCTCCCCATTGCTCAAGGTGATCCCGGCAATCTCCCCCTCCGGCACCACACTGGACAAATTGGCCACAAAGCGTCCACTGGCACTCACCGGCAACACAAACGGCAGTCCACTGCTCGCAGCAGTCGTCCCACCCGCCATGGCAAAAGCCGGACGCGCCAATGGCGCACTCATCGAGGCCGCTGGCTGCACAATCGAGGTTGCACTGATCATCCCCGAACTGGCCACCGTGTAAGCCGTGGTGTTGGTGTTACCGGTCGCCGTGCCAGAGGTTGTACCACCCGTCTGACGCGCATACTGCTCTGGGTCGTGAATGTAGGCTGTGGTGATGTAGCCATTGCCACTCTCACTCACCTGCGCCGGCAAGTAGTTGTCGTACCAAGTATAAACCCGGCGGAACGTGTAACCCAACCCACCCAGGCGATCCTGCAACTTTGGATTGTCATCATAGATCAACCAACGGCCGTTGGCTGCCTGCACCGCCGTTGCCCCCGCCTGATTGTAAAAGGCATTCTTGGCCGACAAGACCACCGCCTGATTGCCCGCCGCCGTACCAATCACCGTCTGCAAGGTGGTTAAATCACCCGCAGCCCGTACCCAAATGTTGCCAGAAGCACTGATGCCGTCGCTGCCCGCCACCGAGGTGATGTTCAGCCCGGTCGCGTTATAATAGGCAAACTCACCCCCGGCACTCCCCGCCAGCCCGTTGACTTGGTTGTTGCCCCGCAATCCCACCGCACCAGAGGCCACCACCCGCAAACTGTCGCCCACAATCACTGCTCCACTGTCCTGGCTCACCCCACCCGCCGTGGCACGCAGATTGACGACCCCGGCACTGGTCGTAATCCCAGTCAACGTGCCCGCCGTGCCAAGCAGCAGATCACCCGTGTTGACAAACTCAAGCCCCGCCCCACCATTGCTGATCGAGGCTGCCAAGGTTCCAACCTGATTGGCGTTGCCCAAGGTCACGCCACCGGGCACCTCCAGACTTAACGACGCCCCAGTGATCCCCGCCCCATTGGCCGATGTCAACGCTCCACTGTTCAATTTGAGCACAATCGCGCCCTGATCGGTCACGAGACCCGATTGATCCCCTACCACATCGACCACCAAACCACCCGCATTGGTGTAGGATAATCCCCGACCAGTCGTGTTCACCTGCGCCGACAAATGGCCGGCACTGTTGCTCTCCGTCAAGGTTACCGCCCCTGCCGAGTTGATCCGCAACCCCTTGCTCGCTGTACTGACGGTCAATAACGAACCAGAGGCTTGACTCAACGCACCACTGTTGGTCAATAAAATATCCCCGCCATCCGAGGTCAGACCGCTGCTCGTGCCCACAGCATCGCTGCCCTGTGTGGTACTGACCGCACCAATTGTCACGTCTGTGGCTGCCGCCAGGGTCAACGTACTGCCTGCCCGTCCGGCCACAGTCGTCAGCACATTACTCGACTGGTCCAAGGTCACCAAACCGCCGGCATCAAAACGCAACTGACTCGCCGTCACCTTGCCCGCACTCTGCACAATGTCATGACTACTGTCCGTGCCCGCCAACAAGGTTACCACGCCACCTGTCACATCTGCGGCCAACGCCTGACTGCCGGAAGCCTTCACGCTGACCAGGGCACTGCCCGCCGCAATGGCCTGATTCACACTCAGATCACCGGCACTCACCGTCAAGGCAATGGCCGATTGAGTGCTCGTCAGACCAGATTGATCCGCAATCGTATGATCCAGGCTGGAACTGCTGTTCTGTGCCGTCACTGTACCTACCGTCAAATCACCAGAAGCCTGCCGTAACCACTGCTCTCCAGTTGTCTGTACCGCCAACGTGCCGATGCCACTGCTCTCCACGCGGTTGGCATCCGACCCAATATAGCCATCCGCCGTCAACAACACATTGCCCGTGGTAACCAGTTCATTGCTGCTGTTGGTACTGCTGTTGGTGGTGATATTGCCACCACTGACCAACTGCAACTGACCACTCGTACTGCTGATCGCGGCATTATCGTTGATGAAGATATCCCCGGAATTGCCCGCACTGGCGGTGCGGATGTCCACATAACCACTGCCATGCGCCGTCACATTCTGCGAGATGGTCAAATCACCCCCCTGGGTAGTCAAGGTGATCGTACCATTGTTGGCGGTGCTGCTGAGCCCGGAAAGGCTCGCCTCATTGTTGGCGTTGATGGTGTTGTCCAAGGTCTTGGTATTCACTAGGTTCACCGTACCCACCGTCAGATCACTGCTCGAACCCACCTTGCGCAGCCAGAGACCACTTGTCCCTGTATTGCTCAAGGTACGCGCCGCCACCGTCCCGGCGTTGGCCAGTTGCACGCGGTTGCCATCTTCACCAATACGCAAACCGGCCTCCAGCAAAACCGCACCCGTCGTGGCAATGGTCGGCACGGCACTGTCATTGCCGCTGTCGGTGCTCAGGGTGTTACCCGCCAATACCTGCACCGTACCACTGCTGCTGCTCACCATGGCCCCGTTGGTGATGCTCACATCCCCCAGATTGCCGGCATTGGCCGTGCGAATATCCACATAACCGCTGCCCTGCGCCGTGACGTTCTGAGTGATCGCCAAATCGCCACCCTGAGTCGTCAGGGTGATGCTGCCGTTGTTGGCCGAGGTGGTCAAACCCGACAGGCTGGCCGCATTGCTGGTCGTACCATTGATGGCATTATCCAACACCGTGCCATTGACCCGGTCTACCGTGCCAATTTCCAGATCGCTGCCGCTGTCCAACTTGCGCAACCAAAGGCCACTGGTCCCGGTGGTGCTCAAGGTCCGTGCCGCCAGACGGGCCGCATTGCCAAGCTGCAAACGGTTGTCGTCCGCACCGATACTCAAAGCAGCCTCCAGCAGAACATGCCCGGTGGTGGCAATGTCGCTCGTGGCACCATCATTGCCGCTGTGGGTAGTCAGCGTGTTGCCGGCAATGACCTGCACCGTGCCGGAGGTGCTGCTCAAGGATGCCCCATTCAGAATGATATCCCCCAGATTGCCCGCCTTGGCCGTGCGTATATCAATATAGCCGCTGCCATGCGCCGTTACATTCTGCAGAATGGTCAAATCCCCCCCCTGCGTGCTCAGGGTAATGGCACCATTATTGGCTGTGGTTGTGAGCCCGGAGAGTGTTGTTGCATTATTGCCCGTGCCGTTGATGGCATTATCCAAGGCCGTGCTGTTGACCTGATCCACCGTGCCCACCGTCACATCACCCGTTGTACCCAACTTGCGCAACCAGATGCCACTGGTGCCATCGTTGCTCAACGTCCGTGCGGCCAGCGTCCCGACACTGCCCAATTGAATGCGGTTGCTGTCTTCACCCATGCTCAAACCCGCTTCCAACAACACCGAGCCGGTGGTCTCCAGGGTGGGATAACTGCTGTTGTTGGCACTGGTCGTGGTGAGGGTGTTACCGGCGATCAACTGCAGCGTCCCACTGCTGCTGGCCACTTTGGCCCCGTTGCTGATCGCAATATCCCCCAAATGACCCGCATTGGCGGTGCGAAGATCCACATAGCCGCTGCCATGCGCCGTGATATTCTGCGTGATCGATACATCCCCACCTTGGGTAGTCAAGGTGATGGTGCCATTGTTGGCAGAGGTGGTCAAACCTGACAAACTGTCGGCATTGTTTGTCGTGCCATTGATGGCATTATCCACGGCGGTGGCGTTGACCCGGCTGACCGTCCCCACCTCCAGATCGCTCGTGGTACCCAGTTTACGCAGCCAGATGGCGCTGCTGCCACTATTGTTCAAGGTACGCGCCGCCACACGGGCGGCATTGCCCATCTGCAGACGGTTGCCATCCGCACCCATACTCAAGCCCGCCTCCAGCAAGATATGGCCTGTGGTAGAAATATCGCTGGTTGCGCCATCGTTGCCACTGTTGGTGGTCAGAGTATTGCCGGCGATGATCTGCACATGACCGGAGGTGCTGCTGATTTGGGCGCTGCTCAGCACCACATCCCCCAGATTGCCCGCATTGGCGGTGCGAAGATCCACATAACCGCTGCCATGCGCCGTGACATTCTGGGCGATGGTCAGATCTCCGCCGGCGGTGCTCAGGGTGATATTGCCGTTATTGCTGGTCGTCAAGCCAGAGAGGTTGCCTACCGTCACCGCTTGTACCGCACTCAGAGTGCCTGTCGAGGTGGTTACCGTGTTGCCCTGGCTCAACGCCGTCACCGTATCAATGCGCAAATCATCCGTCGAACCCAGTTTGCGCAGCCACAGATCGGTGACCGAACTGGCCGACAAGGTCGCCACATCGGTCATTTCGATGCGGTTGCTGTCGCTGCCGATCTTGCCCCCCGCCTGCAACAACAGGTTGCCAGAGGTCTCGATCTCCGAACCCGTAGCGGTGGCGGTGTTGGTGGTGATATCCTGCCCGGCAGCCAGTAGAATCGTTCCCCCACTGCTACTCTTGACCGTGGCACTGTCGTTGATGGCCAGATCGCTGCTGCTGCCGGTGGCGCGCAGATCAATGCTGTTGCTGCCCCCTGCTGTAATATTCTTGCTCACCGTCAGGGAACCAGCCAAGGTATAGAGATCAATGGTGCCGCTGGTGGTGGTGATTCCGTCCACGGCACTGCCGTTGCTGGTTACCAGCGTGCTGCTGTCGATACTGCTCACCGGGGTGATGGATCCGACCGTCACGGCATCGGCATCGCGATAGCTGAAATTTTTCCCGGTCGTCGCCACATCCGCCGCCAAGGTTGCCACATTGTTGCTGGCATTCTGCAGGGTGACATGGCCGTTATCGGCCTGCAACAACAACTTGCTGGTGATGATATCGCCCAGGGTATTATAGTCCTGGGTAATGTCTCCGCTCTTGGCATGCAACAGCACCGTGCTGCTGCCACCGGCAATGCCATTGGTCGGATCAGGCGTCTGTCCGGTGCTGTTGGCCACCGAACCGATCAAGATCGCATCATTTTCTGTAAAATAGAGCCCCTTGCTGCTGCCAGTCAAAATGGCCGATACTGCTCCAGAAATCACGTTGTCATTGACCAACGTCGCGTTATCGTTGGCCTTAAGCAACAGCTTGCCGGCAACAATGACTGCGGAATCCACCTCGTTGATACCACCCGTCCCGTTGGCCCCAGCCCACAGCTTGGTGGTATAGCCGCTGGCGGCAATGCCGGTCGATGCAATGAAGTTGCTCGCATCGCCTGCCGTACCCAACAACAGGGTGTTTTTGTCCACCACACTGAGCGTACCGCTCCCCCCGGTCAAGGTGGCGGCAAAACGGCCAAAATCGTTAGCGGTATTCTCCAGGGTCACGCTGCCGGGGGTTGTGACGTAAAAACCACCGGTAGTACTGCTCCCGGTGGCAATGGCTTGGCTCTGGGTCAAATCACCGGCATCCAACTGCAACGCGACATGACCCGCGTTCAAGGTCAGGCCGTTTACCGTTGTCGAATCCACCGTCACGGCACCGATGATCAGGCTATTGTCATTGCGGAAATTCAGATTTTGGCCGCTGTCCGTGATCTCGCCGGCCAGGGTATTGACCACATTGACATTGGTCAACGTGGAGGTGTCTTTGGCATACAGGCGCAAATTTTCGGCGGTGATGATCGGGGAGTCTGTACCGGTTTCGTTGACCGCCCCCTCTGTAGCCACCAGACTCACCGTCCCCGTTCCGGCGTAGATATCCTGTTTGACGCTAATATCCCCCGCCGAGGTGGTGAGAAAGAGATTTTTATTGTTGGCGGTGACAATACCGCTCGCCGTGGCGGTGCTGCCCAGGGTGTTGCTGGTCACCTGATCAATGGTCAAAGCCTGCGCATTGTTCAAGGTAATATTACCATCATAACTGGTACCATCTGCGGTGGTAGGACCACCTGCCGCCAGGACAGTGATAAAGTTGTCACCGGTCAGCGACACATCCCCGGCCCCGATCAAACGCACGTTATAGGCGGTCACTGTCCCCGTACCTGTCACACCACCTTGAACGTGCATGGCCAGGGCCCTGGCACTGCCCGTGCTGCTCTGCACGGTCAACGGGGAGTTGATGGCGATGGCACCGGTGCTGCCGGTCGTGCCATACATGCGCAGATTGAGGGGATCATAGACCGTTGTTGTCCCGGCCACGGTCAAGGTTTGGTTGGATTCGGCAGCAACCACCCCGTAACGACCAATGGTGATCTCACCAAAGCCCTCGACAAAGACCGCATTCGTACCGGAAAAAAGGGTGCTGGCCAGATACAAAGGGTTGGTGGGGGCCGACAAATTGTCCGCATCCGGTGACGGGGGCGAAGCCTCCGTGCCGGCTATCTGAATATCGATGTCATGATAGGGGCGAATATTGAGTTGCCCGGTGCTCAAATCGCTGCCAGAACGGGCACCGGTGACGCGCAAGCGGCTGCTGGAACTGCTGGTGAGTTGCATCGTATCGGCCACCAGATCGATATTGCCGGTAAAAGGACGGGCACTGACCACGCTCTTGCTGGTGTTGGTATTCCGTTCCTGGCCCAGGGCCATATCATCGCTGCTGCTGTAGAGACCATAACTGGTGGTTTTTCCCCCGGTCAAACCAACGAGCAGAATGTTTCCGGTTTGCGAAACCACCTGGGTATCGGTATCCTCAAGCTTGATGCCATAGTTTTCGCCCACCTGACTGTTGCTGCCACCACCGCCGCTACCGGTCAGGGTGATGTTGCCGGAGATGCTGCGAATCATCGCCGCCGCTTCGATACCGATACCGTTGTAACTGGCCCCTGCTGTCCCGGTAAATCTGCTCCCCCCATCGGCTAGCCCAGAGGCATCACCGGTAATGGTGATCGCCCCTGCGTCGGTCAGAAGAGAGACCGTCGCCCCTCCATTTTCGCCGATCATGACTGCATTCTTGGCCGAACTGGTGGAAGCGGTATTGACCGCCCCGTTGATGGTCAAGGTACCGGTACTGTCCAAGGTGCTGTTGCTGGTGGAATAGGTGCTCAAACCATACAGATAGACGCCATAGCCCCCCACATTCGAAGTGCTGCCCTGGTAGTCCATCTCCGGGGCCCGCCCCCAGATCGCCAAATTACCCCCATCGGTATAGATGCTGCTCTGATAGAGGCGTACCCCATCGGTATTCTGTTCCGAATCCACCCCATAGGCCATGTTGGCTGAATCACCCAGAGAGACGTTGGATCCATAGGATTTAATCTGGGCATAGGACATATAAATGGAGCCGGAATGGATGGCGCCCTCCGTCCCGCTGAATTGAGCGGGCTTAAAATTGACGGTCAACGGCTTATACCCGTTCATGGCATTGGTGCTGGAATCGTAAGAATCCCCGGTAATTTTGCGCTGCTGGCTGGTAGAACCGACCAACTGAATGGAACGCTCCGATTGAATGGTCAGGGTTGGATTGATCAAATCGCTGCTGGTGACGATGTCAAAATCCGACTGATTATAATCAGCACTCTCCACACTGCTGCCACCCGAGACGCCGGTTACGCTGATGGTCGTGGTATTGCTGCCCAAGACCAGTTTCGGAATGTAATTGGTACTGACGGTATCAAAGGTTATCACCGTTCCAGAAGCGGCCTTGAGATGCATCTCATCGGTATTCAGAAAGGTGTAGGTGGGACCGGTGATCGACAATCCGCCCAACGGTTTGCTGCTTGTGCCAACATGATTATTGAATGTCACGCTGCCGGCTTGGTTTGTGCCACCGGTGACCTTGCCGCTGGTGGTCAAAATCAACTGCTGCGGCAAGCTTGCATCGTGGGAGTAAATTTTGTTGTGAAAAACAATATTGCCGCCCGTTCCGGTATAGGTGGAGCCCGATTGGGCCGATTGGGTCTCCAGGGTGACCGTTGAACTGGCTTGGTTATTCAGTTCGACGGTTTTTTCAAAGGTGATGTTTCCAGAGGTACCCGTTGCACCAGAGGTCAACAGTTGCGTACTGACCGGCGTGGCACTGATCAATTGCGCTGCCTTATTGAAAACCACGTTGCCCCCGTTGCTGGCCACCTTGCCGGAGATGTAAGCGGTGCCGTTATCACTGTTCGAGCCGGTTGCGCCAAAGTTGACATGCAACACGCCACTGGTGGAGGCAATGTTGACACCGGAGTCCAGGGTGATATCTCCCGCCGTATCAAAGGTGAGGGTAGAAGAGGTTCCTCCGGTTTTGCTGATATTGGCACTGATGGTGATGCCACCACTGCTGGCCTGCAAGGTTACCGATCCACCACGGGTCAACACCTCATCAATCGAGGAGTTGTACACCGACACACCACTGGACGTATAGGTCAAAGAGGTTTCGGAATCGCTGGGATCCACGTCGGTATCGGTGGTTTCATCGGTGACGGTGATACCCGTTGGATCAAGCAGCCAAGAGCCCCCCTTGCCACTCTCTGCCGAAACGTCCACCGAACCCTTTACCCCCAGCCCTCCCCGACTGGAGGTTTCCACGGCCCCACCCTTGCCTTTGCCCGCTCCTTTGGCGGAGATGCTGCCATTCATGCGGGTCACTTCGGCTGACCACGCCACCACCGTGCCACCATCGCCATCCCTGGTGGCATCGGCGGCCACTTTGGCGCCCTTATCGATGGTCACCTTTCTGGCCTCGGCGATGGTTGGATCCTTGCCCTGCCAACCACCACCCAACTGCACGGTACCACCGCCCACCGACCCGGAGACATCGACCGTGGCAGCACTGGCCATCGTCACCGTATCGCCAGTGACCACCACCCGACCGCCACTCTCCCCTGCTGCCAGCCCTTTGGCCTCGGTACTGCCCGACAGGCGCACTGCGCCACCATTGCCCTCGATCCACACTTCACCATTCTTGTTGGCCAAAGAGTTGGCCCGCACCACACCGCTCTGGTTGACCGCCGCCGTCAAGGCGGGAGCCGCCGTCTTGGCCGTCATCCAGACTCTGCCCCCATCGGCGATCACCACCCCACTGTTGCTGACCCGCGCCCCCTCGCCCGCCGTATCCACCTTGACCCCAATCAAACCGTTGGGGGTCAGATTCAAGCGTGCCTCTTTGCCCGCCGCCAGGGCCACCTGCCCGCCATCGGCACGAATCACCCCGGCGTTATCCACCGAACCGCCCACCAGACTGACAAAGCCCCCCTCCCGCGCCGCCAACTCGCCCAGGTTGGTCACCGCCCCACCGCCCCCGCTGAAGTTGTATTGCCCGGCCAAGAAATCGGCATTGTTGAGATTCAAGGCCGAGGCGGTCAAACCACCCACATCTACCCGCGCCGAAGGGCCAAAATAGACCCCGTTCGGGTTGACCAGAAACACCTGCCCATTGGCCGACATCTTGCCGTAGATCCGGGAGGGATCTGCCGACAACACCTGGTTCAAAGCCACCGCACTGGCCGAGGGCTGAATAAACTGCACACTGGCACTCTGACCAATGTTAAAACTCTGCCAATTGGCAATCATGGCGGGACTGTTTTGGGTAACGGTCATGGCTGCGCCCGCCTGTTTGATCGCCCCCTGACCGGCCACAATCTGACCACCGGTGGGCAAGGCATTGGCCGCCGGGGCACCCGCCTGTAGCGCCGGGGACCAACTGGCCACCAGGGCTGCCAAGAGCAACATCTTACCCCGTGGGGCGTGCGGTGCAGTTTTGCGCATGGTCGAAGCTCCCATTATTAAAACAGTATGTTACCGACAATCCAAATACGACCGCTTTTATTGGTTCCGTCGCTGTCGCTGCCGGAACTGGTCGGATTGGGATTATTGCCAATCTTCTGCGCCCACATGATGCGCAGGTTTTCATGGTCGTTATTGGTCAAACTGGCCCCCACACCCCAACCGGAGAGCTGATAGCTGTTGGGTTGCCCGGCGGTGAGCGCGTTGGTCCACAGGGTATGGTATTGTTTGATCTGCCCGACATCATAAAAGGAGAAAATTTGCGGTTCGCCAGCCGGGGTTTTCCCCAGGGCGTAGCGCACCTCCGCACTACCCAACCAACCGAAATCCCCCAACCCCTCCCCAATGGGATAGGCCCGGATCCCGGTCGGTCCGCCCAACTGAAATTTTTCCGAGCTGTCCAGGTTTTTTGAAGCAAACATTCCCGAACCGGACACCTGCCAGCTCAGTTCATCCGTCACTTTGGCAGTACGCTGCAGGTTCCAGTTCAGCTTGGCAAAGTCCCCCTCGGTCTGTGCGCTGCTGGCATCCAACGCCTGATAGGCGGGTTTGCCAGACAGATCCAGGGCACCCCCAGCCACATTGGCGCTCCAGGCGATCTGTCCATCCAGGGGATCGATCAGATTGCCATTCCCTCCCACGGTCAACAGTTGCAACTTACGGTCGTTATTGCGCGCCCCGGAAAGATCGTTGGAGACATGTTTGGCATCGGCGTTGGCGGTGAGCCACGTGTTGCGCGTACTGCTGCGCTCCAGGGGATAGCTGGCATAAAGCGAGGCCACCGTGGTGTTACTGGAGAGATTGAGCGGTGCCACCTCCTCGCCAATGTCCAGTTTCATCTGCGCGTAGGAGGCACCCACCTTCAAGCCGTCGCTGCCTATCGGCACCTGCACCGCCACCTTGCCGCTCTCCATGCCCGTCGAGGCTGCCGCATTGATGGAAATCTGCTCGCCATGCCCGCTGGGACTATTCAGATTGAGTTGGGCATTGGCCCGCTCGCGACCGGTATAACGGCTGCCGTAGTTGTCGGCCCAGACATTGCCGCTCACCAGCGCACTCTCTTCCACCTTGGCCTCCACCTGGGTGCTGCCCGGCTCTGTACCAGGGGACAACGTGGTTTTGACCGACTGAATACCCGGCATGTCGTTGGCCAACAACACAGCCCGCTCCAGATCGGCAATGCGCAACGGTTCGCCCGGTTTGACCCCTTTGACCAAAACCTCTTCGATCACCTCGCGCTTAACCCGTTCACCACCGCCGGCCACCACCATGCCACTGTTGCCGACCGAACCGTCCACGACACCCTCCTGGACGGCAATTTCGATCACCCCACCTTCGATGCGCTGTGGCGGCAAAAACGCCTGTACCAATGGATACCCTTTGCCGCGCAGATGGTTGGCCACACGCTCCGCCGCCTGCTCGATCTCCTTCATGGTCAAAGCCTTGCCGGCGCTTTCGCTGAGCAGGACATCAAACTCCTCCTTGCCCGCCAGGGTAGCACCCGACACCTTGAACTCCTTGACCTCAATGCGTGGTACCGTCTCCTCGCCGGCAGGGCGCATGGCCAGCGCCGTTGGATCGCTGGACAATCCCTGAATGGCCACCATCACCGTGCCACCACCGACCAAAGCGCGGGAGAGTTTGACCTCCGCATCCGGGTGACCATGCTGGCGCAGATAGTTGGCCACCGCATGCACCGCCAGCTCAAACTCCGGAAAACGCAACTCACGCTCTTTCCAGGGTGCCAAAACCTCCTCGATGGCATCCGCCGACACCTGGGACACACCGTCGAAGCGAAACTCCTTGATCGAAAGCTTCAGACTGGTCATGGAGCTCTCTTGCTTGGGCATGGCGGCCCGAATCACCGTTTTGCGTGCCGGTGGCGTGCGACTCTCCATGAGGAGCTGACTGCCATCGCCGCCGTCATCTGGAGGAACGGCCGCATGGACCACAACGGCCACTGTCGGCACACACAGAGCGGCCAAGACGATGCTCTGGCAAGGCGTGGAACGACATAAGCGCAAGGCGGCTTTCCTGTTCATGGATCGGTTCCGTTCGGATTGAAGTTAACGCTGCAGCGCTGCCCCGGAGGCAGTTCATAGCGGGGGTTGGGTAGCAACAAACGTACCCGGAAAGTGCCACTTGCCGCATCGATCACCCGATCCACGGTGGACACCCGCGCTTTCAACCGCCCCCCCACCAGTTGGGGGGTGACCTCATAGCTTTGTTCCGGGTGGATACGGCCAAAATAGCTGGCCGGAACCACGGTTTCCACGTGGAGTGGATCCAGTTGCGCGATACGAAAAATTTTTTCCTGCTTGACCAGATCGCCGCGATGGCGATAGCGGTCCACAATCACCCCCCGGATCGGGCTGATAATGCTGCGCAACAAAATCTGTTCCCGGCGCTCTCTGAGCTCCAGTTCGGCCAAACGCTGTTCCGTCGCAATCTCATCAAGCTCTTGACTGGAGATGAGCTGTTGTTTTTGCAGATCCTCGTTGCGCCGAAATTTGCGCGACCCATAGGCAGCTTTTGCCTCCAAAACATTGGCGGCGGCCACCTGAACGGCCGTATCCAACTTGGCCAGCAACTGACCCCGGTTGACCACATCACCCCGATCCACCTGCACCACCTCCAGGGTACCATCTGCCGGGCTACCGACGTTAACCTCCACGGAGGGCTCGATCAGGCAGCTTACCTCGCCGGAAACAACCGGCAGCGCCCCGTTAACCGGGTTGGGCACAGAGAGCAGCACCGCCTCTGCCCCCCAGGCTGGAAGCGCCACAGTTGTCGCCAAAATACAGAGAGATAGACAGCGATTCATTCCATTTTACCCGAAAAAGAGAGGGCACGCCGCATCTGGAAATCGGCCTTGAGCAATCGGCGGCGAATCTGACTTTGTCCCCGCTCGGTGCGCCATTGCGCCAAACGGTACAAGCCAGCCGCCAGCCATTGCCACAGAGGGCTGCGTGGTTGTGCTTTCAGGATTTTAGCAAATTTTGCACCGAATACCTGCACCCCTTGCACACACAACGTATCATCCATGGCCAAAAAACTTTGCGCACTTCCCGGATCGCCCTGCCGGGCGCAACGTCCCACCAACTGCCGGTCAACACGTGCATTATCGTGACCTTCGGTCAGGATGACATGCAGACCACCCGCCCGCAAAACCGATGCCTCCGGGCGTATATCGGTACCTCGTCCCGCCATGTTTGTCGCAATGGTCACCCGCCCGGACAGACCAGCCTGACCAATCAACGCCGCCTCGGCATGATCCTGTTTGGCGTTCAACAGGCGATGCGCGATCCCCGCCGCCTGCAGGTAGTCCGCTAAAAGCTCCGAAGCCGCAATGGAACGGGTGCCCACCAGCACCGCCTGCCCGGCAATCGCCCGTTCGCGCACGGCGGCCACCACCGCCTGCCAGCGGCTGTCGGCATCGGCAAAATAACGGGTGGGCAACACACGACGTTGCGAGGGACGCTGTGGCTCCACCCGGACCACCCCCAAGGCATAAACCTCCGCCAACTCGCCACTCACCTCGCGACAGGTGCCGGTCATGCCGGATAAATGCAGATAACGCCGAAAAAAAAGCTGATAACTGATGCGGGCCAACACATCCTTTTCCGGCGAAACGGCGACACCCTCCTTGATTTCAATCAACTGCTGCAACCCCCGTTCCCAGGAACGATCCGCCATCACCCGACCGGTATGTTCATCGACAATCATCACCTTGTCCACCCCCTCCACCGCGCGCACGATATAGTGTACATCGCGGTGAAAAGTATGCAGAGCACTCAGAGCCAGTCGTACCACCTCCTGCGCCCGCACCGCACCCCGCCACAGGCCGGTCATGGCAGAGGTCAACCGCAAGAGCTGCTGCTGCCCGCACTGTGTCAACTGCGGTACGCGGGCGAGAATGGTATAATCCTCCTCTGCCACCAACTGCCGTGCCAGCGCGATGGCCTCCCGATAGAAGCTCTCCACCACCGCATTGGGCCGCTCCGAGGCCAAAATGAGCGGGGTACACGCCTCATCGATAAAAATGCTGTCCGCCTCATCGACGATGGCAAACTGCAGACCACGCAACAGGACAGTGCTTTGACGCTTTTGGGTCAAGCGGTCCATGGCCATCGCCAAGGGATGCAAGCGTTCTCCCAGCGCGACCCGATCGCGCAGATAGTCAAAAACCAATGTCTTGTTGGTACAATAAACAATATCGGCGGCATATTGACGCTTTTTCTCTTCCGGTGACATGGCCTCCAGAATCAAGCCGGTACTGAGTCCAAAAGCAGCATAGAGTGCGCGCATTTTTTCGGCATCACGCTGTGCCAAGTAATCATTCACCGTGATCACATGCACCGCCAACCCGGCCAGTGCCGCCGTGGTTGCCGCCAGGGTAGCGGTCAAAGTTTTGCCCTCGCCGGTATCCATCTCCACCACATAGCCGTGCAGCAGCAGATAACCGCCCCGCAACTGACTGGCAAAATGGCGCAGGCCCAACACGGTTTCGGACTGTTTCTGAATCAGGGCAAAAGCCATCGCGACCGGATGATCCTGCAAACCATGCCGACGCAGAGCACGACGCACCGCAACAATCTGATCCTGGCCTTGCGCTTCTGTCAGGGGCAGCAGCGCCTCTGCCGCCTCCTGCACCAGGGCAAGAAAATTGTTCTGATACATCTGCGAGGCCCGTTGGCGGCGCCTCGTCCACAGGCGATAGCGTTCAACCCATTGGTCCAGCCAAGGCAACTCCTGCCACAAGCGCCGTTGCGGATAGGGATCCCCCAACAAAAGATGGGCCGGAGCGCTGTTCATACCGCAAACCGTTTCAGGAACATCTGCCGCACGCCCCGATACCACTGCTGCGCCAAGGGAGTGTCATGGTGGACAAAGCGTACATAAACCCGATTGCCCAGTGTGGTGGGGGTGGCCTCCGCCAAAAAAGCCAGTTCAAACTGGAACAGTGCGGTCAGCGCCTTGGGCTCTGCCCCAGGGTGCGAGGCCGGATCCAGACCGATGGTACCCCCCCCCGCCAGTGACAAGGCCAAGCTGGGCAGT
>PDZU01000152.1 GCA_002753095.1 Magnetococcales bacterium
TCGGAAAGCCCAACGAGATGGCCCCCCCCTGTGGCCTTCTCCAATACCGAAGAATAACGGGTCTGGTCGGTTTCGCGGCGGAACAGATCAAAACCGGCGCTTAACCTTTTGTTCATGAAGTAGGGTTCGGTAAAGGAGATGTTGTACTCGTTGCGCACACCAGAATGGGCAACAGAAAAGACCATCCGCTGACCCTTGCCAAGGAAGTTGTTCTGGCTGATGCTGGCCATCCCCAAAACCGACTCCTGGCTGGAGTATCCGGCCCCCAGGGTGAAGGTGCCTGTGGGTTTTTCCGACACTTTGATTTTGACATCCACCAGTTCCGAATCGCCTGCCGGTGGGGTTGTTACGTCAATTGTTTCAAAGTAGTTCAACCCTTGCAGTTTATTCTTGGCCTTGCGCAACTTGGAGGCGGAAAAACGGTCCCCCTCGACCACACTCACTTCACGACGGATGACGTTATCCTGGGTCCGCACGTTGCCGGAGACCTCGACTCGGTTGACATAAACCCGCTTGCCTTTGCTGACCATGTAGGTCAACGCCACCACGCCATCCTCATCATTGACCATTTTATCCGGTCTGATATCCAAAAAGGCATAG
This sequence comes from Magnetococcales bacterium, assembly GCA_002753095.1. Lineage (GTDB taxonomy): Bacteria > Pseudomonadota > Magnetococcia > Magnetococcales > Magnetaquicoccaceae > Magnetaquicoccus. Next base: position 601 of record PDZU01000152.1, read on the forward strand.
CCAAAATCGCCGATCAAATCCATCAACTTTTCTGCGGAATCGCGCACCCGATGTTGCGAAAACCACTCGCCTTGGGTCGTGGTCAGCACCTTGTACAACTCGGCTTCCGGCAGTTCGGTAAAATCGCCGACAATGCGGATGGGACCAAATTTATAGCGATTGCCCTCATGCACCGTATGGGTGACCAAAAAGGCACGCCGATCTGGAGTCAACTCCGCCACCGATGAATCCACCCGCACGCGGGCATAGCCGTTGTCCAGATAGGTATTGCGCAGTTGGTTTTGGTCGGAAAGCAATTTTTCCCGATCATAGGTATCGTCTTCCGAGTACCAGGAGAGCCAACCGGTGGGTTGAATCAGGAGCTTTTTCATCAGTTGCTTCTCCGGCAGCCCTTTGTTGCCGATGATGCGCACCTCCTGCACCTTGGATTTTTCCCCCTCGCTGATACGGAAGATCAAATCCACCTGATTGTTGTCCTGAGACTTGCTCTGCAGATCAATTTTCGCCAAAAACAGCCCCTTGACCCGATAGGCCTGCCGCAAGGCGGCCAGATCCCGTTCGGTCTTGCCGCGATCAAAAATGGCGCGGGCCTTGGTGGTAACAATCTTTTTCAGGTCATCGGCAGAAAAGGCATCGTTGCCCTCAAAGGTCAACTCGCGCACCATCGGGTTTTCCACCACCCGAACCACCAGGGTATCCCCCTCCTGCTCCATGGCCACATCCTTAAAAAATCCGGTGGCATAGAGCGCATTCAAGCTGGTACGTGTAGACTCGGCATCAAAAGAGCTGCCCACATCCTGCTTCAGGTAGCTGCGCACGGTTTCTGGTTCAATACGCTGAGACCCCTCCACTCGGACCGCACGGATCATGCCTGCCTCTGCCGCAGTCGTTACACCGACCAAGCCGAGCAGCGCAGCAAGACAGACCAAGGACAATCTACGGGAAAACTTTTTCAGATTCATAGGTTATCTACCGATCATTTCTGACTGGAGAAGCGATTTGAGCGTTTGCCCACCGCAAAATTATACAAACTTCCCCAGTTATCGCAAGAGAACACGGTAGCAGGGCAAGGGCATTTGTAAAAATAACTTGCACAGCGCATGCATCAGAGAACCATTTTGCACTCACTGACCGGACGAAAAAAAACGGCTCAGATCATTTTTCAGTGCCCAGGCCATCAACAGCAACAGCAAGGTCATGCCAAAACGGTTGGCCGCCATCTGCACCGATTCGCGCAAGGGTGTGCCGCGCACCGCCTCGATCATAAAAAAGAACAAATGCCCACCATCCAGCACCGGCACCGGCAGCAAATTCAAGATGGCCAGATTGACCGAAATGAGCGCCATGAAAAACAGCAGATTGCTGGTGCCCTGATCCGCCGCTTTCCCGGCCATATCGGCGATCATCAACGGCCCGCCAATCTGGTCTGCCGAAACAACTTGCGTGATTAGTTTCCAGGTACTGGTCAATGTCAAGGCGGTCATCGACCAAGTATGCTCCCAGCCTTTACGCAAAGATTCCCATACCCCATAGGAGATGGACTCCATGCGCTCGCCCGGTCCAACGCCAATCAGGGGCAGACGAATAGGCTCACCAAAGATATTTTTGGTCTCTTTGAGCTGTGGGATCACCTTGACCATGAAGGCGTTACCCTCGCGCTCGACGGTCATGTTGAGTGGACGGCCATCGGAAGCCTTGATGGTACTGCTCAGGGTGGACCAACGGGCAATCGGCGTTTCGTCGATAAAGGTCACCCGATCCCCCTTCTGCAAACCAGCCGCTTCAGCAGGAGAGTTGCTGGCGATGCTGCCCAACACCGGCAGCAGTTCCCCCACCCCAACCAGATGGGCTGCCGTCAGAGCCAGAAAGGCAAAAAGAAGATTAAAGAAAGGTCCGGCGGCCACAATGGCCATGCGCGGCCAGACCCCTTTGCTGTGGAAAGCAAAGGGTAAATCTTCGTTGGCAACCGGCTCATCGTCACCTTCGCCCAACATTTTGACATAGCCGCCCAAGGGAATGGCCGAGAGTCGATATTCCGTACCGCTCTGTGGCGAACGCCAACCATACACCCGGGGCCCGAAGCCCAGGGAAAAGACCAACACCCGCACACCATGCAGGCGCGCCAATAAAAAATGGCCCAGTTCATGGACAAAGATCAACACGCCCAGCACAACGATGGCCCAAAACGTGGTATGAATCATTGTGATGCCACCCACTCCCCCGCCAAGCGGCGGGCCTCTTGATCCCATGCTAAAAGTTCATCCAAAGAGGCCGCCCGGCCAACAGGCTGCACACGGTCCAGCACGACCTCAATCAGTTGGGCAATGGCCACAAAACCAATGCGTCCAGCCAAAAAGCTCTCCACAGCCACCTCATTGGCGGCATTCAAAATGGCCGGGGCCACCCCACCCTGACGCAAAGCCTGATAGGCCAACGACAGACAGGGAAAATCCTCGGCCTCCGGTGCCGGATAAAAATGCAATGCACCCATGTGCGCCAGATCCAACGCAGGCACTGCCGTGGCTATCCGCTCTGGCCAAGCCAGCGCCACGGCAATCGGTGTGCGCATGTCTGGAACACCCATCTGCGCCAACAACGACCCATCCGCATAGCGTACCAGGGAATGCACGATACTTTGTGGATGAATCACCACCTGAATCTGTTCTGCCGGGACAGAAAAAAGGTGGTGGGCCTCGATCACCTCCAAACCTTTATTCATCATGGTGGCGGAATCGATGGTAATTTTACGCCCCATGCGCCAACTGGGGTGCGAGAGGGCCATTTGTGGCGTGACCTTCCGCAACGCCTCGCGCTGCCAACCCCGAAACGGACCACCCGACGCGGTCAACAACACCTGCTGCACACTGGGAAACGAGCGGTGTACAGCCCCCCCTGTCGCACCATTGTGCAATACCTGGAAAATGGCGCTATGTTCGGAATCGACGGGGATCAGACGTGTATTCTGTCGGGCGACCTCCTGCATGAAGAGTTCACCGGCCATGACCAGACACTCTTTGTTGGCCAAGGCGACCTCTTTGCCGGCCTGGATGGCTGCCAGGGTAGGAAGCAGCCCGGCGGCGCCCACGATGGCCGACACCACCGTCTGGGCCGAGGCGTGTGCTGCCGCTTCGAGCACCCCTTCTGGTCCGGCCAAAACCCGAATCCCGCTGCCCGCCAGCCCCTCGCGCACGGTTGCAACCAACGCCTGACAAGCGATGGCCACCACCTCTGGATGAAAAATCTTGGCCTGTTTGATCAACAGATCCGCGTTGCGGGCAGCCACCAAGGCGGCCACCCGGTAGCGGTCTGGATGTTGTTGTATCACATCCAGGGTGCTCAAACCAATGGAACCAGTGCATCCCAAGAGGGCAACCGATTTAACCGCCAAGCGCCAGCACTCCTTTGACCGGCAGAAGCGCCATCAGCCACAACAACAGATAAAAGACCGGTGTGGCAAACAACAGGCTATCCAGACGATCCAGCAAGCCACCGTGGCCAGGGATCAGGTTACCCGAATCCTTGACGCCTGCCTCTCTTTTGGCCAACGATTCTGCCAAATCACCCAACTGTCCCACCAGGGACAGCAGCGCCGCCATGGCCATCCCCTGCCAGGGGGCAAAGGGCAACGCCACCAACGTTGTCAGCACCATGCCGGTCAGCGCGGCCAGCAGCAGCCCACCCCAAAAGCCCGCCCAGGTTTTGCCTGGGCTGATGGAGAGCGCCAACTTGCGCCTTCCCCAACGCCGACCGGCAAAAAAAGCCCCGATGTCGGTCGCCCAAATGGTAAACAGCAGGTAGCAGAGCAACCAGCCACCGCTGGCTGCCTGACGAATTTCCAACAACATGACCATCGGCAGGCTGCAGTAGAAAAAAAAAAAAAAGCGTCT
>PDZU01000051.1 GCA_002753095.1 Magnetococcales bacterium
GGCACCAACTTGTATTCCTGCGCCTTTTTTTTAGAGCCGCTAAGCGTTATAAATACCCGTAAATTCACAGTTTACGGGTTTTTTTATGCCATTTTGCTGCCATTAAGCGCCATCTAGTCCCGTTGTCAGCCAGAATATTTGTTGCTATTTTTGTTGCTATCCAGGCGTCACAGAAAGTCGATAGCAACAATTCACCGTAAACGATAGCAACAATGGGGCAATTTTCATGTTGACCGATAGCAACATTCGCAACGCAAAACCCACAGGCAAGGCATACAGCAAAGCCGATGGCGGAGGGCTGTTTATACTGATCACTGAGACAGGCTCCAAACTTTGGAGGTTCGCCTACAGGTTTGACGGCAAGCAAAAACGGCTGGCTCTAGGGAGTTATCCCGACACGCCTCTGAAACTGGCACGTGAGCGGCGCGACGAGGCACGGCAGATGCTGGCGCGTGGCGTAGATCCGGGCGAGCTTCGCAAGGCCACCAAGGATATGGACGAGAGCCGCACCGAGAACAGTTTTGAAGCAGTAGCGCGTGAATGGCTGGTCAAGTTCACCCCAAAATGGACAGAGGGTCACGCCACCAAGATTACCCGGCGGCTGGAGTTGGATATTTTCCCATGGTTGGGGGCAAGGGCGGTCAACGAGATCACCGCAAAGGATGTGCTTGCGGTCTTGCGGCGTATCGAGGCAAGGGGGGTGATTGAAACGGTTCACCGGGCAAAGCAGAATATCGGGCAGGTGATCCGTTACGCCATCGCAACCGGCAGAGCGGAGAATGACCCAACGGCGGCACTGCTGGGGGCGCTGCCACCGATTGTACAAAAGCATCATGCAACCATCGTTGAACCGGCAGCAATAGCGGAACTGCTGCGGGCAGTGGACGGCTACCAGGGCAGTTATGTGTCCCGTGCGGCGCTGCGGTTGGCGCCTTTGGTTTTTGTGCGACCGGGTGAGTTGCGGCACATGGAATGGGGCGAGATCAACATGGAGTCATCTACCTGGACGATTCCACCGGAGAAAATGAAGATGCGCGAGCGGCATATTGTGCCGTTGTCCACCCAGGCGTTGGCCATCCTGGAGGAGTTGAAGCCGTTGACGGGGGGCGGGCGCTATGTGTTCCCTGGCGAGCGTTCGGCTGATCGGCCAATGAGTGAGAACACTGTCAACGCTGCGCTGCGTCGGCTGGGCTATGAGGTGGGCGTGATGACCGGGCACGGGTTCCGGTCGATGGCGTCAACCATCTTGAATGAACATGGCTGGAATCGTGACGCTATCGAGCGCCAGCTATCCCATGGGGAGCGTGATCAGGTCCGGGGGGCGTACAATTTTGCAGAACATTTGACGGAGCGCCGCAAGATGATGCGGTGGTGGGGTGATTTTTTAGAGGGGTTGATGACAGGAAAAGTTGTCCAAATGCATGCGGCGGCAGGTTGACGGTGATTTAACTGTATGGAATGATTAAGAAAAACAAGGGGCGTCAAAAAATATCGCGCAACACGAAAAGCGCGCATAAAACCCTTGCGCGTTTGTCAAAAGTTTGATATTGTGCTGCAAGCAAAGAAAATCCAGCCAAGGGTTGCACCCCTTGGCCGGGAAAATCTTTGGAGGTCTTAGGTGCTAAGCACCAAGTAGCCACCCCTAATCACGGTGCTACTCTGGCGGAAAATGGCGACTGTGTCAACTGGTAATTTTAACAGTTGAAGACAATGCCGTGCTCTTCACACCTAAGAAAACATGCAAACAATTGTTTTTTAAGGTGAAGTCCATGTCTGTACACGCTCTTTTGTCTGAAAAAATCCTCTTATCGAAACCTGACATCCTGCAGATTACCGGCGGCTCCCGTTCGTGGTTGGACGAACTGCGGGCAAACGGCGGCTTCCCTGCCCCTGTTCAACTCGGACCCAGGCGGATTGCTTGGCGGTCTGCCGATGTTCAGAAGTGGCTTGAGGATCTGCAACCGGCACCACAACCTGTTCTGTGCAAGCCTTCCGAATCAATGCCTGTTGATGGCGTGCCTGTTCGTCGTGGACGTGGCAGACCCCGTAAAATCCCTGTTTCTGCTGCGGCTTAGGGGGACAGGTAACCATCATGAGCTTTCCAAATCAACCGGCCATCGCAAGGGATGGTCCGGGCAATAATCGTGTGCGCCTTGATGCTGACCACGTTCGGCAATCAGTTGATTGGCGCAACGTACTCCAGGCGCTCGGAGTGGACCCGGCACATCTGAATGGGAAACACCATCCATGTCCGCACTGTGGAGGCACAGACCGCTTCAGATTTGACAACAAAGGCGGGTCCGGCAGCTACATTTGCGGCCAGTGCGGCGCAGGCGATGGTTTTTCTTTGGCTGCCAAAAGAATGGGGTTAGACCCCGTGCGAGACTTTTCGGAGGTGGTGCGGCGCGTTGCCGATGTTGGCGGTATCGGCGGCGGTGAGTTCCGGCCAACGGCACGGGTGCAGACCATGGAACCGGCACCTACCCCGAATCTGAAGGTGTGGCAGCGGATCAAGGCGATTGCGGCCAGAGTTATTCCCTTGTCAGATCCGGCGGCGGATCCGGCACGACGCTACCTGATCAATCGCGGCTTGAATGACATCTTGACCGATCTGCCAGACCCGGCTGTGATCGGTTGCCATCCGGCGCTGCCGCATTGGCACGAAGGCAAAATGACCGGCCACCATCCCGCAATCGTGGCGCGTGTGCAGCGAATCGATGTCGTCACGATGGGCCTGCACTGCACATATCTGAGCGTTGACGGGACAAAAGCCGACGTGTCAGCGGTAAAAAAGCTGACTCCAAAGTTATGGGATGGTGCATACACGGGGGCGGCTGTGCGGCTTTATCCGATGGACGGCGACACCCTGCATTTGACCGAGGGCATAGAGAGTGCGTTTGCTGTGCGTTTGGGATCTGGCGGGCCTGCATGGGCATGCTTGACTGCCGGAGCGCTGGAGGCTGTACAGATCCCGCGAGGCGTGCGCAGCGTCTGCGTATGGGGCGATCTTGACGCAAGCGGCACTGGTCAGCGTGCAGCACGTGCGCTTGCTGATCGGCTGGCCGGAGAGGGGCGCAGCGTTCGCGTCCTGTTGCCACCAGGGGCGATTCCTGAAGGCGCCAAGGGGTTGGACTGGTTGGATGTTTGGACGCAGCGGGGGCGCATATGAACCCCTTTGCAGAGGCGTTACAGGCAAGCGTTCCGCACGTGCCAGAACCGGAACCATCGGCAGTGGAATACACACCGGAACCGGGCACTATCACCGTTGACCGGCAATTCTCCGATCTGAGCAATGCGCAGTTGTTTGCGGCGCAACACCATGGCCGAATCCGCTATGTTTATGGGCAAGAACTTTGGTTGATATGGGACGGAGTCTGTTGGCGACGTGACGACACCGGTGGGGTTGTGCGGCTTGCCAAGGCAACGGCAAAAAGTCTTTTGCACCAGGATTACATCGGTACTTGGAAAGAGCAAGATGCTGCGTTGAAATTTGCCGTCAAAAGCCAGAACAGGCGGCAACTGATGGATTTCATAGCTCTGGCCAGGAGTGAGCCGGGCATTGCCACAGCGACAGGTGAGCTTGATGCGGATCCATGGCTTTTCAACTGTGCAAACGGAACTCTGGATCTGAGAACCGGACGGCTGCGACCGCACGACAGGCGCGACCTGCTTACCAAAGCGATTCAAGTTGCATTTGATGCGCAGGCCACATGCCCCAGGTGGATGGCATTTCTTGAGCGGGCAACCGGCGGCGACCAGGAACTGATGGTGTTTCTGCAGCGGGCCATCGGATACGCTTTAACCGGGAGCACGCAAGAGCAGAAATTGTTCTACCTGTTCGGCTTGGGGCGCAACGGGAAAACCGCTTTCATGGAAACAGTTCTGTCATTGCTGGTCGGATATGCTCGACGTATTCCATCGGAAAGTCTCATGGTTCGGCAGCATGGCGGCGGAATACCCAATGATTTGGCCATGTTGGCTGCGGCACGGGTGGCTTGTGCATCTGAGACGGCGGAGGGTGCGCAGTTGGATGAGGCGAAGATCAAAGAGATCACAGGCGGCGATACGATCACAGCCCGTTTTCTGCACAAGGAGTTTTTCGAGTACCAGCCACAATTCAAGTTGTGGATTGTCGGGAATCACAAGCCGATCATTAAAGGAAGCGATCTCGGAATCTGGCGGCGAATCCTTCTAATACCTTTCACTGTCACAGTTCCAGAAGCAGAGGTGGACCCGGCTTTGCCCGCCAAGTTGCGGGAGGAATTGCCCGGCATTCTGGCCTGGGCGGTGAGGGGTTGCCTTGATTGGCAACGACATGGCTTAGGAACGCCAAGGGCAGTTGCGGCGGCTACCCAGGACTATCAGCGGGAGTCTGACCTTATCGGACAATTCCTGGATGAGCGTTGTCGGTTGACTCAAGGCACAGAATCACCCGTGCCAGCGATATATGGATCTTATCGGTTGTGGGCAGAGTCGGGCGGGTTGCGACCGGTCACAGCGGTTTCCTTTGGTCGGAAGCTGTCAGAGCGTGGATTTTCCATGCGACGGGCCAATGGGCAGACCAGGGTTGCAGGGCTTTTGTTGGCGGGATGACCCCCCCCTACCAGTGCAGATAGAGCAGATGAAGGCCATTTTCAGTATTTTGCGCTATACGCGCATGTGAGAGGAAAAACCCTAAAATCGTGCTCTATCTGCACTATCTGCACTGAACCATGGATGGCAGTATCAGACAGTGAACAGGGTTTATCAACAATAACAGTGTGTTGCGCTGTTCGCTGCATGAATAGCCAATTTTGATACGGAGCACGCATTATGGAATCTGCACTGCAAATTGTCCCAGCGATTAGCTGGGTTGCTGGTCGGAAGGCTGGCAAAGAGTTCAAATCTGGCGCATGGTTGGCGAGGCTTTGGGAGTTGATCGAGCCTTTGGCCAGTTCGTCGCGTGAATTTGTCGGAGTGGCTTTTTCGGGGCTCGGTAGTCCTGGAAATGTGGGCACCTTGAACGGTACTGAGATCGTGGCGGTGGGCAACAGCGAAAGTCTGGATATTTTTGTCAGGTTGCGCTTGGCCGGTTCACTCAAACCTGTCAAAGCTGCTTCTGGTGGTCAACTTTGGGCCGGTGAATTGCCAACCATTGGGCGAGGCGCATTCTTTGCGGTGCAGGCGCCAATTCTTGGCAGGCAGGCATGGTTGTTTTTCCGCAAAAGGCGACCATTTGAGCCAGACGAGTCGGGCACCAGTCAGCGGCTTCAGGTTCAACGATGAACAAACTGGCAGGAGATACGACTGTGAGTATTGGACAAAAATTGACAAAAACAGGCATCCCCCGGCAAACGTCGGGGCGACGAGCGGCACCAGGATTGACAGCCAAGCGGCGCATGTTGTTCCTTGCGGCACTGGCACAGTCAGGGGTGATCACTGAGGCAGCACAGGCGGCAGGCATGAGTCGGGGCTGTGTTTACACGCACAGGGCAAAAGATCCTGAGTTTGCCAGGGAATGGGATGACAGCCTTCTGCAGTTTGCCGATTCGCTGGAAGCGGCGGCACACCAGCGGGCTGTCGATGGCTGGTTAGAGCCGATTTTCCAGGGCGGTGAGCTTGTGGGCCACGCGCGGCGGTACTCGGATTCTTTGTTGCTGGCCTTGCTCAAAGCCAAGCGGCCAGAGTACCGGTCAACTCCACCGGCGCAAGTTGTTGCCATCCAACAACCGAAAGATCGGGATCCTGTCCGGTTGGCGCGCAAAATCGCCTTTGCTCTCGCAATCGCAAAGAAGGATGCAGAGCGAGGCGCTGGCTGATGCGTGCGGTTGCCTTGTAGTCCAAACTATGACAGACCCCTCGGAGCAATCCGGGGGGTTCTTTGTTTCTGCCACACAGGAACCGCTACAAGCGCATTACAGCCATTCCGGCCACTCCCCTACCGGCCACACTGAGAACGAGCCTGAGAATCGCTCTGAGAGCCAGCATGAGGCATTGTAGTTGACCGGTCGGGCAAGTTTGGGGCAGTGAGAGGAGTCATTGCACAGATGAAGGGCAATCCATCCTGGTCGGCACCAACCAGAGGGGAAAACAACTGAGGGGCGCGCCATTGCCGGGGTGTGATGGTGGAGGCATCAATCTGGCAGATGGCACGGCAGCGGGGGAACGTAGGGAGGGGATCGGCAAAGTATAGGCGGCGATGGTTGATTGTTCCATTTTCGCGCTCATTCACTCATAATTTTATTGCGCTTAAAATCTTATCCGTGTATAGTGCTCGAATGCTTAATTAACTGCCTATGACGGAGGATGTTATGGATACTGAAACCAGCTACTCAAACAATCGCTTTGTGCCTGTATCTGAGCGTGCACTGGTCCAGCGGATAAACCGAAAGCTCGCCCACAACGGCGAGAGACTCAAGCGATGTAGGGGGGAAAGATGTCGGCAAAGTGTCGGAGATTTCTATATAATTGACGTGTCTTGCAACTGCGTCATCCGCCACGATGTTGACATAGAGGATGTCGGACGAGAATGCGGTGCTCTGGCGGGGCATGAGCGCCTAGTACGCATGGACGACTGATTTTCGTTACGACACAAGAATATCGACGTAGAAAGCTCATTAGGCATGGCGTGGCAGTTGGGCAAAGTGTGATTACACCATGACCCTGGGGGGCAACTCCCAGGGTTTTTCATTGTGCCACACAGGAGGCTCTGAGAGCGCGTTTGCACCATCCCGGCCACTACCCTACCAGCCACACTGATAACAAGCCTGAGAATCGCTCTGAGAGCCAGCATGAGGCATTGTAGTTGACCGGTCGGGCAAGTTTGGGGCAGTGAGAGGAGTCATTGCACAGATGAAGGGCAATCCATCCTGGTCGGCACCAACCAGAGGGGAAAACAACTGAGGGGCGCGCCATTGCCGGGGTGTGATGGTGGAGGCATCAATCTGGCAGATGGCACGGCAGCGGGGGAACGTAGGGAGGGGATCGGCAAAGTATAGGCGGCGATGGTTGATTGTTCCATTTTCGCGCTCATTCACTCATAATTTTATTGCGCTTAAAATCTTATCCGTGTATAGTGCTCGAATGCTTAATTAACTGCCTATGACGGAGGATGTTATGGATACTGAAACCAGCTACTCAAACAATCGCTTTGTGCCTGTATCTGAGCGTGCACTGGTCCAGCGGATAAACCGAAAGCTCGCCCACAACGGCGAGAGACTCAAGCGATGTAGGGGGGAAAGATGTCGGCAAAGTGTCGGAGATTTCTATATAATTGACGTGTCTTGCAACTGCGTCATCCGCCACGATGTTGACATAGAGGATGTCGGACGAGAATGCGGTGCTCTGGCGGGGCATGAGCGCCTAGTACGCATGGACGACTGATTTTCGTTACGACACAAGAATATCGACGTAGAAAGCTCATTAGGCATGGCGTGGCAGTTGGGCAAAGTGTGATTACACCATGACCCTGGGGGGCAACTCCCAGGGTTTTTCATTGTGCCACACAGGAGGCTCTGAGAGCGCGTTTGCACCATCCCGGCCACTACCCTACCAGCCACACTGATAACAAGCCTGAGAATCGCACTGAGAGCCAGCATGAGGCATTGTAGTTGACCGGTCGGGCAAGTTTGGGGCGGCACGGCACCAGCCAGGAGGGGAATTCACACTGGTGGGCACCGGCACCAGCCAGAGGGGAAAACAACTGAGGGGCGCGTCACCTTGTCGGGGTGTGATGGTGGAGAGGCCATCAATCTGGGCGGCGGCAGACGTTGGACGTGGGCCATCCTCTGCATGCGATGGCGGGGCGAAAAAGGGGCAGCAAAACGATTTGTTGCTATATTTGTTGCTATCTAATATTTTTTAACAAAAAAATACCAACAATAACAATATTATACAAGCTGATTCGATTCCATCTCTGGCACCAACTTGTATTCCTGCGCCTTTTTTTTAGAGCCGCTAAGCGTTATAAATACCCGTAAATTCACAGTTTACGGGTTTTTTTATGCCATTTTGCTGCCATTAAGCGCCATCTAGTCCCGTTGTCAGCCGAAAATGATGACGGTATATCTGACGGTACATTCACCTTCCGCCAGAGGAGATACCGTCAATGCCTCTCACAGATACCGCCATACGTGCCGCAAAGCCAACAAACAAGCCATTCAAGTTGACCGATGGTGATGGTATGTACCTGCTGGTCAACCCCTCCGGGGGACGGTATTGGCGATTTGATTACCGCTATGACGGTACAAGAAAAACTCTCGCTCTTGGTGTGTATCCCGACGTGCCTCTGAAACTGGCACGCGAGCGGCGCGACGAGGCACGGCAACTGCTGGCGCGTGGCGTGGATCCGGGCGAGCTTCGCAAGACCACCAAGGATATGGACGAGAGCCGCACAGAGAGCAGTTTTGAGGCGGTAGCGCGTGAATGGTTGGTCAAGTTCACCCCAAAATGGACAGAGGGTCACGCCACCAAGATTACCCGGCGGCTGGAGTTGGATATTTTCCCATGGTTGGGGGCAAGGGCGGTCAACGAGATCACCGCAAAGGATGTGCTTGCGGTCTTGCGGCGTATCGAGGCAAGGGGGGTGATTGAAACGGTTCACCGGGCAAAGCAGAATATCGGGCAGGTGATCCGTTAACGCCACACAGAATGCTCTGAGAGCGCGTTACAGTCATTCCAGCCACTTATACCTGCCGGTCACCATGAGAACGAGCCTGAGAATCGCTCTGAGAGCCAGCACGGGGCATTGTAGTTGACCGGTTGGACAAGTTTTGGGCGGCACGGCACCAGCCAGGAGGGGAATTCACACTGGTGGGCACCGGCACCAGCCAGAGGGGCAGTCATCCGAGGGGCGCGTCATTTGTCTGGGGTGTGTGTGGATTGCGTCGGTGGTGGGCAGTGAGAGCACAGGGCGTCATCATCTGTTGCTGATGTAGTGCTATTTGCCAGGAGGTACGGCAGGCACTGGGACAGTAGGTTAGTGTGTCTGGAACATTTTCAAGATGGTGACAATGAACACAGCCTGTCCGGCGGCAACGCCAAACATCCACTTAATGATTTCAGCCTTTGTTTCGGCAAGATCTGCTTTAGTGGCCAACTCTTCCATACGGGTATCACGTACCTCTCGCAAAGCTGTCACAACCTCTTCAGCCTGTTGCTCTGTGAATCCGGCGGCTTTGAACCGTTTGGCGTAGGCCATGGTGTCAAATGTGGTGGTTGCCATTGCTTTCTCTCCCGTGTGTACTCAATCTTCCATATCATCGCTTTTTCATCATGGCAAAGTCAACAGGCTTGTCATTGCAGCCGTTGGGTGTGGGCGATTATGCGGCCATCCTCTGCATGCGATGGAGGGGGCGAAAAAGGGGCAGCAAAACGATTTGGCGGTACATGATTTGTATAAATAAAAAATATCGAACAATAACAATATTATACAAGCTGATTCGATTCCATCTCTGGCCTTTTTTTAGAGCCGCTAAGCGTTATAAATACCCGTAAATTCACAGTTTACGGGTTTTTTTATGCCATTTTGCTGCCATTAAGAGCCATCTGGTCCCGTTGCCAGCCGAAAATGATGACGGTATACCAAAGTATGATATACCCCTCGGAGCAATCCGGGGGGGTATTTGTGCCACGCAGAACGTCATCCAGGCGCGTTTGCACCATTCAGGCCCTTACCGGCCACACTGAGAAACGAGCACAGGCGTGTTCCTGTGCGGCATAGTTGCCCGGTTGGTCAAGTTGGGGAGGTGACAGAAGCAACGCACAATCCAGAGGGGGAGGCTATCGGGCAGGGGGCACTGCAGGCGCTGGAGCGGGTAGGCGCAGTTCTTGTGCAGGCGGCTGGTACACAACTGGCGGGGGCTGATTCATGCGCATAACAGCGAACAGGGCGCCAAGGATGAGCGCAGTTTGAGCGGCAAACATGCCAGCGGTCCATTTGATGGTGTCGGTTTGTTGGTAACATTAAATGCATGAATAAAAATATTCAATATAAACAATATATTATGTCTTGGTTCGATTCCATCTCTGGCCATGCACCCGCCAGGGGCGATGATCGCCCCTGGACCCCGCCATCATTTTGGGTGCGGAACAGTCACCGGTTCCGAACAAATCCTACAGCACCACCGCCAGCAACAAGCCAGTCAACGCCCAAGAACCATTGCCCTCCAGCCAGGAGGCGGGTACCCCCCACTCCGTCAACTGGGCCTGGGCTACCTGCCAAGTACTGGGTTGCGGCATGTTCAGGCGGGCGCTCAACTTTAACGGTAAGCCTGCCTCGGTCACCGGTCTCTGCCATTCCAGCACCCGATCACTGAAAAGACGACTCCCACGATCCACTTGGGCGGTAGTCGCCCAGGCACCCAGTACAACGCCACCAATCAGCACAAACACACCCAACAAAAGGGTCATTTTTTTCATTGCATCTCCTCCATGCGACAAACACGACCTCCCGCTATCCCAGCACGCCAAGCGGAGGCTGCCACAATCCATCCATGGGTACTCTCAAATGGTGTTGAACTGTCTTGACTCGACCCCCATCTTCAACCGAATCAGATGGCCGCTTTTGTTGTACAGTGCCGCGCGGTCCGCCGGAATGCCCAGCAAAACCGGTTGGGCTACGGCACCCGGAAGGATGACCTTGTTGGCCATCTTGGAACGCTCGGAGCGTTCCAAACGTCGCTCAATGCGTGCCGTGTCATGCCGATTGTAGACCTTCTTCAATCGTGCAATCTCCTTGCGGTCTACATTGCGACCAAATTTGCGCAAGAAAATCACCACAAACCAGACAATCAGCGTCTTCAACATAGCCAGCATCCTACTCTCAGTCGTGTCGTGGAATCGGGAACACTATCCAACGGTAACATCATCAATACATGGAATAAACAAACCCCATTCCTTTTATCGGATATTTTTGCAGCAAGTTGACTCTTTATTTCGTGATTCTGCTTTTTTTTACGCGTTGGCCAAAATACTGAAAAGCGATTCTTGCCACAGGAACGTATAATACAAGCAAGGGTTCCACCCCATAAGCGTTAACCGAACAACAAACACCCATTCGACAGCAAAAAAGCCGTTGTGGCACGCGATGTTAAAGGTCGGGCGTCCGCCCTCCCAGAGCGTGCCCCTGCGGGGCACAAATCTGTGCGGCGTGAGCAAATGCTGCGCATTTGCTCACGCCGCACATTGCAAGCATGGCTTAAGCCCTGCACCCGCCAGGGGCGACGATCGCCCCTGGACCCCGCAAAAATTTTTAAACATTTCAAATTTTTTGGAGCATTTTAACGCTTATGGGGTTCCCCCTTTGCAACCCTGCAAGGGGGGGATGATCTCCCCCTTGATGCCATGCCACTTTCAAATGCGATTGCCCTGAAAAGGGCGTTGACTTGCCGTTGTGGAGGGGGTATTTTTTGACATGAGCAGCCTGGATTCGTGGGCATTGCTGGTCAGTTACGCATTGTTGAGCTTTTCTCCGTGCTTCTCTGTCTGTAACATCCGTATGCGAATATTCGGCCCGTAACAACCAGGTTTGCGGGTTTTTTTATGTCCGAAGGGAATACGCTCAACCATGCGCCAGGAAAATCACCCATGGACGGTTTGTAGCAGGGATATAACGATCATTTCATCATCACTTCCCGGAGGACGACGATGAAATTGCTTGAGGTACGCTCGGAAACAGAGTTGAGTGGAGATGCTTTGGAATTTCTGGGTATCGAGGAGCGGACCATCGCTCAGGCCGATGCACTGCTGCAAGAGAATGAGGTCACGGAGCGCCGCTGGCAAGAGTCCTATACCACGTTGCTCAAGGAGTATAAACGGCTCAATCGGCAGTTGGATCGGCTCAATCGGATCAACGATCGCAATCAACTTTTGTTGCGGCGGCAGCATGCCAAACTGGCTGCCGATCAAGGGATCGTCGAAAAAATTTTGACCAAAATGCGGACCGGTGTGCAGTTTGATGACCGGGAGATCCGTCACCTTCTGTTGCCGGTGGATAACATGGCGGGGGATCTGCTCTTCGCCATGAACCGACCAGATGGTACACGACATATCCTGCTGGGGGATATTACCGGACATGGCTTGCCGGCAGCCATCATTGGACCAGAAGTTTCCAATATTTTCCATGCTATGACCCTCAAAGGCTATGCTGTAGGCGTCATTCTGGCAGAAATCAACCAGAAGTTGCGTGACCGTCTGCCGACAGGTATCTATCTGGCGGCCACTCTGTTGGAGTGGGATGCGGAAAACCGTCTGCTGCAGGTCTGGAACGGAGGCTTGCCGGAAGGGTTGGTCTTTCGCCACGGCCAACTCTGGGGGCGCTTGCCTTCGGGTGGTTTTCCCTTGGGGATCGTTGGCAATACCATGCAAAACTGGGGTCGGCAGGTGCTCCTCTTGCAACCGGGAGACCGGGTAGTCCTCTTCTCGGACGGAGTCATCGAGGGCAGTAACGAGGCCGGGGAGTCGTTCGGTGTGCAGCGTCTTGTGGAACGTCTTCAACAGATGTATGCCTTGCAGGAACCGTTGAGCGCAGTGATCGAAGCCGCACGGCAACATATCGGGGGACAGGGACGCTTCGAAGACGATATTACCATCGTCGAACTGACGGTTTAAGGGGAGGGGCTGCATGGTCAAAAATACTGCAGAAAATAGGAAAAGAGGGATATGACACTCTCCTTGCCTGCCGTTTTGGTCGTGGATGACAAGCCAGCCAATCTGTTGGCCTTGCGCAGATTGTTGCAACCGTTGGCGGTGGAGGTGCATGAAGCGCTGACCGGAGAAGAGGCGCTGCAAAAGGTGCTGGCCTGCGAACCGGCAGTCATCCTGTTGGACGTGGATATTCCAGATATGGATGGTTATGAGGTGGCCGAAACCCTCAAGGAGTTCAAGGAGACACGTCACATCCCGATCATCTTTCTCACCGCAGCTTTCAAAGATCATCCCCATCTGCTGCAGGGGTATCGGTCGGGGGGGGTGGATTATCTGGAAAAGCCGATCGATGCGTTTATTCTGTTATCCAAAGTGGGAATTTTTCTGGAACTTTTCCGGGCCCGGCGTGGACAGGAGCAAACACTTTTATTGTTGCAACGCAGCGAAGCCAAATTCCGGGCGATGGTGGATCATGTCGGGATCGGTATGGCCCGCGTGGATGTCAAAGAGGGGCGTATTCAGGAAGTGAATCAAGCCTTTGCCAGAATGTTGGGATATGATGCGCCCGACGCGTTGTATGGCATGCGCATTGAGGATTTTTCCCATCCCGATGATATGGCGATACAAAATGGCTACATTGAGCAGTTGCGGGCAGGCAAAATTCCCTCCTTTCAGATGGAAAATCGCTATGCGGGTCGGGATGGTCAAGAGATCTGGGGACGGTTGACGGTCAGCTTGATCCCGCGTATTGGCAACGAAGCAGAATACATGGTGGCGGCGGTTGAGGAAATTACCGAGGTGCGTCGTCTGCATGCCCAACTATCGGAGAGCGAAGCGCGTTTTCGTGTGGTGGCCAACTCGGCTCCGGTGTTGATTTGGGTTGCGGGCAAGGACAAACTGTGCAACTGGTTCAACCAGCGTTGGTTGGACTTTACCGGGCGAACCATGGAACAGGAGGTGGGCAACGGTTGGGCAGAAGGGGTACATCCAGAGGACATGTCCCGCTGTCTGGCTGTTTATTTCAGCCATTTTGATCGGCGTCTGCCTTTTGTGATGCACTATCGTTTGCGTCGTCATGATGGGCAGTGGTGTTGGTTATTGGATCACGGTGTACCCCGGTATGATGAGCAGGGTCAATTTTTGGGCTATATTGGTTCGTGTATCGACATCAGCGAACAGCGACGGGTAGAGAGTGATCTGTTGCGGGCCAAAGAAGAGGCGGAAACAGCCAATCGGGCCAAATCAGAGTTTTTGGCCAACATGAGCCATGAAATCCGCACACCGATGAACGCCATTCTCGGTATGGCCGACCTGTTGTGGGAAAGTGATCTGCAACTGGAACAGCGTAAGTTTGTGCAGATTTTCCGGTCTGCGGGTGAAAATTTACTCAGCATCATCAATGATGTGCTGGATCTCTCCAAAATAGAGGCGGGTCATCTGCAGTTGGAGAGTGTGGCCATGAATCTGGCTGAGGAGATGGAGGTTGTCTGTGACATCATGGCACAACGGGCACAGAGCAAAGGGGTGCAGTTGGTGCAACATCTCCATCCAGAGGTGCCGGAATGGTTGATGGGGGATCCCACCCGATTGCGGCAAATTTTTCTGAACCTGTTGAGCAACGCCGTGAAGTTTACCGAACGGGGTTCCATCTTTTTTGCCGCCCATCTTGTTGGCAGACGGGTACTGTCTGGCACGGAACGGATGCTGGTGCAGTTTCGCGTTGAGGATAGTGGGATTGGTATTGCAGCGGACCGGGTGGCGACGATTTTTGATCACTTTGTGCAGGCTGACAACTCGATTACCCGCCGTTATGGTGGGACTGGTTTGGGGTTGGCCATTGTCAAGAGTCTGGTGGACAAGATGGCAGGCCAGATTGAAGTGGAGAGCCAGCCAAGCCAAGGCACTGTTTTTTATGTGACCATTCCTTTTGAACTGGGGCAGCAGTTGCAACCGCTTGATGTACCTGATCTGCAGGGTATGCGGGTGTTGATTGTGGATGATGTTGAGGCAAACCGGATTGTTTTTCGGGAAAATTTAGAGCAGATGCATGCCTCCGTGCAGGAGGCCACCGACGGTGTGATGGCGTTGGAGATGCTGGAACGGGCCTTGGCGACTGAAGCGCCTTTTCAATTGATTTTGTTGGACGTGCGCATGCCGGTAATGGATGGTTTCCAGTTGTTGGAGTGTTGGTATGCCATTGGACGGCATGGTGTTCCGGTATTGATGCTGAGTTCTGAGCATCAAGAGAGCTATCTGCAGCGTTGTGAAGAGTTGGGGGTACGGCACTATCTGATCAAGCCGGTTCGGCGTGTCGACCTGTTGCGAACCGTGCGGCAGGTGGTGCAGTTGAAGGAAAAGAGTGCTGTGGCCCCAGCACCGGTACGGGTTGCGCAGAGGCAGGAGACGTTGGACATTTTATTGGTAGAGGATTCAGAGGACAACCGTCTGCTGATTACCAGCTATTTACGTGGTTATGCCTGTCGTTTGCAGAGTGCGGAAAACGGTGTGCAGGCTTTGGAATGTTTGCGGCAGCAGCGTTATGCGGTGGTGTTGATGGATGTGCAGATGCCGATCATGGATGGTTACACGGCAACGCGGGCTTGGCGGCGTATTGAGGAGCAGCAGGGGTTGTCCCGTGTGCCGATTATCGCCTTGACGGCGCATGCGATGACCGAAGACATTGCCCACAGTTTGCAGGCGGGTTGCGATGCCCATTTGGCCAAGCCGGTACGGAAAAAAAACTTGCTGGAGATGATTGAGCGGTTTGCCGGGTTATAAACGCCAAAAAAGTTCTGCGGGGTCCAGGGGCGATCATCGCCCCTGGCGGGTGCAGGGCAGAGCCCTGCTTGTAATAGCGCGCTTTTCACGAAGCAGATTTGCGCAGCAGATCTGCGCAGCGCGCCCAAATCTGTGCCCCGCAGGGGCACGCTCTGGGAGGGCGGACGCCCGACTTTTAACCTTGCGAACGGATCGTGCTTTGTCTCAAAAAAAAGGCGGGGAGAAATGGAGAGATCCCCGCCTTATCTACATGCCTTAGGGTAAAGCTTTGCCTAGAAGTTCATCCGCACGTTGGCGGTGATGGACTCCTGTTCGATATTGCGGCGCCCCAGATTGCTGCCGACGCGCACGTCACCGACCAGAGAGGCCGGCAGATTGACGCGCAGACCGAGGCCAGGAACAATGCCGGTATCGCTATAACCGGTGGCGTTGTTAGCCTTGTAGGCCAAATCCTGCTCATAATCCAGATTGAAGTAGGGTTGCAGGGAGTCGGTGGCCGAATAGGAGACGCCAATACCGGTTTTGACCTGCGAGAAATCGATATGATGCGCTGCGTTGTTGGTGTAGCCCTCGACTTTGTCTTTGACGTACATGAAACCCAGATGGCCGTCGATTTCCCACTTGCCCAGATTTGTGGTATAAGCGCTCAGGTTGGGGGCGATGAAGTAGCGCTTGCTGTCATGCTCCCCAGCAACATTGGCGCCGTTGTCGGTGGTGATCCAGGTATAACCGGCCACCAAGTCCAGGCTCATGTTGTTGTTGATCAGGTAGGCCATGTAGGGTGCGATGGTCCAGGCATCGGCATCGCTGTGACTCGTATCACTATTGGTGCCCTGAAAGGAGAAGGAGGCACCCAGGGCCAGATCTTTCTGGATTTTGCGGTCACCACCCAGGACAAAGTTATGGAGCTTGGTGGTGGTACTGAAGACCGAGTCGTTCACGCGGGTAAAGTCATAGTTTGCCCAGAGGCCATTTTGCGCTGTGGCGCCACCGGCGGCCAGACCGGTCATGACCGTATCGCTGAGCAGGGAGGTGCTGATGGTGCCAGCACTACTGCCGCGCAAGGAGCGTACCGCACCCTGGCTGATCAGGGAGATGGTCTGCGTGGCACTGGTACGGGTTTGGGTCGTTTCGGAGAGAGCACTACAAGAGGAGGCATAGTATTCTTGGTAGACAGGGTCGGAGCAATCGATCCCGTCATAGGATGCAGCAGCCACACTGGGCAGTGCAGAGAGCAACATGGCAGCGGCGAGGGTCTTTAAGGCACCTTTATACAGGCTGGACATGGGGTTTTTCCTTTTAATATTATTGCAAAGCAGTAAGAAACCGGTTGATCGACCGTGATATATTCGCAACAAGTTTGTTGCAGAACGGCAACAATGGGACCAAGTTATACGGAATGCGTGCGGCAGTGTCAAGCAAAATCGTGTTGACTTGGATTCCGTTAATCTATAAAACAGCGCGATAGGCATTCATTCCCGGTAAGAAATCAATGGCAGGAGACAAGCATGAGCATGGGTACGAGGCGTTTGTGGCAGGTGGCACTGTTGGGATGTGGTGCGTTGCTGGGCATGGGCAGTGAGGTGTTGGCCATGCCTGGGCATGTGCGCGCGGCGGGTGTGAGCAGCACCGTGCGGGCGATTCACATGAACACGCGGCAGATTTTTCGGCCATCGTTTACGATACAATCGCGCTATGCGGGTGCGATGCGGGATGGACGGTTCAGCAATGACGGACAGTGGTTTGTGACGGCGGGGGAGAATGGCGGAGCGCAGTTGTGGAGCGTGGCGACCGGACAGAGGGAACTGGATGTGCGTGGTCACAGTGGGGCGGTGACGACGGTGGCGGTTTGGAGTGGTGAGGGTGTGGCGGCACCGGCCAAGGGGGGCAAGGGCAAGGGAGGCAAACGGGCGGTGTCGGTGGGTAAGCGCCAGGGGGTACTGGTCAGTGGTGGTGCAGATGGTGCGATTGTGGTGTGGAATTTGGCCACAGGAGAGGAGCAACACCGTTTGACGGGGCACAGTGGCGAGGTGACGGGTCTACTGTTGACGGCGGACGGGCGGCGCGTGGTCAGCGGTAGTGAGGATGGCACGATCAAGGTGTGGCAGGTGGCCAATGGTACCCTGGAACGCAGCCTGGAGAGTGGGCAGGGGGCGGTACGGGCGCTGGCCTTGGATCCAAAGGGGGCACAGGTGGCCAGCGCAGGTGAGGATGGTTCGGTTCGTTTATGGTCGCTGAGCGGTGGTCAGGCGCTGCAGAATTGGCAGGAGGGGGATGGGGCGGCCTTGGCGCTGGCCTGGAGTCGTGACGGGCAGCAACTGGCCAGCGGCCACAAGGATGGCACGGTAAAGGTTTGGGCGGTGGGGGGCGGCAGTCGGGTATTGCGTGATCATGAGGGGGCGGTGCAAGGGGTGGCTTTCAGCCCCAGTGGCGATCAATTGGCCACGGTTGGACAAGATAAAGTGGTGCGTTTGTGGTCATTGCAGGGAGAGCAGGTACGGTTGCGCATGGAGGGGCATCAGCAGGGCATTCACTCGGTGGTTTTTGATCCAGAAGGAGGACATCTGTTGACGGCCAGCGCGGATCAGACGGCGCGCGTGTGGTTGTTGGATGGTCGCAACGAGTTGGCCCGGTTGGTCAGTTTACGTTCCGGGTGGGCAGTGGTAACCCCGGATGGTCGTTTTGATGGCACTCTGGACGGTGATTTGGAGGATCGCCTGGATGCCATTCAATGGAGTGGCGAGGGGCACAGTTTTGCTTTGGATGGTTTTTTGGAGAAGTATTATCGTCCGGCCTTGCTGGGTCATCTTTTGTCGCCACGGGAGTCGGTGCAGGCCGAGGCAGCCAGTGAGGCAGGAACACCGCATATCACTGAAGGATTTTATCTGCCACCAAAGGTGACCATTGCCGAACCGGCGGTATCGGCAAAGAACGTGGCGTTGCAGATTGAGGCGGCGGATCAGGGGGGTGGGATTGCTGAGACCCGGGTATATCATAACGATAAAATCGTCGAGCCCGGCAAGGGGCGCAAAGAGTCTCTGGAGGGGGATGAGGGCAAGGTGGAAAAAATCACCTACAATGTGGAACTGGTGGATGGCGAGAACCGTTTCCGGGTGGTCAGTTTGAGCAATGATCGGATTGAGAGTGAGCCCTCGTCGGTGGTGGTCAAGCAGGGGACGGCAAGCGGTACGGAGACACCGCGTTTGCATCTGTTGGTGGTTGGGATCAACCGTTATGCCAATCCGGCCTTGAATCTGAATTTTGCCGTACCGGATGCCAAAGGGATGCTCTCCTTTTTGATGCGTTCCAATGCGGAGGTGTTCAAGCAGGTGGTGACCTACGAAATTTATGACGGCAAGGCGACGCGGTCAGCCATTTCGACCAATATTGCAGATCTGTATGCGGTTCCGGCCCAGGATGTGGTGATGTTATATTTTGCGGGGCATGGCAAGGCGATGGGGGATCAATGGTATTTTGTACCGCACGAGTTGCAGGGTTTGGAGGGTTCGGCGGTACAGGATCAGGGTATTTCGTCGCAGGTCTTCAAGGATCATGTGGCCCGGATTGGGGCCCAGAAGGTGGTGCTGTTGTTTGATGCCTGCGAATCGGGTGCGGCCATGCAGGCTTTTGCCGAGTTTGGCAACAAGCGTTCCATGGCCCTGTTGTCCCGTTCCACGGGGATTCACATTGCCACGGCCACCATGGGCACGCAATCGGCCAGTGAATTGACCGATTTGGGGCATGGCGTCTTTACCTATGCCCTGTTGGAGGGGATGAAGGGCAAGGCCGATCGCAAACCGCACGATAACCAGGTTTCTATGAGCGAACTATTGGATTTTGTGCAGCAATATGTTCCATTTTTGAACCAGAAGTATGAGACATCGGCGATGACGCCGGTGGTTAATTCACGTGGGAATAACTTTTCGGTGGCCAAGCAGTAGGGTGGGAAGGGGGAGTGTGTGATGGGTGGTCGTTTGTTGGGTTTGGTGGTGGGGTTGTTGATGCCGGTCTTTGTCTGGGCGGGCGAGCGGGTCGGGGTGGTGTTGGATGTGACTGGTTCTGTGCAGTTGGTCAGCGAGCTGAATGGTTTTGAGGATGAATCACCGTTGCAGCGTACCAATGGGGTATCGGTTGGCAATCGTTTGCAATTGGCGGAGGGGGCGGAGGTGGTATTGATGCATTTGGCCAGCTTCAAGCGCTATGTGGTGCGTGGTCCCAACGAGGTGGTGGTCAAGGAGGCGGGTTTTGTTCCCAAGCGTGGCAAGGCGGAGTTGCAGGGAGCTGCGGCGGGTGGGATGGTTTTGGCCGCTTTGGGCAAGGGGCGCAAGGCGGTCAACATGCCGGAGGTAGCGATTGGGGTCCGGGATGTCAGCAAGAAGGTGGGCGATATTATTCTGACGGCTCCCCAGGACAAGGAGCGTCTTTTGGATGGCGAGGTAGGGTTGCGTTGGTATCCCTTCTCTGGGGCGGAAAAATATCGTGTGTTGATCAAGGAGCTGGATGGGGCTGTGGTGGTGGAGCAGGAGGTATCCGGGGAAAGTGTTACTTTACCGGAGGGGGTGCTCAAGGCAGCGGGTCGTTACAGTTGGCAGGTGTTGGATGCTGCAGGTGGTGCGCAGTCTGAGCCGTGGCGTTTTGAGGTGGTGAGTGAGGCCGAGCGTGACGAGTTGCAGCGCATGGCGCCTGCCAGCAGCGCACCGATCAGCGAGCAGGTGTTGTATGCGATGGTATTGGAAAAGATGGGTATTGTAGGGGAAGCGAAGCGGCAGTGGCAGCGTCTGCATGAGCGGGATCCTGCGGATACCTTTTTTGCCCGCAAGGCGCAATAGGGGGTGCGACCACCACACCATCCGCCCATGCCCAACGGGTTCAATGCAGGCAAATTGCATTTGCGAGTGGCATAGGGGTCCAGGGGAGATTGGAAATCTTTAAAAATTTTTGCGGGGTCCAGGGGCGATCATCGCCCCTGGCGGGTGCAGGGCGGAGCCATGCTGAAATGGCGCGCTTTTACCGAAGCAGATTTGCGCAGCAAATCTGCGCAGCGCGCCAAATCTGTGCCCCGCAGGGGCACGCCTTGGGAGGGCGGACGCCCGACATGCACCGTGTTACCAGAGTAACGATAGGGAAAAGTTCAAATACGATTGCCCTGATGACAACCACCACCTTTGACAGCATGGCTGATATCGAACGGTCCAAGGCCGCCGGATTCATAAGGCAGCGGCTGTTTACGGGAAGTGCGGGACAATCGCACGGATGATTCAGATACTGGGATGGACGTATGCGTTAAATACCCTCAAACCATGCCGTATCAACGCTGATGCGTTCGACGAGTTCGGTTTTCACTCCAAGCGCCAGCTCTTTTAATTTCTCCGCAATTTCCTCACCATTGATCAGGTCAATTGGTGATGCACCGTCTCTCTTTGCTTCCTGTTGGACTGAACGGCTTCGCCGTAGCTGTGGTGTGACTCTGGCTTTCCCGTCCCCTCCCGTCGTCATTGCTGGCCGGAAGGTGCCTACAGTATCCCCGTAACCCTCCAGCTTGCGCTATAC
>PDZU01000052.1 GCA_002753095.1 Magnetococcales bacterium
TCCACCAGTTGGATAGTGCCCTGACTCACCAGTTTGCCAACATATTGGCGGGAGAATCCCTTCTGTCGCGCCCATTCTGATTGACTGATCAACATGGCATCGACTCATATAAAAATGATTCAAAAACAATATATTATGCTTGATGGTGTTTGGCTGTGTATGGCTTCATGATGTCCAACAAAGACAACCAACCCAAAGGAGCAAACACCATGGAAACACTGAGCACCACCCAACAGACCGTCCTCGAAGCTGCTGCCAACCGTGACAACGGATCGATCCACCCCCTGCCCAGCCACCTCAAAGGCGGTTCCGGCAAAAAGGTGATCAAGGCGCTGCACAATCAGGGACTGATCGACGAGATTGAAACCGACATCTGGCGCATCAATCTGGCAGGCTACCAAGCCATCGGCATGCAGGCACCCCAAGAGATTGAGGAGAATGGCGACGTTGCCAACGCCGGCATCGAGGCGAAGGAAACCAACAGCGACGATGAACCGGAGGTTGCCACCGATGAAACGGAAAGCACCGACAGCGACGTTGAACCGGAGACCAACACAGACTTTGAAGATGACGTCGCCGCCGCAGAGCAGTCCATGGGAACAGCCAACGACGAGATCCCCGAAATCATTGAGGCCTTCGCCAAACAGTACGTCCAGGAGCATGGCTTCCGGGTGATCATCGAAAACCTGGAGAAAACCTTGCTTGAAGTCTACAAGGCTGGCCAGGCCAGCAAGCGGAAACCGGCAACCAAGGCAACCCAACGGGCACCCAGAGAGAACACCAAAAAGGCCATCGTCATGGCGATGCTCAGACGGCCTGAAGGAGCCACCCTGGAGCAGATCAGCGAAGCGACTGGATGGAATGCCAACACAACCAGGGGCTTTTTGTCGCTGGCCAAAAAGAAGCAGGGGTTGAACCTGGAAACCTTCAGAACCCGCATGGTCGGACCGAATCGGCAGGGATCGCCTGGGTCCTACTCCACATACAGATTGGCTCAAGCTGGCACCACCGTCTGATGCGGTTTCATTTCCCAACAGCGCCATGGCCTGGGTGCATTGATTCAGCACCCAGGCTTGCGTACTTGCAATTTAAAATTCCCCGCTCCGTGTCGTCACGGGGACAGCATGGGATAACAGTTCACTTCTGGTTCACATTAACAACACAAAACCTTGATTGGTTAAACCTGCTTGCCATATGCTATTCCGCCTGAATTTGGAAAGACATGCGACGACACAGGAGATGGGTACTGCCATGGAAAAAAACGCTCGACCGTTCAAACTCAAGCCGTCGTGTTCTGTTTCTTCTCTGGCAGAAGGAGTTGAACTTAAACTGCTCCCTGACAGGATTAGCATTAAGATACAGTGCCCGAAGTGTGGAAAGGCCATCAATGAATCGCCTGGGCAACTGGCTATGGACTTGAGACTTTCATGCTCATACTGCGGAAATACAAGGTATTTTAGTCGCTCTCAATGGATTGAGATCAGACAGGAAATTGATGAGATCGAACAACTCATCGCCATTGATTTCGCGAAGAAGGCCGCCAAAATGGCCAAAAAACTCGCCAAAAAACGTGAAAAGCAGCAAAAACAACCAAGAAACTCGCCAAAAATCGCAGATCAAGGATCTTCTGACACATCCAAGACGATACCACGCTCGATAGCTACATCCTCAAATGTCTTGCCACCCACACCATTCAGATAGACGATCTTGCCCGTGGCCTGGATGAACCGCTGCACCGCCACGTCCACATAGACCGGACTGATCTCCATGGCATATACCCGACGTCGGTTGGCCTCTCCGGCCATGATCTGGCTACCACTGCCGGAAAAGGGTTCGTAGCAGAGTCCGCCCACCGGCACATGCTGGCGCATCGGAATGCCGAAACACTCCAGAGGCTTGGGCGTTGGATGTTCTGGACGCTCGTCGCCGGTCAGCCCCTTGATGTCCCAAACGGTGTACGCAGGATCAGCACCCTCCAGTTTCTCAGGTCTGTTGCCACGGATCCAGCCGTAGAAACAGGGCTCATGCTTCCAGAGGTAGTGCGTCCGGGTCAGAACTGGCGATGGCTTGTTCCAGATGATCTGCTGATGAACAAAGGCACCCATCTTTTCCCAGACGCCTTCCAGCATTCCCTGCCGTTTCGAGGCATGCCAGCAGTACCACGCGGCATGGTCCGTAATGGCGTGATCCATGGCAGCGCGGATGAACCCCTCGTAGAGTTCCGGGCCCTGGCTGGAGTCATCCCAGGTGACGCCATAGGTGTCGGACCAGTCTTTGTTGCCATCTGTCCACCCTTTTTTCTCCTTCCCCTCTGCGGCGGCTTTTGCCTTTGCAGCTCTCTCCTTGGCTGTTTTGTTGGGCGGATGGTTGGTGCCATCGTAATCCACCAGGTACGGAGGGTCAGTCGCAAACAGAATGGACCGCTCGCCCTTCATCAGACGAATGACATCGTCCGCCTTGGTGCTGTCGCCGCAGAGCAGGCGGTGTTCACCGAGCACCCAAAGGTCACCTGGACGGGTGACAGGGTTCTTTGGCGGTGCGGGAATGGCCTCTTCGCCATCACCTTCAGCGGCATTGCTACCTTCGACATCCCCTTCTCCGTTCAACTCCTTTTCAATCTCGGAAATGTCAAAACCAGTCATCTCCAGATCATAACCCATCGCCTGCAGTTCCTCCCACTCGACTCGCAGGAGGTCCATATCCCACTCTGCCCAGTTGGCCGACTGATTGGCAAGCAGGCGAAAGGCTTTGATCTGGGCTTCGGTGAGATCATCGGCCAACGCCACCGGCACCTCTTCCATGCCCAACCGCCGGGCTGCCTTGAGCCGCAGGTGGCCGTCTACCACGGTACCATCGCTTTTAGCCACGATAGGAATGCGAAATCCGAACTCCCGGATGGCACCCACCATGCGGTCCACTACCTCGTCGTTGCGCCGGGGATTTCGGGCGTAGGGAATCAACCGGTCCAGAGACCAATGTTCAATTTGCAGTGCCATGGGAAGTCACCCTGGAATGGAAGTGGCGGATTTTGTCAACCTGGGAGTGTTGCAATTTCAAATAGTTATTTGATCGTCCAGAAATTTTGTCAACCTGAGATTCTTGTGATTTCAAACAGTTACGAAAACAGGCATCTGGTTTGTCAACCAGATTTGTCAACCAAATTTGTCAACCTGATGTTTGTCAACCAGATTTTGTCAACCTGACAAATGAAATATTTCAAATACTTGCCAGAATTTTACGCCAATTTTGTCAACCAAGTTATTTTGCATTTCCGTCTGGCGCGGGGCTGTTTTTGTATGTTGCGCGGTTAAAAATGACCGGTATTTGCCTTCCGGTTGGGGCTTTTCCAGGTGCCTGGGCTGGTTTGTCAACCTTGTAAAAAGTTCTGACGCTAGCGAAAGGCCGAGCTCGCGCGGCACCCGCGTTCCATAGGCCAGGAAGGAACCAAAAAATTCGCGCACAGTCCGCACACGCCGCATCGTGTCGCGCCCTCTTCAAAACAACATGCTCCTGTTAAGGAGCACGAGAAAACGCGCCACATTGCGATGTGGCGCGAATTTAGAAATAAGAAAAATATGAAATTCTTGAATTTGTCTTTGCGGTTGGGGGCAGCAGAACACCCGGGCGTGCCGAGTTCGCCGCCAGCAGAACTCTCAGGGCACCTCAGATCGCCGACTCCTGGACAATCAGGTACACTCAGTCCGACGACAGGGAGTGCAATCAGGTGCACTCAATCCACCACCGGAAGGAACGCAAGGCAATGACCAACAAATTTCCGTAACCGCATTGACACCATCGCCAGAATCAGCTATCCATCTTGTTTTTCCTCATACTCTTTTCAGCGTAGAGAAGGCAATTCGCCTTATCCCGACAGGCGGATTGTAGCGTGATCACATGGACAACACACTGACCAAGGCTGACCTTGCAGAATCCGTTCGTATTGCTATGGCAATTCCCAAAAAAGATGCTGCTATTGTTGTGGATACAATTTTAGAGACCGTCCGCATCCAATTGGAAAATGGCGAATCGGTTAAGCTTTCCGGTTTTGGCCACTTCAGCATCCGAAACAAGCATTCCCGCAGTGGACGCAATCCAAAAACTGGTGAAACGTGCGAAATCTCCGCTCGCAAGGTACTTACCTTCAATCCAAGCACACTGCTGAAGGCTCGAGTCATAGGAAACCAAAGCGACACTGCAACGGGATGAACGCCACTGCGGAAAACCCGACCATTCCATGACGCTTTTGATCTGGCATGGTATGTCGCCGCCCTGCGCGTCCCTGCCCCAACCATCGATGGGTTATGCACAACCCTCCCATCTTGTACTAACCAGACAATGGTAAAGGATTACCAAATTGGTCCCCTCAATTTCAGTTGCTCGTACAAACCATTCTTTGACAATCAGCGTAAAAGGGAAATTTAGTTTTGAATCACATCACCTGTTCAGAAAAACATACCACAACGAAGACGCACAAACTCAGAGCAAGATTACTCATTTCTCAGTTGACTTGTCCGAAACAAATTACATTGACTCATCAGCTCTTGGAATGCTTCTACTCCTGAGAGAAGAGGCATTGGCCAAAGATGCAACTATTGCATTGTTGCATCCTCAGCCAGAGATTCGCAAAATATTGGAAACTGCCAATTTCCATAAAATATTTGAAATTGTGTGAACAAATTCACCGCGCCGTCGCCAGCGCGTTTTTCAACGCCTCATCAAACCGCCGTTGCAGGCGATTGTCCGCCACCATTTGAACCGTGTCCCGGAAACCAAAGCGTGGCTTGAGCCGCACCTGCTGTTTGAAGACGTACATCAGCGTCAGCCGGGTGTGCCGTCCGTTGCCTGTACGCTTCCAGACGGCCATGGTGCGGGAGCCATGCTTGATGGGCGCGATAAAGTATCCTGGCTTTGCCAGAAGTGCCCTGGGAAATTGTGATGGCCTTGTTACCGATCTTGGCGTTGGCCGGGCACCAACCGGCACGGCAAGCGATCCACCAAACAGAGAGGTGTGCTCTCCGCCGGTTTCCTGCTTGGTCATGAACTCATCTTTGACCAGCACCGCGCTCTGCAGGTTGTCCGGCGTGGCCGGGATGATGCGGATCCCTTTTGCCACCCAACCAGTGCGAATGGTGAACCGCTCCGGCAACTGCCTCTGAACCTCCACCTGCGCATCCTGCGCCGTTTTTGTGAGCGCCTGGGCGGCAGCGAAGCGGATCTGCTTGTGCATGCTGGCAAAGGTGCGATTCAGCGCCTCTTGGTCAAATTTGGCGCTGATCATAGCCAGTCCGCAACCTGGCTGCCAACGGTTGCACTATTTTTGTCATCCTGGCATTTCCCTGCCACCACCACCGGCAGCAGGGAAATCACGATCAGCAACAACACCAGCAGCGGCACCAGAAATGTCACCATCGCCGCCAGAACAGTCACCACACCTGCTTCCATCGTCATCTCCATCTCAGTTTTTATTGCTTGGGGTGCCACCAAGCCATGAATGCGCCGATGCCAGCCGCTATTGCGGAGACCCAGAGCAGAATGCTGCCGATCCATTTGGCCAACAGGACGGCGCTGCGCGTGGCAGTCCACGCCTCAACCAGTCCATCGATGGAGAGGATCAAACCACTCAACTTGGCATCGATCTCCTGCAATTTGTCGCTGGTGTTGGCCATTTCCTGTTGAATCTCCCTGGTATGTTCCATCTGGTCTCTGACTTCGGCCTCAAGAACCGCCAGCCTTTCTGCCAACGGACAAAGATTGTGATGTTCACCGCATTCCATGGGAGTTCTCCTCGTGGTTGAATCGCCTGCGGAGCGTTACGGGCTCCGTGGTGTGTTGTTATTCTCCGACAGGAACACACCTGCCAAAGAGGCCAGGCCGCCAACCACCTGCATCGTGGTGTTGACCGTGGTGGTGGGATCGTGTCCGGTGAAGATGGCCACGCTGGCAGCCAGAGCGGCCCATGTGGAAGGTTCGCGCAATCGCGCAAGAACAGTGGGGGGAAGTGCCATGGTGATCTCCTTGAGAATCAGTAGGTCCACACTGTCGGCCTTGGATAACCATCGGCGCGTGTCAGTGTATCGAGGTGGATGAAGCGTTTTTCTGGTGGCCCTTTTTGGCTGAAACCGATACCAGTGAAACCATACTGGATAGCCAGACCAACCAATCGGTAGGCATCCTCACCGGCAACCAAGATGTCGATTGCCTGTCCGGTCGTGTGTGGCCCGTTTTCACCGGTGGTAGAGGTTGCAGCGTTGTGCGCCGGACACCGATACCCGGAACTCACCGGCATCGGTTTGCCGTAGGCCATGCGCAAGGCTTCCAGTTTCAGCAAGAAGTCTGCGTCCATATCCTGTCGGCCACATCCGCAGTGGCAACGCAGTTCTGATTCGGAAAAGTGTGGCCAGGGTGTGTTCGTCATGGCATGTCTCCCATCGCAACGCACCAACTGTCGAGGTACTGCTCGACCGTGCCTTTTCCGAGAGAGGTGTTGTACCACCGCTTCCAGTAGGCAGCCTGACCGGCAATGTCGCCAGCAGGCGGCAGAGCATCTGGACAGCGCAGGTAGTGGATTCGGCACATGGCGCAGGCATACGACAAATCCCAAACCATGCGAGTCGCCTCCGGTTTGGTGTACGGCCCCAGCACGTTCAGCCCCAGCTTTGTCCGACCGTTCAGGAAATTCAGCCAGAGGTCGTCATGGGTAGCGCGTTCCATTTGCCATACACCCATGGCGGGACCACCACCCATCTGTTGCAGGTAGTGCAGTGCCGACTCCTGAATCGCCGTGCCGAGCAGCAACTCCTCAGCCGCCTCGCTCCACAGGTCGAGTCTACGAAGGGTTGGCCGGATGATCAGGCTGCGGAATTGTTGTGGGTTCAGACCCATGACTGGTGCCTCCAAAAATTGAAAAACCCACCGCAGATGGACTGGGTGGGTTCGATAGGTAATGGTTCTGATTGATGGCGACTCAATTCCGTCGGCAGGTGACCCACAAGGCAAGCTCCCGCCTCAATGATGCAAGTCCGAGTGTCTCCCAAACGCGCCGCCAATCACTGTGGTGGACGATTGTTGCCCGCAAACCTGTCTGCTCGCCGTTGTGGATGTCGATTTCGATCATCTCCCAGGGTGGATCCTGGCCACCGATCACAAAGAAGAATTTTGGTGGATTGGATTGACCAATTCCCAGTTTCCGACAAATCCACAAGTAAACTGCGGTGGAAATCTGGTTGTTCGCCTCCAATGCAGCGTTCAGTGAACTTTTCCGGTCAAACATGGCCACCAGTCCAAACTCCCGCAATACCTTGAACCGGTTGGCGTAATCATCCGGCACGTACTCAATGAACAGCCTGTCCACCGTATTCTGGCCAAAACAGACGGTGCCAAAAAAGGCGTCCAAGTCCATCATGTTGAATCGCGCACCAAGACTCGTTCGGTGTTCATTGGCCCACGCATCACCGCGACCATCGACTCTGGCACGAGCACCGTTGTCCAAATATTCAGGCTGCATCACCGTACTCCCGCATGCGGTTAAGTGCCGTGCCGACCGCGATCTGGTCCACGTCGTAGCCGATGAAGTGGCAACCAAGATCGAGGGCAACCACGCCGCTGGTACCACCACCCAGAAAGGGATCCATCACCGTCTCGCCCGCTTTGACGAAACGCCGCATCAGGTCGGCCATGCCGCTTTCCGACTGGCCCCAATGATGATGCCGCTTGTCGCAGTCGTTTGGCTCACTGCGAACCACATCGCCAATCCATGGACCGGAATATTCTCCCTTCGTAAAGCAGAGGACTGGTTTCCAGAAAGTATTGACGCGCCGAGGAAAGATTTGCGGAGACTTCCCTCCCGGTGTCAGATAGCTCAGCATCCAGTGGTAACTGAGGTTGGTCTCCAGCAACCGGATGACTTCTGGCAAATGGAACTGCCCGACCATGGCAAGCAGTGCCCCACCCGGTTTGAGCACATGTGCAGCAACCCGGCCCAGGGTTTCAAATAAAGGCAAGAACTCCTTGGGATACGGCGGATCGGTAAAAATCCAGTCCACCGACCCTGCCTCCAGAGAGAGGGCCTGCTCACAATTGCCATGGATGATCCGAAAACGGTCCGATATTGGCGACAGAGACTGATTGGCGTGGACGGCTACCGCTGCCCGCTCGTCTTGCACCGCCTTTTTCTGCTCCCGGCGGATCTGGTTGGCCTGGGAAACGACCGCTGCGTTTTTCGCATCTCTCACCTGTCTGACCCGCTCAAGAGCCGCATCCTTACCACCTGCGACAACGGCCTGCTGCTCTGCAGGTGGCAGTTTGGCAATGGTGGCCGCCGCTGAGATGGATACGTCGCCACGGTCCATGGCATCGACCAGTTCTTGAGTGCCATTAGCCACTACGGTTTTGGCCTGCTGATAGGTTTTCCCGTTTCCAAATCCGGATTTTTCGGCTGCGATATCACGAGTCTGCTGTCCTGGCTGAACTTCAGGAAAATTTTCCTGAAGTTGCTGAGCAGTGATATCCGTCCGTTGTCCGCGCCGATTTCCCAGAAACTCTTCAATCTTCCGGCCTATCGCCACCCGCTCCGAGGGGGTAAAATCCTTCCGAACTTCATTTTCATCGTGTTCGGCCATAATGGCTGGCGCATCGACGATACGAACCGGTACACTCTCCCATCCCAACGACCGGCAGGCTTCCAACCGCCGATGACCAAACACCAAGCTGTTATCCGGGCCCACACCGATGGGTTGCAAAAGGCCAATGTCGCGAATGCTATCGGCAAGATGGGTAATGTTGCCCAAATCAAGTCGATGCCGTTTGCCAACGGTGATGCTGCTGATGGGTAGTGTCGTGATTTCAGGCATGGCAAATACCTCCAAAGATGCCCGGTGTTGGAACACCAGGGTGGGGCTGGGATCGCAGGAGCGATCACCGGGCACCTTTATCGGTCCGTGTAATCTCTCCCACCGTATCGATGCCCTGTTCCACCAGGGCGTAAAAAAAGCCGCTCAATGGCGGCCAGGGTATGCAGGCATAAAAAAACCCATCTCAGGGTCTCCCCTGGATGGGTTTTTGGATTCGAGATCGGTGATGGTGGCTACCGTGCGCGACAACTCTCGATCATAGTGAAAAGCATAGCAGATTCTGTCAAATTCGCATCACGGAAAATTGCGTCAGCATACCACGTCAGCAATTTTTTTTAGCACCACATAAAATTCAATTGGTTAAGCGCAAAGCGTGTGTCGATTTGCGCCGGTTTCGCCGGTTCAGCAAGCCTGTTTTGCGCCGGTTTCGCCGGTTGAGTCCCGTTTTTGCAGAAAATCAGCGCCGGTACGGTATTTTTTTACCAATCGACGAGCTCTGTCGTGAATAACGTCGTTCGTCAATCCATCGCACGGATACGCGGCACGGTATGCTGCACTGGCATTCCCCGTTTGACGATATTCCTGCACAAACACTTCTTCCCGATCTACCTTCGATTGTAAGGTTTTTTTGGTCTGGTTGAGCATTGAGGCAATTACTGACAACGCAATCTCCCGCACCCGACCGGCCTTGCTCAGGCTCATGCCCACTCGGGCACAGAGAATCTTGCGCGGCACATCCTCCGCATAAAGCCACACTACCCGTGCCTGTTCTGGTTTCAACCAGCGCAACCACAACAGAGACTCATCCATCCTGGTGATGGCCTCCGGTGTTGGCGATAAACGCGACACCTTCGCATGATCACATCCCTGCAGATCATTCGGGTCGAATATCACATCCGGCCATGAACTTGTGTACCCAGCCGGTTTCAGACCAGCCATACGCAAGGCACGCAAAGTCCGGGCGGCCTCGACTATGCGCTTAAAAACCATTGCAGGCACCCAACCGTTATCGCCCATTTGCCCCCTCCTTCGCCACCTTTTGACCGAACAATTTTTTGGCCACGAGTTTCACCATCTCCTGCTCCGGCCAACTCAACCGTTTGTCGTCAATGGCCACCACCAGTATGCCATGCCTGACCCACCCTTCCCGCCTCTGCTGCTCCGGATCCACCTTCTGCGGGATCAATCGCGACAGGCATGAGCGCGGTGACATCGGTCCTCCGATCATGGCAGCACCTCCGTACTGAGCACCCAGTGAAGAATTGCCAAAGCGTCCGCAGCATTGTCGTCGCAGGGGTTGTGACCTTTCAGCCGCATCGCCTCGATGACCATCTCCTTGGAGGCGTTGCCTTTCCCTGTTGCGTGCCGCTTGATGGTACCGACCGGCACGCCACGATACGGAATCCCGTGCTCTTCTGCCCACGCCGTCAACTGCCCGTGAAAGCCGCCATACACCTGGGCAGCAATCGTGGCCACGTTCCTGCTCACCTCCTCGAACCAGATACCGCCAATGCAACCAGTCGAGAGATAGATTTCATCCAGCCAACGTCTGAACCGGAGAAACGTCATGCCACCCCCTTCAAACCGACCAGGCCTGAATTCAACCGTGCCATTGACCACGAGACCGTTTTCCTGCCTCACCGCCCATCCTGTTTTCGTTCCCAGGTCCAAAGTGAGAATTGCCCCTTCCCTGATCGGGGCTTTATAGGGCATTGTTACCAAGACCATTTCTTCCTCCATTGGTTGAGTGGTTCAGGGTGGCGGCTGGACCCGCCAAGATCGAAGCCGCCACCCGCCTGCCACTGTTTATCACATCGAATTTTCTGCACATTCCTGTTTGCCTAAAACGGTAGATCATCGCCATAATCCACGACCCCATGCGGTTGCGCTTGCTGTGCAGGCTGAGTCACCTGCATGCCCTGCCGCTGCGCACTGGGCCGCTGGCTCTGGCCATACCCCTGACGCTGGTTGCTCTGGCCATACCCTTGGCTCTGCCCGGCACCACCACCCTCCTCTGCTTTTGGCTCTCGCTCCTGGATGCACAGGTTCCAGGTCGGTTTGCCCGGTTCTGCGTTTTTGTCCCGCAAGACCACCACCTTCGCCGAACCCAAATAACCGGCAAAATAGGTTTCCCCGCTTCGCTGGGACTGGTTTTCGTATAACCCAGCCAGCTTGATCAGCGGCTTGAATCGACGCTCCTCGCTCATCTCGTTCTCCTTTGCGCTTTGTGCAACTCCGCAGGCAACAATATGCTCCTGCCTCAATTTTTCATTTTCCGGTACGGAGGAACTCCTCCAGCACCGTTCCACCCATCAGGCAGCCACCACGAATTTTGGAAAATGGCACGCCATTGGGAAATTCCAGATCCAGACGGTCGGGATGAACGGCCACCAATCGCCCTCCGTCCATGAACAGCCCCAAAACCGCTGGCACATCGCCAGCCACCTCACACCCGTTGGGATCCAGCCCATCAAGCACCGCATCCCGATCCCACCCGGCAGCGTGCAGCTCTCGGCCATGCCTGTCGCGCAGCGTTTGGAAAGCTGCCGCCAAGCGGATCTTTTCCTCGTCCGTCAGTGGCCGGAGCAAAGGGTCATATTTCAGCCAGGAGACTATCGCCTCTCTGTTTGCCCTGATCAGCTCCTTGGCCTGCTCTGTCATTGCCCCAGCTTGAGCACGGTATTTGAGGGATCCATCCGCGTTCAGCGTGAGGAACACACCTCTCTTCTCCAAATCGGCCAGGATTTCCTGGGGCGAAAGAATAGTCGACATCTCCCAACCTCCTAAATTGCTGTGCTTTTCCTGCCAACCAAGAACGGACCAGAATCTGTTTCCAGCATCCAGGAAGTGTTGCTTGGAGCCATTTGGGCCAGAGTGATACGGGTTGTACGGGTTGTTACGCACTTCCCGGGAATTTTTCTCTATTACATATATATATGCCTATATAATATATATATACCTGTTACAACCTGTAACACCTGTAACAGATAAAACAACTGTATCATTATGTATTATGATCGTGTTCATGCTTTTTGCCTTTATTATTCAATGTGTTACACAAATCCTCTCGGCGTAGCCAATACCTCTGTCTCATATCACACCGTCCTCAAACGCATCTTCACCAACCACCTGGACGTGTGCTTGAGCAGATGAGAAATCGGGGCGAATTGGAACAACATTGTCCTGGGTGTAACGGGTGTTACTGGTTGTTACGTCTTTCCCTGGATTTTTTTCCATTGCTCCTATCTCACACTGATCTACGCTGTACCCGTTAAAACCCGTAACACCCGTAACAGAAGAATCGTAAGGTTCACTGTGTAGAGCGACTCCGTATCGGAGGCGAGACAGCTTGCCATCGACTCTGATTGGACTGTTGGGCGAAATAAAACCTTGATCTGTAAGATATGCTCCAAACCTTGTTTGCGAGACCTCTCGCGCCCCTGTCTCTCGACACCACGACTGGTAGGCTTTGAAGAGTTCCCCTGATTTCACGTAATACCCTTCCCCGATGACACAACATTCGGCGATGAATGGTCCAATCTGGTCCATTTCGCTCCGATACTCCTCCGTTGCGTCCGCTATGGCCGCTGGCAGTCCGAGCCCCTCCTGCTGCCAAAGCAGGCAACCGTCCACCATCCACTTCAAAATCCCCGGCAATTCGTCGATCAAATTGCCCTTCAATTTTGGATCGGCAGTCTCGTCTGTGAACGTCACCTTGAACGGAATGAGCCGAATCCGCCGCCAGATTCCAAGATCGATACCCTTGATGACAGGCTTGTGGTTGCCAAAAATCCACAACTTGTGGGATGGCTTGAAATCAAAAAACTCACCGTAGAGAAACCGTGCCGTGATGGTATCGCCGCCAGTCAGGTCTTTGACTTTCGACTCATTCAGTCGCTGATCATCAGGAATTTCCGAGGTAACAACCATCCGCATGCCAGCCAACCTGGCAATATCGTTGGAGGCATCTTTCTCGCCATGCCGAGAGGACAGGAGTGCCTCTGTCGACAACCGCATAGCATAGTCATCAAAAAGCAACTGCAATGTTTCTGTGAACGTCGACTTTCCGTTTTTCCCTTTGCCATACAAAAAGAACAGGCATTGCTCTTCAGTCGACCCAGTCATGCTGTATCCAGCCGCTTTTTGGATGAATCTGATCAATGCTTCATCACCAGAAAACACATCTCTTAAAAATCTCTCCCATGTTGGTGCCGTCGCGTTTTTATCGAATGGCACCTTTGACATCTTTCTAATAAAATCAGTCCTGACATGAGGCATCAATTTCCCTGACTTTAAATCGATTGTCCCGTTCGATACATTGAACAACCACTGATTGGAATCGAACTGTTCTGGCAAAATCGGCACATCCGATTTGGATAGAGTTATCATTGCTGTCAAATGGGATAGTTTTTCGCAAGACAATGCAAACTTTGCCAATGACTGCCTGCGTGACAAATCATCAGATTTTGCAGATTCTTGATATATCCCACGCACCGTTTCTTTAGCCAACTTCATCATCATTTCCGACTGATCTTCTTGCCATTTTTTGCCATTATAAATAAACCACTTCTTGAATGGCTGGCAGTGCCTTATTATGTCGCCAAACTTGCGTACCAATCGCGAGTTCAGGCCGAATTGACTCTCATTAGCTATATCCGATTCATGTGATGCAATATTGATTTCCCTGGCGTTGGCCAGTTGTCTTTTCACCTCATCAATTCCATGAACCACCATCAGATCATTCCAGTCTGTCATCCCTTCCGGTCGTTTTGGCCCAAAGTCTGGTACAGCCAGAAATCCACCAGACAATCGCGCTGCCTTCACCGCGTAGGGATCGGGCAGGCCAGTGGCCTTGACCAAATCGGCCAGGATGACGAGTTTGGCAAACGGGTACAAAAGCTGGAGTGCGCTGGCTACAGCCGGAAGGTTGGAGTTCATCATGGCAGCGACGCCAACCGATTCATCACATCCCATCTCTGCAGTTCGGGTGGTGGAAACACCCTCCCCGATCACAATTGTCAGTCCGATGCATTCGCCAGAAGGAAACTCCTGCGACTTCCAAAATCCGCCGCCAGAGATAGTCCCGCCTGCCAGGAATGACTTTTTCCCATCACCGCCGATCATCTCCAGGCAAGACAGGGTACCGTTCAGCTCAATGGGGATGAGGAGAATCCGGCCTGGTTGGAAGCGTCCGGCTTTTCCTTTTGGTTCATACCCAAGGATGCTGACCAGGGTGTCATAGTCTATCTCGCGCATGTTTGCCGTAGCTGACACCTGTTTACGCGCCAAATACGGATTATCATCCTGGGCATCCTGACTTGCGCCGATGATCTCATGGGCCAAGGCAACAGCTCGTGCGGCCTTGGCGGCTTTGTCCATAACCTTCAGATCAGCACCACCGGCTTTCTTTTTGTCTGACTGGTTGTCCTGCACACCATCTCTGGATGACAGTTCCAGACCCAGAACATCCGCCACCGTATCGACCACCTTGACGAAGTCGGTCTTGCAGTCCAGATTCAGCAGTCGGGCTGCGTATTCAAACCCGTCTCCTGCGCCACACTGGTTGCAGATAAAGGTGCCCTGGCCATCCTTGTCATCAAACCGAAAGCGATCCTTCCCGCCACAAAACGGGCATGAACGGTGTTTGTTGGCCAGATTTTCCTGGCTGGCACCGAGCGAGAGCAAAATGCTCGGCCAGTGCCCACGGGCCTGTTCGATAATCTGATCGATGTTCATACGTCCAACCTCACCCGGTAGATCTTGTTCCCGACCTGTTTTTCTTCCGGACCCACCCAGCAGGCCGGGATGGTGATCGTCTGGCCTTGTTTGTGCCGGAATTTCTCTGAATGGAGCGTCCGCAGATGGCGACGACGCGGGTGGGGTACTTTGCCCACCCCTGCATCTGCACCACCTGACTTCTGCGCACCATCCAGCCCATACCGCTTTTTGATCTCCCCTGGCGTCAGCAGGGTAAAAACAGATCGATCGTCGCTGCGCAGAATCTTTTTGACATTTTTCCGACCTTTGGCTGGAGCGATCTCAAATACGAACCGCGATGGCGTATTCAGGGTCATCACCTCGTACAATGCTGCCGTGATATTCTTGAATTTCTCCGTATCTGGAACATTCGATACAGATGTCTGGAGAGCACGCACTTTTCGCTCGCTTTTATCGAACAAAACGGTCATGGCACCGTCATACAGGTAAATCCCAATCGGGAATTCTGGTTTGCCGGAGTATTTGAAGTCGTGAACCTCACTGATAGTCAACTGGGCGAACCCCTCTTGATTGACGATCAGGTCGTATGCCATCATCTGCCGGGAGTGATCGTCTGCTGCCTGCAGCAAAACGATCCCCTTGTCATCCTCAATCGCAATCGTCGGGAATGGCAGAAAGAAGCCGTTGATCAACTCTTCTGCCTTATCAAAATCGACCGCCTTCGGTATGAACTCAGCCGGATCTCCGTCGAAAACAAAGAGCTTTGCTTCCTTCAGACACTGAATCAGAACAGTATCGTTTTCCCTCTCCGCAATCCGGCACAACCGGTCAAAATATCTTCCCATTGCTTTTCTCCTCTCTCTGCCTATCGTTGTCCGACTGTTGAGATCTGGGTTACTTGGCCACCCTGCACCCAGAAGATGGTGTCAAACAGGGTGGTGAGTGCGCTGGCATAGTCCCGCTTGGCAGTCATGGCCAGAACAGTCGGAATCCCGGTGGAACGCAGCAGCTTGACCATCCCCAACCGACCGGCAGAATCCAGAATATCGGTGCCGTCCAGTAGCAGAATGGGCGACTGCTCAATGACGGCCAAAAGCACCTGCATGGTGACGCGGCAGCGGTACTGTTCGGCAGCAGAGCAGACGACATACGGCCTTCCGGCATAGTGCAGATCGGCATCTGAAGTAAGAGAGACCGTTCCCCAATTGGCGATGGCCGACAGTTCGGCACACCGTCCATTCAGCCCGGCCAGGGCAGTATCCATCTTGGCCTTGCGCAAACCGGCTGGAGCGGTTATTTCCTTGATCACCGCAAACTGCCGCGCATCTTCCGCATACCGATCCGCTGCCTGTTTGATCTCCCAGGCCTTCAGTCTGGTCTCGCTCCGGCTGGATGCCTGCCGCAGATTCAATATCTCCTCTGCCGACACCCCAGTGCCTTTTGCCCGGATTTCCGCCAAACGGTTCTGAGCGGCACTGATTTCAGCCATTTGCCGTTTGGCTGTATTGATCCCCTGCTCTGCTGCATGCACCGCTTGGCGTTGCGCCTCTTGCGCATGGCTCAACTCCTTCTGGATTGTCGCCACCTGTTCCGATACACTTCGGGAGTGCGCCGATATGGCAGACTCCTGTTTCCCGGCCTCCGCCGTCAGTTCATCAATTTCTGCGGACAATCGATCGATCTGGGATGGATCGACTGCGGTGCCTTCCGGGAAGGAAAGTCCGTAGCGGGTCGGAGCACCTCCTGCACCACGATCATGGACGGCCAGTGCGATGCCGCAGCCAGGGCAATGGCCATCAATCCTGGGCGCACCGGATTGCAGAGCGGCCATTTCCGCCTGCAAGAACTTGATGCGGCTTTTGCAGTTTGCCACCGCCAATCGGGCATCAATGATCGACTGTGGCTCCTGTTGCAGCAGCGGCAGTTTGGCCTGCAAACCGGTAATCACGTCTGAGTTGCTGATACGTGCTTTGGCCAGTGCCGTCTCAAGAGTGGCCATGTCCGGCAAGGGGGTGTTCGCCACCGCCTCAATGCGTACCGCTTCGGCAGCACCCACTGATTGGTTGGCGATGGCCTGTTCAACCGCCTGCCGTCTGGCCTGCACCTCCTGTTGCAAACTTTCCTGGGTGGCAGAAACCAGATCGGCCTCCCATCCCGGCGGCAGGTAGCTTTTGGCCTTCTCCTCGCCATACGCTTCCCGAGTCGTTGCCCGCCATCCGCCGGTAGACTCCGACAAGAAGCGCGTCGCCTCGGAATGGGCGACATCAAACCCATGGCCAGAAATCACCTGCCAGGCCCAGTCGATCATCGCCGGGTCCAGTCGCTCTCCCGCCACTGCACGATCCAAATCCTCGCGTGTGATCGTGGACGACAGAGAGGGATTCTTGGCCGCCGTCTCCAGCAGCGTTTTGATTCGGACAGCCTGCGGCATCGCCATCCAATCGATCAGTCCCAACGCCATCCGGGAAGGAGCCACCTGGCCAGGAAACACCCCTGTCCCCTTGCTGGTGTTGGAAGGCCACGTTACCCGGCGACTGCCCTGCCCACTGCTGAGTGTCACCGACCCGGATCTGCCCCGCACCAGCAGGTGGGACTCCTTTTTGAGCAGTGCCTCTTTCCCGTCATCAAGCAGAATCGGCATCACTGTGTCCGAGCGGAGGCAGGAGGCCAGAGCACGCAGGACTGTCGTCTTGCCTGCTCCATTGGCACCCGACAGCAACGTCAAGCCGGGGTTTATGGCCAAGGCAGCAGCTTCAATACCACCAAAGTTTTCAATCGAGAGAGTCATTGTCTCGCTCATGGCGTGTTCCTCCTATCAGAACGGATTGTCGTCGGTGGAAAGGTCAATCGGCGCAGGCGACGGTTGTGGCGCTGCGGCCCGGCGTGGCGGCTGAGTCACCGGTGGTGTCTGGGTCTGTTGTACCCGCTGTGGTGGTTGCGTGACCGTTGGCCGAACAGGTACATGGACAGGCGCTGTTTGTTGGACAGGTGCTGCTTGCTGGACAGGCTCTGGTGAAACCACCGGCTGCGGTTCAGAAACCTGTGCCGACTCTTCATCATCTTCGAAACTGTCGAAACCGCCTGACAATGCATCGTCATTCCCATCATCAGCGGAAGACTCACCACCGTCCTCGCCGATTGCACCCGATGAATCTTGATCCATCGCCTGGGCATCAACGTCCGCCTTGGCAGCAATTGCCTGCAGTTCCTGGATATGCTGGTTCAACAATCCTTTGTCCTCTTTGCTGAGAGACGGCCACCACGCACGAAAGGCATCCGTTCCTCTGGCAGCCATCCGCCGCGCCTCGTCCAGTGCATCGCGGGTGGCACCACTGAGCCAATCGGCAATGGCTTTGCCCGTAGCCTCGCTGACATACTCACCCGGCTTGATGGCACGCAGAATCTCCTCCGGTGCCTTGATGGCCGGAATGATGGGGTTGACGAAGTAGCGTTCACCCGCCGCCTGAAACAGCGGCTTGTGATCCGGTCCGAACAGCAACGAAACCGTCATCTCGAAAATCAGGTTTTTCTCCATGATGGGTTCCAACCCGCTGCTGTAGATTTTGGCGTCCTTCCCACGGCCATCCTGGGCCACACCCATCTTGGCCCGCAGGCAGAAAATGACGTGACAGCCAGAACGCAACAGCGTGTTGATCATCCGTTTCAGGGCCATCTTGGGCTTGGCCCATTTGGCCAAGCCGGT
Organism: Magnetococcales bacterium; assembly: GCA_002753095.1. GTDB lineage: Bacteria > Pseudomonadota > Magnetococcia > Magnetococcales > Magnetaquicoccaceae > Magnetaquicoccus. Next base: position 18,271 of record PDZU01000052.1, read on the forward strand.
GGTGTTGCTGCTGTCGGCCTGATCCAACACCCCACCCTCGCCTTCCCAGACATGCGATGCCGAATCGATGATGATGCAGTCGTAACCGCCAACCCGTTCAAAAGCGCGAAAAGCCTCGGTATAACGCTCCGGCGTAAACGGCGGTTGGAAATCAATATGATCCCATTGGCCACCCACTTTTCCGGCATAGAACAGAGCGCGCCGGTTTTCGGTGTCGATCACACCGATTTTGCCCTGGGGCCCCACCAAGCCACGGGCCAGACGCAGTGCCGAGTAGGTCTTGCCCGAAGAAGATCCGCCCCACATACCGATCAGGACGGGTTGAAAAATGCGAACTGCCGGTTTGATTTGAAATGACATGGTCGTTACTCCACTGCCCAGGTTGGAAACTCTTCGTCCATGAACGGACGAGCCGGTTGATTGATCCGCCACGGTTGATGCGGACCGAACTGCTGCATGTGCGCCTTCCACACATCAATGGCGCGTCTGGCAATCAACCCTCCCGCTTCCCAGATCAGCGAGAGAACATCGCCCCGCGACTGCGCCAGTTCACGCACCAGAACATTCATGGCCGGGCCCGTTTCCAAGAAGACAAAGAAAAATCTGGGATCCTCCTGCACATGGGCAAACTGCTGCAGCGCACGACTGCCTTCGCCATATACGCACCCGCTTCGGATCAGTTCCTTGGCCGCTTTGGCCGCCTGCACATAGACATACGCCTGAACGTGGTACAGATAGCGGGTGACAGCATGCACCACCGCCATATCAATGGGTGCGCCGTTCTGGTTGCTGAAAGTCTTCAAATCGATGATCGCCTGCGGCTTCAAGTAGTCGAACCGCGACTTCATGGGCACCCCATCCTCGGTTCTCCAGAACACCGATACCTCCGGCAACCCACCCGTGAAAGCAGCCTTTGCCGCATCATTGCTGCGAACAGCCTCATGCGCCTTCAGACACTGCTGGTAAAACTCCTTGGAGAGGGTCTCCTTGTCGCCAGCCGCCACCTCGTCCATGAATGATGCCTTGATTACCGGCCAAAGCAGGCAGTTGGGTTCGACATCGAGGATGCGAAACGACATCTCCTCCAGGGTGCCGGATTTTTTCAGACCCAGTTGGCCACACTTCTCGCGCAGGGCCTCGACACCCTGCAGGCAACCGGGATAGTCTTCCGGCGTGGGTTCAACCAGGTAGGCACTGTTGAAGGCATCAGTTCCTTCCAGCACCAGTTTGTGGATCGCCTTGCCCAAAACCCTGGCCGGAGTGTTCGACTCCTCGACATCCCGTTCCGGGTTCAGGTACTGGTTCCAATAGGTCAACGGACTGGCCACCAGCGCCTTGATACCACTGACCGACAGTGATGGGTCAGCGTGGTATTGTTCGGCTGGCAGATCCAAATAGACTCCAGCCGGGATGCATTCCCATTCCTGGGTAATGCGGGTACTCGTTGTGCTTGGCATTTTACTCCTCCGTTCTCTGCAATATGTTTCGATTTGCCAAACCATTGTGCTGCTGCGCAATCTCGTACTGTTTCTATTTTCCGAATCAAGCAGGCACACCTACAAATCCGAGCATCTTGGCAAAACAACACAGCCTCTCGACTGCCACGTGAATGGTTGCCTGGGACACCCTGGCGGACCGGGCTACCTCGGATGCACTTTCTTCAAGCAGACGAGACGCGAGGTACGAGAGGTTCTTTGGCAACACAAAAAGCACCCTGGAAAAATCAACCTTCCGCTCAATGACCTCATTCCACGCCATTCCCTGCTGGTGCCAGAGCCCATCTGCTTCACCGATGGTGTCTTGAAGCAGGATCTGTTCGCCCTGCCGGTTGCTGATGACCGTCGTATCCAGTGAAACCAACCGCTGAACGTTCCCGCCCGATTTGGCAGTCGTCGCCTCCTCGATCAACCTGGATGCGCAGCGGGAAATAACCATGGATGCAAAAGTTGCGAGCCCAGATTGTCTGGGGTCGAATCGTGGCAGACGTATGTGCAGGTCCAGCATCAACTCCTGCTCCAAGTCTTCCAGGTCGAACGGGGTAAATGACGGGTGTTGGGTCAGACGGTGGGCCCAGTAGCGGACGACTTTAACCGCTTCAGGGAGGACACCGTGGTATTGGTTGTTGGACTTCATTTTCAGGTTCGCCTTTGTTGTGGGTGATGAGCGCAACGCTCTTGCCCCTATAGGGCGAAATTTCGCCCTGGTACCCATTTTTCGCCCAATTTTTTTGAACACAACATTGCAACCATTCAAAATTTAACGATAAAAAATTTTTTATTTTTTGCGTAAAAGTTGGCATGGGTAGGGCGAAATTTCGCACCCCCTAGTTATCGCAAGTCAGACCACACCCAAAAAAATTGGCAGATTATTTGCATAACGCAAACGTCAAACAGCTAATTTTCATTATGTTATAAGTTGCCGGCATTCGGCCTCTCTATCACCCATCAATCCTCCATGTGACACACACAGACCCCGTTGCAGATCCCACCGTTAAAGCATGTTTTTGTTTCGATA
>PDZU01000053.1 GCA_002753095.1 Magnetococcales bacterium
TTAAAAATTTCTGCGGGGTCCAGGGGCGATCATCGCCCCTGGCGGGTGCAGGGCGGAGCCCTGCTGAAATGGCGCGCTTTTACCGAAGCAGATTTGCGCAGCAAATCTGCGCAGCGCGCCAGATCTGTGCCCCGCAGGGGCACGCTCCTGGAGGGCGGATGCCCGACTTTTAACCCCGCGAACCAGAGCAGGTTTGTGTTGATTCCCCACGGATAAAACCCATTGGGAGGATGTGCGTATTGGCGCAAAAAAGCGCGCCAATACGCACATCTTGCGTCAATTAGGCGCGCTTGCGCCGATGCAAAAAGCGCATCGGCTTATCGTGAAAAGCGCGCCAAAAGCAAAAGACAAGATCAAAAGACAAGATCAAAAGATAAAAGCCAATTCCCAGGGCTTCGCCCTGGACCCACCAGGGAGCTCAGCTCCCTGGACCCGTAACTATTTTGGTGCAGCTCCGCCCCGATCAGATCAGGCCACGACGACCTTAACCTCTGCCGCCTTCTCCAGAGGAGACTTGGTGGGGTCATGCGGCAGCAACAGACACAGGTTGACCACGTCGTGAGGAATGGGCAGGCCAAGCGGGGTATACTGGTTACCACGCAAATCGACAAAAACCATGGGACTACCCATCTCCTGCAAACGGGTGATCAACTCGGTGGCCAACTCCCGCTTGGTGTTGGGCAAACAAATGGCCGAACCGATGGTGTCATTGATGACCACAGAAAAACGCGGCAAGCTTTTGGTCAGGGTTGCCAACAGATCCCCCTTCAGATACCCAGCCTCCAACAAACTGTCACTGGCCCCGGTGATCCGCTCTGGATAATTGCCATAATCCCTGTAATATTGGAGACATGCTTTGCTCAACATCTGATAGATGGCAATCAACACCGTCAATTTATCACTGGGCAGTTCCTCTGCCAGGGAACTCTCGCGCACTTTGCGCAGATGCAACAGCAGCCAGAGCAGGCCGGTGATAAAGAGCAGACCAATGAAAGTTGCGGTCATGGTGGTATCCGTAAGAAAGGTGAACCCGATCAGCCAGTTAGCGAATTCATTTTACGCCACCAGCCAGAAAATTCAATCATATTCCCAGCACATATCATAAAAAAGAAAAAAATATTTGCAATCTGCCATGAATGCGTACCAGTATATCAGCGTTTGCTGTTTTACTGGGCATGTCCCTTTCAGGTACCCATCAATGGAGGTTAACACAACATGGCTGATCAAACCCTGGATGCAAAAGGTCTTAACTGTCCTCTGCCAATTCTGCGCGCCAAAAAGGCCCTGAAGGATATGGCGCCGGGACAGATCCTGGCCATCGAAGCAACCGACCCTGGCTCCGCCAAAGACTTTGAATCCTTCTGCACGCAGACCGGCAACAAACTGGTCAAGGCATCCGAGGATGGGAAGGTTTTCTACTACGAAATCGAAAAAGTCTAGGAGTTTTCATCAATGGCCGAGCAAAAAAGATTGGCGATCATCGCCACCAAGGGCACTTTGGATTTCGCCTATCCCCCCCTGATCCTGGCCACAACTGCGGCCGCACTGGATTATGAGGTTACAATCTTCTGGACTTTTTATGGCTTGCAAGTCCTGAAAAAAGAGCGCAATCTGAAGATTTCCCCCCTTGGTAACCCGGCGATGCCCATGCCGGTGCCCATGCCCGTGTTTGTGCAGATGTTGCCCGGCATGGAAAGTATGGCTACCATTATGATGAAGCAAAAAATGGCTGGCAAAGGGGTGGCCAGTATCGATGACCTGCTCGCCATGGCCATCGAGTCGGATGTGAAGATGATCGCCTGTCAAATGACTGTCGATCTGTTTGATTTTAAACATGAAGAGCTGATTGACGGTCTGGAATACGCCGGTGCGGCGCGCTTTTTTGAGGTGGCGCAAAAGGCAGACATCACCTTGTTTATCTGATTCGCCGTTGTGACTTCCCGTCGGGCAAGCGTTCCGCCCGCCCGGAAAATTTTTGCAGGGGGTAGCCGGTTGTTTCGGCTCCCCCGTTTCATCCATAGTGGAAAATCGTCTTTGCCAAGCGGTTTTCCTTTTTCGGTTTTTGGGGGTATACATGGGGCAGCAAGGTTTGGACAAGGCGATGCACACCACCACCTCGGCGAGCGGAGGCGCGGGCAACTTTGCCTCTTCGGCACTGATGCCCAATTATGCGCGCTTGCCGGTTGCCTTTGTGCGCGGACAGGGTAGCCGATTGTGGGATGATGCGGGTCGGGAGTATTTGGATTTTCTCTCCGGCATTGGTGTCAACAACCTGGGCCACTGCCCACCGGCGGTGGTTGCTGCCGTGCAGGAACAGGTTGGTCAGTTGATCCACACCTCCAACCTCTACCGTGTTCCCCTGCAGGAGCAACTGGCACAACGCTTGGTGGAAACCAGCTTTGCCGATCGGGTGTTTTTTTGCAACAGTGGTGCAGAGGCCAACGAGGCGGCCATCAAGCTGGTGCGTCGTTACACCCAGGAGCGGGACAAAGGCCATAAGCGGGCCCAGAACGGGCGTTACGAGATCATCACCGCCATCAACAGCTTCCATGGCCGTACCATGGCCACACTGACCGCGACCGGTCAGGAGAAGGTGCAGCGGGGTTATGAACCGTTGCTGCCCGGCTTTCGCCATGTGCCCTACAACAACGTGGAGGCGGTGGCCAAGGCCATCACCCCCAACACAGCGGCCATCCTGGTGGAACCCATTTTGGGGGAGGCGGGTATTGTCATTCCGGGGGATGAGTATCTGCCCGCCTTGCGCCAACTGGCCGATGACAATGGCCTGCTGCTGGTGTTTGACGAGGTACAGACCGGTCTGGGCCGTACCGGGCGGTTGTGGTGCCATCAGTGGAGCGGTATCACCCCCGACATCATGACCACCGCCAAAGCCCTGGCCTCTGGCCTGCCCATGGGCGCCTGCATGGCCCGTGAAGAGGTGGCGCGGGTTTTTTCACCCGGCTCACACGGTTCCACCTTTGGCGGCACGCCTTTGGTGAGCGCTGCTGCCCTGGCCACGTTGCATACCCTGCTGGATCAGGGTGTGCTTGCCGAGGTGATCGACAAGGGGGCCTATCTGCTGGAACGGTTGCAGCAGTTGCAGCACAAGCATGAGATGATCCGCATGGTACGGGGGCGCGGTTTGATGTTGGCTGTGGAGCTCAACTCCCCTGCCGAAGAGATTCTGGGGGTCTGCTTGACGCGTGGTCTGTTGCTCAGTTGTCAGATGGGCACCATTCTGCGCATTCTGCCACCTCTGACCGTCTCGCAGGCTGAGATGGATCAAGCCGTCGCCATTTTGGACGGTGTATTGACCGATTCGTTTTAATTGCACTGGCCAGTAAAGGTCTCCCCATGACTACCCACACCTCCACCGCAAAGCGGGATCTGCTCTCCCTGGTTGATCTGTCGACAGAAGAGATTCACTATCTGTTTGCGCGGACGACACACCTTAAGGCAGCGCACAAGGCGGGCGAAATCGTTCACTCTTTGCGCGGTCGCACCTTGGCCATGGTCTTTGAGAAGCCTTCGACCCGGACCCGTGTCTCCTTTGAAACCGGCATGTACCAGTTGGGGGGGCATGCGCTGTTTCTCTCCTCGAAAGAGATGCAGTTGGGTCGTGGGGAGGAGATCTCCGACAGTGCCCGTGTCTTGTCTCGTTATGTAGACGGCATCATGGTGCGCACCTTTGCCCACGAAAATCTGGTTACCATGGCCCATTATGCCACGGTACCGGTGATCAACGGACTTTCTGACGATTACCATCCCTGCCAGATTTTGACCGATATTTTCACCTTTCAGGAGCATCGTGGTTCGATTGCCGGGCGCAAGGTGGCCTGGATTGGCGATGGCAACAATGTGGCCCACTCCTGGATTTTGGCGGCGGCCCGTTTGGGTTTTCATCTGGTGCTGGCCGTGCCTGAGGGGTATGAACCCAAAGCGGCCATCGTGGCGCGGGCCGAACAGGAGATTGCCCAACATGGGACGTCGGGTTCCATCACCCTGGTGCGTCAACCGCAGGAGGCGGTGATTGCTGCCGATCTGGTCACCACCGATGCCTGGACCTCCATGGGGCAGGAGCAGGAGGTTAAAAAGCGGCAACAGGCTTTCGCTGGCTATTGCGTTGACACTCTGTTGTTGCAACACGCCAAGCCGGAGGCCCTTTTCATGCACTGTCTGCCTGCGCATCGCGGCGAGGAGGTGACCTCGGAGGTACTGGATGGTCCGCAATCGGTGGTTTGGGATGAGGCGGAAAACCGTCTGCATGTGCAGAAAGCCATCCTGGAATGGCTGTTGGCGTGACCTGAGTGTTGCGTCTGGGTATGGTATTTTTTTGGGTTGAAAAAGAGTCATCGCGATGAATCCTGTACGCAAAGTTGTTTTGGCCTATTCGGGCGGTTTGGACACCTCGATCATCCTGCGTTGGCTGCAGGAAAATTATCAGTGCGAGGTGGTCGCCTTCTCTGCCGATCTGGGCCAGGGTGAAGAGTTGGAAGAGGCACGCATCAAGGCAGAAAAGATGGGGGTGAAAGAGATTTTCATCGAGGATCTGCGCGAAGAGTTTGTGCGGGATTATGTGTTTCCCATGTATCGGGCCAACGCGCTCTACGAGGGGGTTTACCATCTGGGCACCTCCATTGCCCGACCCTTGATTGCCAAGAAGCAGATTGAGATTGCCAACGCCACCGGGGCGGATGCGGTATCGCACGGGGCCACGGGCAAGGGCAACGATCAGGTTCGTTTTGAGATGGGTTATTATGCGTTGCGCCCCAATATTCGGGTCATTGCCCCCTGGCGGGAGTGGGATTTGACCTCGCGGGAGAAGTTGATCGCCTATGCCGATGCACACGGAATTCCGGTGAGCCGGGACAAGCGCGGTGAGTCGCCCTACTCCATGGACCGCAATCTGCTGCATATCTCCTTTGAGGGCAAGATTCTGGAAGATCCCTGGCAGGAACCGGAGGAAGAGATGTTTGTACTCAGTGTTTCCCCGGAGCGGGCCCCGGATCGGGTCACCTATGTAGAGATCACCTTCGAGCGTGGCGATGCGGTTGCCCTCGACGGAGAGCCCCTATCACCGGCCAATCTGCTGGCCCGTCTTAACTATCTGGGTGGTGCCAACGGTATCGGTCGCCTGGATTTGGTGGAAAATCGCTATGTTGGCATGAAATCCCGTGGTGTCTATGAAACCCCTGGCGGCACCATTCTGGGTGTTGCCCACCGGGCCATGGAGTCTTTGACCTTGGATCGGGAGGTGGCCCACCTCAAGGATGAGTTGGCGCCGCGCTATGCAGCCTTGATTTACAACGGTTATTGGTTCAGCCCGGAGCGTCTGATGCTGCAGAGCATGATCGATGCCTCGCAGGCCAACGTCAGCGGTGTGGTGCGTCTCAAGCTTTACAAAGGCAATGTGCAGGTGGTGGGGCGCAAGTCGGAGCGTTCGCTCTTTGATCCCACCATTGCCACCTTTGAAGAGGATCATGGCGCTTTCAATCAGGCCGATGCCGGGGGTTTTATCAAACTCAACGCTCTGCGCATGCGCATCGCCACTCTCCTGGAACAGAAAAAACCATGAGCAAGCTGTGGGGGGGCCGTTTTGCCCAGAGTACCAACCAGTTTGTTGAGCAGTTCAGCGCCTCCATTCATTATGATGCCCGGCTCTATCCGTGGGATATTCGGGCCTCCATCGTGCACTGCCGCATGTTGGCCCGCCAGGAGATTATCAGCCAGGCGGAGGCAGAGGCGATTGTACAGGGGTTGCAACGGGTTCTTGCCGAATTGGACGCCGGGCAACTGCCCTTCCAGGTTAGTCTGGAAGATATTCACATGCATGTGGAGAGTCGCCTGAAAGCGTTGATCGGGCCGGTGGCGGGTAAGCTGCATACGGCCCGTTCCCGCAACGATCAGGTGTCTACTGATCTACGTCTTTACCTGCGCGAGCAGGTGGATGCACTGCGGCAGGGGCTGCGTGCCATGCAGCAGGCTTTGCTGGATTTGGCGCGCCAGCATGTCGAGACCATTCTGCCCGGCATGACCCATTTGCAGAATGCCCAACCGGTCAGTCTGGCGCACCACCTGCTGGCTTATGCCGAGATGCTGCAGCGGGACCATGCGCGCCTGGGCGAGATCCGCCAGCGCATCAACCAGATGCCTTTGGGTTCTGCCGCCCTGGCGGGCACCCCTTTTCCCATTGATCGAGAGTGGGTAGCCGAGCAGTTGGGTTTTGCCGGGGTGTGTCGCAACTCCATGGATGCTGTCTCTGACCGGGATTTTGCCATTGAATTGGCGGCGGCCTGTGCGTTGATGATGGTGCATTTTTCCCGTTTTGCCGAGGAGTTGGTGTTGTGGTCCTCGCCACTGCTTGGTTTCATTGAGCTGCCGGATGCTTTTTGCACCGGTTCCAGCATCATGCCGCAGAAAAAAAATCCTGACGTGCCGGAGTTGGTGCGTGGCAAGAGTGGTCGGGTGTTTGGTCACCTGATGGCGCTGCTCACCCTGATGAAGGCGTTGCCGCTGACCTACAACCGGGATATGCAGGAGGACAAGGAGCCCCTTTTTGATACTCTGGACACTGTACAGAGCTGTCTGCGCGCCATGACCGAGTTGATCCCCGGCATTACCGTACACCGCGAGACCATGCTCAGGGCGGCTGGGGCGGGTTTTACCACGGCCACCGACCTGGCCGACTATCTGGTGCGCAAAGGGATACCGTTTCGGGAAGCGCACGAAATTTCCGGGCGCACGGTACGTCTGTGCATTGCACAGAACTGCACGCTGGACACACTGCCACTGGCCGCCATGCAGCAGATCGATGCGCGCATTGCTGCCGATGTTGGCGCCCTTTTGACTCTTTCCGCTTCGGTCAACGCCCGTCGATCCCTGGGTGGCACCGCGTTTGCGACTGTCTTGGCTGCGTTGGACGCTTTCCAGGACATCTTGAATGAAGAGATTTTGGCAACCTGTTGACGACCGTTTTCTGAGTACCTGCTGTCGGTAACGCAAGTTTGGCTGTCAATGGCGGCAAACATCTGCTATGATCCGTAACAGGATTCAACATCACGTAACAGACGGACAATACCCAGGTGATCAGATCTTTCTTCCCTGCTGCCAGCCTACCTGAGCAAACGGCTTGTGTTGCGTGGGGTGTGCTGCTCTCTTCAGCACCGCACCCGATTGCCAACGCTGACCGTTCACGTTCAACCCGGTTGGGTACTCTTTTGCTGGCGGGTCTGTTGTATGCGGGCCTATTGCCTGCGGATGCCCTGTGGGCGGAAGAGATAAAACCAATCATATTACAAGAGAATACCCCAACGGGCATCCCCTCCTGGCTTTACGAAGCGGCCAACCGTGGCACTGCTTCGGCGCAGACGCTGCTTGGTCATTTTTACCGGGAGGGCAATGGTATTCCGCGCAACTTTGGCGAGGCCATACGCTGGTATCGCAAGGCGGCGGAGCAGGGTGATGCGTCTGCCATGTGCAGTTTGGGGCAGATGTATGGCAACGGTGAAGGTTTGTTGCAAGATTATGAAGAGATGGTCAAGTGGTACCGCAAGGCGGCGGAGCAGCAGGATCAGACGGCCATTCGGCTATTGGGTGACCTATACAGTCAGGGATTGGGGGTTGCTGCTGATGAGCGGGAGGCGTTTCGTTGGTATCGCAAGGGGGCGGAGTTGGGGGATGCTGTGGCGCAGTATCAGTTGGGCTCCTATTACCGCGAGGGCAAGGGGATAGCGCGTGATTTGAAATCGGCTTTTGACTGGTATCGCAAGGCGGCGGTGCAGGGCAATTTGGAGTCGCAGTATTGGTTGGGTTATTGGTATGCCAAGGGCGAGGTAACGGCCCAGGACTACAAGGAGGCGGTTCGTTGGTTAGGCAAGGCAGCCGAGCGGGAGATTCCCAAGGCGCAGTATGAGCTGGGTCTGCTTTACAATGAGGGCAAGGGGGTCGAGCGCGACCGGAAGGAGGCGGCCAACTGGTTGCGCAAGGCGGCGGAGTTGGGTGAGAAGCGGGCGCAGTGTTTGTTGGCCAGTTGGTATGAGCGTGGGGAGGTGGTTGCGCAGAGTGCGGCGGAGGGCGTGCGCTGGTATCGGGCGGCTGCCGAGCAGCGGGATGCCACGGGGCAATACAATCTGGGGCGGCTTTATTTTCATGGAATTGGTGTTGGGCGCAATCCCAGCGAGGCGGGCAAGTGGTATTATCGTGCTGCCGAGCAGGGGCATGCGGAGGCACAGTTGCAGTTGGCGCACGCCTATTTGACTGGGCAGGGGGTATTGCTTGATTATGAGGAGGCGATGCGTTGGTATCGGGCGGCGGCTGAGGGTGGTTTGGTTGAGGCACAGCATAAGTTGGGCACCCTGTATCTGCATGGTTCGGTAGTCGGCAAGGATCTGGCGGAGGCGGAGTTATGGTTGCGCAAGGCGGCGGCTGGGGGAAATGCGGACGCCAAGTATCTGCTCAAGGAGTTGCATCCGACGGCGGCGCCCAAAAGCAAGGAGGAGTCTCCTGTGGAGCGTGCCACGCCAGCGGTTGTTGCCGCGTCTGGGGAGGGCAAGCCGTCTGGTTCGCTGGCGGAGTTTCGGGTAGCGGCTGAGCGGGGTGAGAGTGATGCCCAATATATTCTGGGCTATCTGTATTCCATTGGCCGGGAGGATCTGCCGCAGGATGCCCAGGAGGCATTGAAGTGGTTTCGTCGTTCGGCGGCGCAGGGTAATGGTTGTGCGCAAATTCGTTTAGGGTGCGCCTATTTGAATGGTGATGGTGTCAGCCCCAACAATAAAGAGGCGGTATTCTGGTATCTCAAGGCAGCGGAGCAGGGCCGTGCGGTAGCCCAATATCTTTTGGCCAAGCTGTATGCCGATGGCAAGGGGGGAATCACGCGCAACTGGGGTGAGGCGGTCAAGTGGTATCGCAAATCCGCCGATCAGGGCGACATGGATGCGCAATATGAGTTAAGCGATTTCCTGTTGCATGGCAAGGGGGTGACTCAGGATGAAAAAGAGGGGATCAAGTGGTTGCGCAAGGCGGCCAAGCAGGGGCATGCCAGGGCGCAGTTGGAGTTGGGTCTTTTTTACAGCCGTGGTCAGGGTGTTACCCAGGATGCCATTACTGCCCACATGTGGCTTAATTTAGCTGCTGCCCAGGGCATGGAGGAGGCCATCACCCGCCGTAATGAGTTGGCTAAGAAGATGACCACCACCGACATTGCTGCTGCGCAACGTTTGGCGCGGGAGTGGGATGGCAATCGTTCCCCGGCCCCGTGAGTTGCTTTAAAAATTGGCATGGGGTCCAGGGGAGATTATCTCCCCTGGCGGGTTGTCAGGGCGGAGCCCTGACTTCCGGCGCGCTTTTACCGAAGCAGATTTGGCAAAGCCCAATCTGCGCAGCGCGCCATAATCTGTGCCCCGCAGGGGCACGCTTTGGGAGGGCGGACGCCCGACATGCACCGTATCGCCTGGATAACGATACGGGAAAATTCAAGTGCAGGACCGACCTTCTTTTTCCCTCGACTGATCCGGCAAGTTGAAATCGATGCGCAACCGTTACAAATTACTTCTCATTCTATTATTGATGCTGGCTCTGCCCAATCTGGGATATTTTTCCATGCTATTGGTTGCCGTGCCGGGTTTTACCCTCTTCAACACTGGCAAGCAGGCCAATGGTGCGGGTACGACCGATATTCCATCGATACGTGATGCCAATGGCATGGAGTTTATTTTAATCCCTGCTGGGCGTTTTTTGATGGGTACTCCTTTTGCTGCCGACGTAAACGGCGACGAGATGCCGCAGCATGAGGTAACCATCAGTCGCCCGTTTTATTTGGGGCGGTATGAGGTCACCCAGGCCGAATGGGAGGCTGTCATGCGCGACAATCCCAGCGCGTTCAAGGGCATGGACCGACCTGTTGACAGTGTGAGTTGGGAGGAGGTGCAGGCCTTTATTGACAAGCTCAATGAACGGGCGGGGGCAGTGGTTTACCGTCTGCCCAGCGAGGCGGAGTGGGAGTATGCGGCGCGGGCTGGTTCTACCACTGGGCGTTATTGGGGTGATGATGGTGCGGAGATGGAGCGCCATGCATGGTATGCTGACAACTCTGGCAAGAGGAGCCATCCGGTAGGGCAATTGCGGCCCAACGCCTGGGGTCTTTATGACATGTTGGGCAATGTGTGGGAGTGGTGTCAGGATTGGTATAGTCCGAAGAGCTATGCTGCCGAAGAGCGCATTGACCCACAGGGACCGTCTGAAGGTGGGGGACGGGTGCTTCGTGGTGGGGGCTGGAATGGGTATGCCAGCCATATTCGTTCCGCCTATCGTTTTGAGTTGAATCCCGCCCATCGACGGCGCAATTTGGGGGTGCGTTTGGTGATGGAAAAGCGGTAAAAGTGGCATGGGGTCCAGGGGAGATTATCTCCCCTGGACCCCATGAGAGTTTAAAAGCCTTTTAACCTTATCAAATCCGCACCATCTGCAACGTCTGCCGCAGGGCATGCACAATATTGTTCATCTCCTCCACCCGCTCAATCATCGGATGACTCAGTTTCTGCATCTCCTGCAAACCACTCTCCAACTGCTGCATCGCCTGGACAATCTCTTCCCGATTGGCCACCTCCGGCGGCAACTGCTGCACCTGCTGCCGAATCGCCTGCAAATCCACCAACATGGTCTGCGCAGCATCCTCCAAGGTCATGGCCGTATTGCCAAACTCCTCCGCCGACCAGTCCAAAGTCTTGGTATGTACCGAAATGGTATTGACCACATCCGCCAAAGCCAACTTCATCCGGGTAAAGGCCCGCGAAATCATGCCAAACTCGACAAAATGGGTGATCAAAGAGGGAGTCGGTGCCAAGTCCAACTGCATGATGCGCTCCACCTCCTTGCCCAAATGGGTCAACGGATTGGTAATCAAACGGGCAATTACCACCCCGGCAATGATCATCAAACCAATACTGGCCAACGCAATCCACAAACTGCGCTGCATCTCCTGCTTGACCGTGCCGAGAAAATCATCCTCTGGAATGATCACGCCAACCGTCCAGTTCAACCCCAACTCCGTCGCAAAAGGCTTGTAAAAACCATAATAAGCCTTGTCACCCGCCGTGAAGGCGATCACCTGCTCCTTGGGCAACAAAAAAGGCTGCTGCTCACTCAACCCCAAAACCCGACGCACGGCAGCAAACGAAGAGACCATGGCCGCATCACTGATTTTCTGAATATGATTCAACGCAACCACATCCTCGGAAGTGGTCGATTTACCCAACACCTCGCCATAATTGGGCAAACCAACCGTCTCACCCTTGGCGTTCAGAATAAAAGCTCGACCATTCTTCATGATCTCCAGGTCACGCAAAAAATGCGAAACCGCCTGCAGACTGATGTCGATACCACACACCCCCAATAACTGATCGCCCTGCACCACCGGAGCAGACACGGTAATACCAGCCTGACGACTCACTACCCCCTGATATTTCTCCTCCCAAGCATACACATCGGTCCAAAAGAGCTTATTCTGACTTTTGGCCCCCACATACCACGGGCGACCGCGCGGATCATAAATCTTGATCGGATCCTGCTCGCTGCGTTGCAACCGCCCCTCCTTGTCCTGCTCATACCACCACGTTTCCAAATAGGGCGCCAACCCCTCTGCTACCGCCTGACGCTCCGCTTCCGTGCCCTTGGCATGCCGCCCCCACTGCTCCAACGCCTGCCGACTGGCCTCGGAATCCTCCTTGCGGTTGATCAACCGTACATGGATGGTGCCATCGTTCTCCCGCTTGTTGAGCCAGTGGTTGCCCTGCTCATCCCCATAGTAAACCAGACCAAAATAAGGAAACATCTGCAACTGAGCCCGACTGGTGCGGTTGAAAAACGACAAGAACTTTTGCTCCTCTTCCTCCGCCATGCCAACACCACGCAGCCAAGAGGTGGCATTCATGCGCACCGCGTGGGCCGCCGAATCCAAATAAGCACTGGTCCGTTCCACAACCCTCTGGCTGACCCGCGTCATCACCTCCCCCGCCAACACCTCGATGGAACTGGTGGCAGAACGGTGGGTGATAAAAATAATCAAAAAGGAGACCGCCGCAATCAAGACACAAAAAATCAGCGGCAGAAAATTGCGCAGCCTCACCCGGTAACCTGTTGCCGCAGACGGTGGATTGGCTCCCGGTGCGGCGGACTCAACGGCATACGACATATCCCTTCACTCCCCTTTCGGAACTCAGGCTGAATTATTGCAAAACCTCTTTGCGCCGCTGTATGTTGCAGCGCTGTACGTAGGCCACAGCGGCACTGATTTGTTGCGCATTTTGATGATTGGAGATTAAAAACTGCGCCCGGAAAATCAGCTCACCCTCGTTGACAAAAGCACCGAGTATGACCGCATCCACCTCAAAAGAACCTTCCGGGTAGGTGACCGCCATCTGCACCCGCGAATGATCGGCAATACGCGGCGTGGCCCCGGTCGGATAAAATGAAGCCCCCGTGGCACTAATGTCGCGAAATTTGGCCTCAAAGACAATCCCGGACGGACGAACAACAGTCACCACCATATTGGTGTTACGCTCCACCGGTACCCGCACCGCCATGCGCTGTTGCGGTTTCTGCAACACGCTCGCAGGATAGGCCATGCGCAACTTTTTGGCCTGGGTAATGTGCTGCAGTTTGGTTTCGCACTCCAGGCGGTGATACTTGGAAGCAAACTCCAAGCGAATCTCCCCAGCACTGCGAATCTTCAAATTGCCAATGGGTGGATCCACCGTGGCCAGCAACAGATACTGCCCCTCCTCCAGATAGGTCTTGCTCTGCACCACCACCCCGTTGCCGTCATCCAGCAATTCCCACTCAAAATGAGTATAGTAGGAAAAGGAGGAGTTGCCCAACAAAACCTTGACCGGCAACTTGTCTTGCAGCGCCGCAACCAAGGCCGGCGCAATCGCTGAAAACGTTTCGAGACGCGTCTCCTTGACCACCGGCGCAAGCGTCTCCGCCGGTTCAGCCGACTTCTTCTTGAACAGCCCAAAAAATCCTGAACCCTCTGCCGAACCCGCCATCTCGTCTCAATCCCTGCCGATGAACCGTTCCTCCGGGCTGGATACCCGCTCCACCCACCCTTGCACGCCGTACTACACCCTCCTGATCACAGCCGCCTTGCGCGCAACTGTCTCACTCAGCCTCTTCCACCGTTTCCACTTCAAAGCCTGCATCTTGAATCATCTGCTGCACCTCTGCCGTGCTTTGCCCCGCCACATTCAAATAGCCGGCACTGAACAAACCATTGGCCGGATAGAGCGCCAACGCTGCCAGAGAGCGTAAATGCAACTCCCGCCCACCCGCCGCCCGAATCTCGGCATCTGGATTCAAAAAGCGGAACAAACACAAAATCCGCAAGCACCGTTCCGGCGTCAACCCGTGCGCCACATCCCCCAACGGGCTGCCTGGAATGTACATGTAAAAATTGACCGGGATGGAACGGGCCTGCAGGGTACGCAAGTGATTGGCCACCGTGACAATATCCGCATCCGACTCCCCCATGCCGACGATCAAACCGCTGCACACCTGCAAACCTTCGGCACGGGCCGCCTGCAGGGTAGCCAGACGATCCTGATAGGTATGGGTACGGCAAATGGCCCCGTAATGCCCTTCCGCCGTGTTCAGGTTATGGTTGTAACGATCCAAACCAGCCTCTTTCAATACGGCGGCCATCTTCCGATCGATAAAACCCGCCGACAGACACACCTCAATGGAGCAACGGGATTTGATCCGCCGCACCAGATCTGCCATCTGTTCAACCCGACCCGCATTCGGTCCCCGCCCCGACAACACCATGCAATAGCGATACATGCCTGCCTGCCAAGCCCGCTCTGCTTCGGCCAGAATCTCCTCCTCCCCCTTGATCCGGTACCGGGTAATGGCCGCTTCGCTCTGCACCGACTGGGCGCAATAATGGCAATCTTCCGGGCAATAACCGTTCTGCACGTTGTTGAGCACCTGCACCCGCACGCGCCGCCCAAAATGGTGCGCCCGCACCCGATAGGCCGCCTGCAACAGCAGCAACAATTCCAGCTTTTCATCCTGCAAAATACGCAGACCCTCCTCGGTCGTGAGCAACTCCCCCGCCAGAGAACGGTCCGTCAAGCGCCCATAAAAGGCATCCTCACCATCCACCATCGCCACCCATATATTCTTTGTGTTCGTCCCCTGCCGCAAGGCAATCCCCTGTACTCTACACCAGTTGCCAGCCATGCAAACGGATTTTTTTCGCAAAAACGCACCAACCGCCCAAGAGCAGCCACAGCCCCGGCGAGAAAAATGTGGACATCCCTCACACTGCATTGAAAATTCAGACAGATTCCTTTACCCTGAACCTGGGGTTCCATAGTGGATCTCTATGATTTTCTTAATTGTTTTACCAGGATACGCCATGTGGATCGAACTTGGGCACTTTGCTGCCATTCTTGCCTTTCTGCTCTGCATTACCCAGAGTGGTGTCACCCTGCTTGGCATCTACCGCAGTCAGCCCGTCTGGGTTCGTATCGGCAAGCAGGCCAGCATGGTGGCTTTTCTGTTGTTGACCCTGGCGGTGGGCACGGTCGTTGCTGCTTTTCTCACGCATGACTTTTCGGTCCGGTATGTCGCGGAACACGCCTCGTTGGAGTTACCTGTTTTCTATTTGGCCACCGCCCTTTGGGGTGGGCACGAAGGTTCTCTGCTTTTTTGGGCTTGGTTGCTTGCGCTGTTCAACGCCATCGCCATTTGGCGGCACTGGTCCAGCCATACCCGTTCTTTGCCGTGGATTTTGGTCATTCTGGGCGCCATGCTGGCGGGTTTTCTGGTATTGATCCTTTTTCTCTCTAGTCCGTTTGATCGTCTCATTCCGCCTCCGGGCAATGGTCGTGATCTCAACCCCATGTTGCAGGATCCGGGCATGGTTTTTCATCCCCCATTCCTCTATATGGGTTATGTCGGTTTTGCCATTCCCTATGCGTTTGCCATGGCGGCTTTGATCACGGGTCAAGCCGGCGATGAGTGGATTTTGGCCACCCGGCGGTGGACGCTTTTCGCCTGGGTCACGTTGACCATTGGCATCGTTTTTGGCGCCTACTGGGCCTATTATGTATTGGGTTGGGGGGGCTATTGGGCCTGGGATCCGGTAGAAAATGCCTCCTTCATGCCTTGGCTGACGGCGACGGCCTTTTTGCACTCGGTCATGGTGCAGGAGCGTCGGGGGCTGTTCAAAACCTGGAACCTTTTTTTGATCATCACCACCTTTGCGCTCTCCTTGCTGGGCACTTTTCTGGTCCGTTCTGGTGTCCTCTCTTCGGTACACGCCTTTGCCAGCGATCCCAGTCGCGGGGTCTATATTCTGGTTTTTATGAGTATTCTGCTGCTGTTCTCTTTTGGCGTCCTGGTGCTGCGCGCGGAACTGTTGCGTAATCCCATTCAACTGGAGAGTCTTCTTTCCAAGGAATCGGCGTTTCTTTTCAACAATCTGCTGCTGGTGACGGCTGCCTTGACGGTTTTGTTGGGCACGCTGTATCCGTTGGCTGTGGAGACACTCTCTGCGACCAAGGTCTCTGTGGGACCGCCTTACTACAACAAGGTCTTCATCCCCATTATGCTGGGCATTCTGTTGTTGATGGGCATTGGACCATTGATCAGTTGGCGTCGTGCGCTTCCGGCACGATTGAAGCGGGATTTTCCCATTCCGGTTGGCTTGGCCTTGGTTGGTGTGTTGTTGGCGGTGTTGTTGGACATCTCACATCCTTACGGTGTGGTGACGGTTGCCCTGATGCTCTTTGTCGTTGGCAGCCATTCTTTGGACCTATGGCGGGGGGTACAGGCGCGTGCCAGTATGGCATTCTGGCATGCACTGCGCGCGTTATTGGCCCGCAACAAACGCCGTTATGGGGGGTTGATGGTCCATTTAGGGATCGTCATGATGTGTGGTGGTTTTATTGGTTCCGGGCTTTTCCAGCAGGAGTTGGATTTGACGCTTGCGCCGGGTGATTCGGTGCAGTTGGGGCGGTGGACGGTTACTTTGGAGCGCATGGGTGAGGCCGCCAAGTACAACTGGACCGCAGTGGAGGCCACGTTTCGCGCTCAGAATGGGCAGAGCAGTGTGATCATGAAGGCGCAGAAGCGTAACTATGGCAAGCGGTCACAGCCCATCACCGAGGCGGCCATCCATACCACCTGGCGTGAGGATCTGTATATCGTCCTGGGTGACCCGGTCAAAGAAAATCTCTGGAACTTTCGCATCTATCGCAACCCTTTGGTCGCCTGGCTTTGGTGGGGTGCGGCCATGATGGTTTGCGGCGTTATCTTTGCCATGCTGCAGGGGCGGCGTTCTGCCTCTTTCACTTCTTCTCCTTCTCCTGATGGAGTGCAACCATGAAATCCATCTGGCAAACCGTTCTTTTGCTTGGTGTGTTGGCCATTTTGGCCTTGTTCGCCCTTGGTCTGCGTAATGACCCGCATGAGATACCCTCGCCGTTGGTCAATCGTCCGGCGCCTGATTTTGCCGTTCAGGCTTTGGATGGCCAACCGATTCGTCTTGCCGATCAGCGTGGCAAGTGGGTGTTGGTCAACTTTTGGGGTTCCTGGTGTGTCAGTTGTGTGGCGGAGCATCCTTATCTATTGGATCTGGCCCGTGCGACCCGGGCGCGCAGTGATTTTGTGATTATTGGGGTAGACTTTAAAGATACGGAGCAGGGGGCGGCGCAATTTTTGGCGCGGCATGGCAATCCTGGCTATCGGCATGCCTTTGATCCTGCCCAGAAGATTGCCATTGATTGGGGTGTGTATGGGGCCCCCGAATCTTACCTGGTGGATCCCAGTGGGATGATTCGTGTCAAGCAAACGGGTCCGTTGTACCCTGGTTGGTTTGAGAAAGTGGCGCTGCCGTTGATGGAGGCTAAACCGTGACCGTGATCCCGATCCCGACCCCGACCCTCTTCGTTCCCAAAACAAACATGGGGTCAAGGGGAGATTATCTCCCCTTGCGGGTGCAGGGCGGAGCCCTGCTGCAATGGCGCGCTTTCACCGAAGCAGATTTGCGCAGCAAATCTGCGCAGCGCGCCCAAATCCGTGCCCCGCAGGGGCACTCTTTGGGAGGGCGGACGCCCGACTCACCCCCTGCCGGAACGGGAAAGTGGAGAGTGTTCAAAAACAAGGCGTGCTTCTCCCTGTTCTTACTATTGCTCACTCTATGCGTCACCCCCCCGCTACACAGTTCCCCGCGCAACGAGGATCCCAGCGAGGCCATGGTGCGCAAGATCGCCCGTGAGTTGCGTTGTGCGGTTTGTCAGAACCAATCGGTTTACGAATCCAACTCTGATCTGGCCAAGGACATGCTGGGGGTGATTCGCGACAAGGTGCAGGCGGGCGAGGCTGAGGGGGCGATTCGGGACTATTTTTTTCAGCGCTATGGGGATTATATCTATCTGGAGCCCACCACGGAGGGGAAGAACAAGATTTTGTGGTGGGCGCCGTTCATTGCCTTGCTGCTGGGGGCGATTGCTTTGTGGCGGGCCATTTTGCGCTGGCGCAAGCCGTCCGCTCCTGTGGGCGATGCACTTTCCCCTGAGATGCAACGGCGTATCCAGCAGGATCTTGATCAAACGAGCGTTTGATGGTCGCGGACAAAACCCATTGGGAGGATGTGCGTATTGGCGCAGAAAACCGCGCCAATACGCACATCTTGCGTCAATTAGGCGCTTAAGCCGACGCAAAAACCGCGTCGGCTTACTGTGAAAAGCGCGCCAAAGGCAAAAACAAAAGATAAAAGCAAAAACAAAAGATAAAAGCAAAAACAAAAGATAAAAGCAAAATTCCCAGGGCTTCGCCCTGGACCCACCAGGGAGCTAAGCTCCCTGGACCCGTAATTGTTTTGACCTCGTGTCAATCACACATCCAAATTGACCACATTCAACGCATTATCCTGGATAAAGTCACGCCGTGGCTCCACAGCATCCCCCATCAACGTGGTAAACACCAAATCAGCCTCAATCGCATCCTCCACCCGCACCTGCATCAACGTGCGAATCGAAGGATCCATGGTCGTCTCCCAAAGCTGATCCGGGTTCATCTCACCCAAACCTTTATAACGCTGAATACTCTGACCCTTACGCCCCTCCGCCATCACCCAGTTCACCAACGCCTCCAAGTCGACGATCACCTGCTCCCGACTCCCCTTGCGTAACACCGGTCTACTTCCCAAACGCTCCCGCACCCGCCCTACCCGCTCCACCATCTCCCGATACTCCGGCGACCGGGTCAAACGTAAATCCAGAACAGTCTGCGTCGGCACACCATGTACCGTCCGCACCACATGAATCGCCTCCGTACCCGTCTCAGCATCATGCACCACCAATAACTGTAACCGCTCCGTCTCCCCCTTGGCCTGACTCAACGCCTCCCGTAAACGATCCCCCGCCGCATTGGCACTGTCACTGCTCTCCAAACTCTCCTCAGTAATCGCCGCCTCCTCAACCGCAACCGCCAAAACCAAACGATCATAATAACGACCCATCCGGTTGAGCAACATCACATACCGCTGACACTCCCGTACCATATTCAACAACAACGGCTCCGCCTCACTGCCAACCACAACCCCTTCCTGACGCAGCGCAACCCCCTCCAAACCGTTGATCATCAATAACTCATTCAACGACTCTTCGTCCTTCAGATAATGCACCGCCTTGCCCCGCGTCATGCGATACAACGGTGGCTGAGCGATAAAAAGATGACCCCGCGCCACAATATCCGGAAACTGCCGGTAAAAAAAGGTCAACAACAACGTGCGAATATGCGCACCATCCACATCCGCGTCAGTCATGATAATGATGCGATGGTAGCGCAACTTGTTGATGTCATACTCCTCACTGCCAATCCCAGTACCCAAAGCAGTAATTAACGTGCCCACCTCCGCCGAAGAGATCATCTTGTCAAAACGCGCCTTCTCCACATTCAGAATTTTACCCTTCAACGGCAATACCGCCTGATTCTTGCGATTGCGCGCCTGCTTGGCCGAACCACCCGCCGAATCTCCCTCAACCAGATAAAGCTCACACAACGCCGGATCCCGCTCCTGACAGTCCGCCAACTTGCCCGGCAAAGAAGAGATGTCCAACGCACTCTTGCGCCGCGTCAACTCCCGCGCCTTGCGCGCCGCCTCGCGCGCCGTGGCCGCCTCCAACGTCTTGGCCGCAATCTGCTTGGCATGCTGCGGATGCTCCTCAAAATAGGTGGCCAAACGATCCCCCACAATCGCCTCCACCGCCGTCCGTACCTCGGAAGAGACCAACTTCTCCTTGGTCTGCGAAGAAAATTTTGGATCCGGTAACTTGACCGAAATCACCGCCGTCAACCCCTCCCGGCAGTCCTCGCCCGCCATGGCAATCTTCTCTTTTTTGGTCGTGTTGGTCGCAATAATATAGTTATTCAAAGTCCGCGTCAGCGCCGCACGAAAACCCGCCAAATGCGTGCCCCCATCCCGCTGCGGAATGTTGTTGGTGTAACAAAATACATTCTCCTGATACGAGTCGTTCCACTGCATCGCCACCTCCAAATGGACAATGCCACGCTCGTCAGAAAAACAGATCGGCGGCGCATGCAACGGCGTGCGCGCCTTGTTCAAATGCTCGACAAAGGAGCGAATGCCCCCCTCATAATGAAAATGATGCAACTTGCCCGTCACATCCTCGCGAATGTGAATCTGTACCCCATTGTTCAAAAAAGAAAGCTCTCGCAAACGCTGCGACAACACATCAAATGAAAATTCCGTCGCCGAAAATACCGCCCGACTCGGCAAAAAAGTAATCTCCGTCCCCGTGCTCGTCGTATCACCAATCACCCGAATCGGCGCCACTGGATCACCGTTGCGATACTCCTGCATCCATACCTGACCATTGCGACGCACCGTCAACGTCAACTGCTCCGACAAAGCATTGACCACCGATACACCCACACCATGCAACCCACCAGAAACCTTGTAGGAGTTCTGATTGAACTTGCCACCCGCATGCAGCACCGTCATCACCACTTCCGCCGCCGAACGCCCCTCCTCCTCATGCATCTCTACCGGAATGCCACGACCATTGTCCCCCACCGTCACCGATCCATCACTATGCAACACCACCTCAATCCGATTGCAATATCCCGCCAACGCCTCGTCAATGGCATTGTCCACCACCTCAAACACCATGTGGTGCAACCCAGAACCATCATCCGTATCCCCAATATACATGCCAGGACGCTTGCGTACCGCATCCAACCCCTTGAGCACCTCAATGCTGCCTGCACCATAACTCTCCGCACCATTGCCCTTGCTCACTTCACTCTCTGACATGCTCTTCCTCCTCGTTGCCGGTCACCATGCACTATCGCAAGATAGGCCCACAAAGATAGGCCCAGCACCGACCAATGGCAAATAAAAAAACAAAACCCCTGCCTCCAGTCCGGATCATCCGTCCCAGAAACAGGGGTCACAATCCCAACACAACACCGACTAACAGTC
>PDZU01000153.1 GCA_002753095.1 Magnetococcales bacterium
TGATGCCTGTCGTCCAACTCGTCTGGTAACCGTTCAGCTGAGTAACGGATCGCGCCAAACCTTGACATGGTAATTATTGACAGTCAAATTATTCTCCATGAACGATATCATGGGATTGGATATCAAGACGCTGCTGCAAGAGAATCAGCGTCAGCGAGAGGAGAATCAAGGCCTTCGGGATCTGATCGCCCGTCAGGAAGAGCAGATTGCGGTTTTGATGCAGCGGGTGGCGCTGTTGGAGGAGCGGTTGCGGCAGAATTCGCGCAACTCGTCGAAGTCACCGTCTGGCGATGGGCTTGGCGCTGGAAAGCAGAACAAGGCGGCCACTGGTCGCAAGCGTGGCGGACAAGTTGGCCATCCTGGGACGAAGCGGGAGTTGCTGCCGCCTGAGCAGGTGGACGAAACGGTGGAATTGAAGCCAGAGGTCTGCGCGGGCTGCGGTCAGGCGTTGGAAGGGGAGGATGCCCATCCGTATCGGCATCAGGTGACGGAGATTCCGCCGATCCGACCCCAGGTGACGGAATATCGGATTCACCTGCTGACATGCCCGTGCTGCGGGACACGAAATTGCGGACAGTTGCCCGATGGGGTGTCGATGGGGAACTTTGGTCCGCGATTACAGGGAATTGTGGGTTTATGCACCGGGGTGTATCGGCTGAGCAAACGGACAGTGTTGTCGTTGCTGTCGGACATGCTCGGTGTGGAGATGGCGTTAGGCAGCGTCAGTGGTTGCGAGAAGGCGGTGAGCCAAGCGTTGTCTGATCCGGTGGAGGAAGCCGGTCGATTCGCACGCAGTCAAAACGAGGCCAACGCGGACGAGACCAGTTGGTGCGAGTCGAAGAAGCGGGTTTGGTTGTGGGTGATGGTCACCTCGCTGGTAACGGTGTTCATGATCCACGCCAGCCGTGGGAAGAAGGCCGCCAATCAGCTGCTGGCAGGATTTTGTGGTGTTCTGATCACGGATCGATGGGGAGGTTATAACGATTGGCCCTTGGAACGGCGACAATTTTGCTGGGCGCATCTGATCCGAGAGTTCCGGGCCATGTCTGAGCGCGATGGGGAATCCGCTCGGATCGGCAAGGGATTGATGGAAGCCGCAAAGGATCTTTTCGATCTATGGCACGGCTTCCGGGAAGGGAAGTGGGAGCGTGGAGTTCTTCAGGCTCGCGCCGGTCCCGTGAGGGAGAAGGTCGAGAGGCTTTTGAAAGATGGTACGGTCTGCTCGCACAAGAGGACGGCAGGGACATGCCGTCAACTCCTGAAGCGGTTCCCTGCGCTGTGGACGTTTCTGGGGGTGGATGGCGTAGAACCAACCAACAATGCGGCGGAACGGGCGGTACGACCGGCGGTACTCTGGCGCAAGGGCAGTTTCGGAACGGACAGCGCGTCAGGCAGTCGCTTTGCCGAACGGATCATGACAGTGGCTGCCACCTGCCGTCAGCAGAAACGGAACGCGTTGGAATTCGTGGTTGCGGCGCTCCGTGCAGATTTGGCTGGCTCCACGCCCCCTTCGCTGCTCCCAAAGCAACAAATAGCGGTCGCCAAAACGGCCTGAGAGTTTTTTTCTGCTGAACGGTTACGCCTTTTCTATTAACAATGTGGTTCAGCAAGAACGCCTTCCGGTGCCGACTTCTCCTCGTGTTCTGTTTTGTTCAGAGGTCGATCAACAGCCAGGATTTCGTAGTACGGATATGCGCTCCTGGTGATGATTCACCTGAGTCTTTCCAGCAAGGGTTTCAGTTTGTATTTTTTGGCATGTTTCTGGATGAGAGAAGCAAGCAATGCTGCCCATTCTGATTGCTGTCCGGCGCTCAGATGGCCGCTTCGGGTCAAGGCCAGCCATTCGGCGGCAGTATCGTAAGCGTTTGACCTCCCGGCATCCATGATCTCTTCCGCCTCGGCACGACTGCGTTGGATCACCCAATCCGGATGATTTTCCATGGCTGCCTGCATTACCGAGCGCAACATACTGCGACTGAGATAACGATTCTGATCCGCCAATTCGATGGCCTGCGCCACTTGCCCTTCGTACAGATAGATGGCGATCTTCTTGTCGGTTCCCGGCCAGCCATTTTTCTCCTGGGCCATCCGTTTCAACACCTTCTCCCGAATGGTCGGCCATGCCTCCCCGGCCAGGGTTTGGAGCGCTTGATAATCCACCATTTCACAATCATCGAGGAACGCCTCTTCGGCGGCATGCAGGGCCAAGGGGTGTTTCCCGACAGCCTGGGCCATATCGCGTAACCAGCGGGCCAGATCCAGTTGGCCTGGCAAACGCGACAAATCTGCGGCACTGGTTTGCGCCAAGCCCCGCTCCGCAACCTGCAAAGCACGCTCAACGTCACCCCGTTCATGAAACGGCTCCTCGCTGTTCCACGTGGGTTGGATGGTGTATCATGATGTCTCCACGACCACGCAAAGGAGGCCATCATGGACCAATCGACCCTGTTCAATCTTGCCTTGGGACTCACCCCACCCTGGGAGGTTTGGAGTGTCCGGTTTTCTCTTGAGAAACGCCGGTTGGACATTTCCATCGGCTTTCCCATGGGCAGTCTCTTTACCTGCCCGGTATGTGGCTCCAAGGGGGCCAAGGCCTATGACACCAATGAACAGAGTTGGCGCCATCTCAATTTTTTCCAGCATGAGGCTTGGCTGACAGCCCGCGTTCCCCGGGTGGAATGTGACAAGGGGTGCGGCGTAAAAGAAGATCGATGTGCCATGGGCACGTCCTGGAAGCGGATTTACTCTCCTGTTCGAGGCATTGATCATGGCTATGGTGAAGGAGATGCCGGTTGCTCAAGTAGCGGAACTCCTGGGGGTTCACGATACACGTTTGTGGCGTATTATCAACCACTACGTCCCAAAAGCCAGGGAAAGTATGGAGTTTTCAAAGGTGGAATGGGTTGGGATGGATGAGACCGCAAGCAAACGCGGACATAACTATATCAGCCTCTTTTTCAACATGGAGAATGGCCAACTCCTTTTTGCAACCCCAGGTCGAGACAAGGAAACCGTCAAGGCTTTCGCTGAGGACCTGACTGCCCATAAAGGGAAACCTGAGCAGGTAAAAGAAGCCTGTTGTGATATGTCTCCAGCATTCATTACCGGGGTCACGGAGAATTTTCCAAATGCAAATATTACATTTGATCGTTTTCATATCATGAAGTTGATCAATGAGGCTGTGGATCAGGTTCGCAGAGATGAGGCCAAATCCGAACCTCTTCTTGCCAAAACACGATATATTTGGCTTAAAAATCAACACAATTTGACCGCAAAGCAGGAGAAGACTCTGGCATCTTTGAAGGATCTCAAACTCAAGACCGCCAGGGCCTACCACATGCGACTGGCCTTTCAGGATCTGTTTCAATGCTCTACCCGTGAGTCAGGAGAAGCCTTTTTGAAACGGTGGTACTTCTGGGCTACCCATAGCCGGTTGCCACCCATGATCGCTGTCGCCAAAACCATCAAGAGACACTGGGATGGCGTCATCAATTGGTTTCACAGTCAACTGACCACAGGCTTGGTCGAGGGGTTCAATAGCCTGCTGCAAGCGGCCAAATCCAGGGCCAGGGGCTACCGCACCACGGCCAATCTCATCACCATGGCCTACCTCATCGGGGGGCAGTTAAACTTCAACCAACCCACGTGAAACAGCGAGGAGCCGGCTTGCTCAACGCTTCCAGATCCACCATAAACTTCCGCTTCAGTTCCATCACACACCCTCGAATGGGTTGATCAACGTGAGTCCATCCACGATTCTGAAGTCATCGATGTTGCGCGTCATCAACGGAATGCCATGGGTCAAAGCGGTTGCCGCAATCATGGCATCGCCCAGACGAATGGCATGGCGGCTCCGCAGCTTGATGGTGGCAGCCACCACACGCCTTTCCAAGGGAAGTTCATCCAGACATTCCAACAGATCGGTCGCGCTCCGCCGACTTTGTTCGGTATGCTTGCGCCAGCCCAACAACTCAATGACCGTCACTACCGACACGGCGGATCCCTGGGAGAATGCAGTCAGGGCACGTTCCCTGAATTGGGCATCCGGATCGTCGTTCAGAAAGTCGATCAAGACGTTGGTGTCCATGAGACAAGGAACATTCATGACGTCCGATCCCATTCATTTCGCATGTCTGCAAACTCTTTCGCCAATTCTTCCTGGTCCACTCTTGGAAAGCTGGCCTGTGCCGCCAGAGCTTTTTGTATCAATTCTTCTGGGGACATGCAGTAAATCTGCTCCCGCAGGGTTTTCCCAGGGATGGCACCCTGTTTCTTGACCGCTTCGATAAATTCCAATACTTGATGGGCTTCTTTCTCTGGCATCCGTTTGACTTCGGTATAAATGCGTTCGGCGGTATTCATGGGCGGCCCCTTTCACCCGATCA
>PDZU01000054.1 GCA_002753095.1 Magnetococcales bacterium
TCAGGGCAACCTCTGGGTTGGTCCACTCGGTGTTGTGCAACTGGTCGAAAAGGATTTCTCCGGCTGCAGCCACGGTGGGATGGTACGTATGCAACCAGGAGAGAATGTGGGCCTGTTGTGTGGCCTGAGTCCACTCTGGTTGGCAACGACTCAGTTGCGCCAGTGGGGCTGTCAAGGGATACCAGGCCAACATGCGTGCCATACTGCGACAGTTGCCCTCCAGCCATTGCCATTGGCCCTGCTGCCTGAGATAAGCACGCAACTCCTGCAATAACCGTGTCTTACCAAATCCCGCTTCGGCAACGACCACCAAACTCCGACTGTTACCTGTGTGTGTTTGCCGGGCGGCCTCCTGCAGCAGCTGCCATTCGGATTCACGCCCAAGCAGGGGAGCGTTTGGCAGCAGATCCGGCTGCTGAAACGCTGGATGATGCGGCAATCCGACCGCCTGACACAGGGCTTCGCCTTCCGGGAAGAAGGGCGTGGGCAGACCATAGCGCAGCGCATGGTAACGGATGATCTCTTTGCTTTCTGGGGCCAAGTGTGGCTGCGGCAGATGGCCACAGGCAATGGGTGTCACCAGACAGGGGTGGGAGAGGAGCGTACCGTGCAGAGTGGTTTTTCCCCCATCGGTAGAGACCACCGCCTCACCGCTCAACACACAGATGCGCAGGGGAACGGGTTCGCTGAGTTCGGCAAAGAGGGGATGGTGCAGCATCTGGCGATGAATCCAGAAAGCCGTACAGGCGGCCCGTTGGGCATCCTCTTCGCGGACACGGGGCAGACCGAACAGCAGGAGCAGGCCGCCGGGTAAGGTTTGCACCATACCGGAAAAGCGTTGTGCAGCCAGTTCACAGAGGTGGTGCAAGATGCGGTTCACTTGCCCGAAACGACCGCTTCCCAGACGATGGAGCATGGATTCGGTCACCAGAAAGCGGGCCACCACCAGACTGAGTGGCTGGATAGCTGACGCATAGTGCAGCGTCGAATGATTTTCGCCAGGATTATGATTCTCTTCACGCACGAAGCGGGCCTGGGCAGTGGGTACTGGCTGCTGGGAGAGAAGCCCCATTTTGGCCGCCATGGTGCGGTTGCGCACATTCAGGTGGCGAAAGACGGCGACCAGGTGCTGTTTGACCGTCCCTTCCGAGATGCCCAACTGTTCTGCAATTTCCCGATTGGATTGACCGGCCTGGACCAGATGCAGAATCTCCCGTTGCCGGATGGTCAATGCCTGCAGGGCATGGTCCGGGAGTGTGGTGGAATCTGCGTGTGAAGATGACCTGTTTTCCATTCGGTTTGATCCGGAAATAGAGGGTCAGTGATCCGCTGTCGGGTATCAGGGATGTACCATCTCTTCGATGCGTTCCCCTTTACCATGGTGCGGCAGCAGTAATGGTTTGAGCAGGTAGGCCAATACGGAGCGTTCACCGGTAATAATATCCGCCTCGGCACTCATGCCGGGCAGGATAGGATATTGCTGTGAACCGACAAACCGTGTATCTGGGCGGATGATACCGCGATAAAACGGTTTTTTTTCCGCCTGACCATCCTGCAGTTCCGTCGAGGGCGATACAGAGAGCAGCAATCCAGAGATGGTACCAAATCGCCCAAAATCATAACTATTGACTTTGATCACCACCGGCAGATCGGGATGCACAAAGCCGATATCCTTGGGTGGAATACGTACCTCCAACATCATTTCTGTGTCGGCGGGGACGATTTGCATCAACACGTCGCCTGCCTTGATCACTGCACCGACCGTTTGGGTGCGCAGTCCTTGCACGGCCCCGGCAACCGGCGTTCGGATCTCCATCAGGGAGCGTCTCTCCTGCAATCGGTTCAGCAGTTCTTGTGCCTGGGCAATATCGCTATTGACCTGACCCAGTTCATCACTGCCTTGCTGTCTGGATTCTGCTTCCGTGGTCCGTCGTCTTTTTTTGACCTCATCCAGTGCTTGCGTGGCTTTTTCGTACTGGTTTTGCAGGCGGTTCCAGTCGGCCTGGGAGCTGAGATAGGTCCGTTTGGCATTCAACCGCGTGACTTCGGCCACCAATTTTTTATTGGCCAACTCCTCCTGCAGGGCCAGTAGGGCCCGGTCCACCTCGACCCGTCCTTTGGCGGTATGAATCTGGTTAGCCAGTTGCTCACACTCAGTTTTTTTCTGGATCAGTTGCGTATCAATGACCGACAGATTGCTTTCCCGTGCGGCAATTTGCGTGCGCAACAGGGAGGCCTGATCGCGAATCAGATCGCTGTAGGCGCTGTCGATGCTGGAAAAATCGGCTTCGGTACCGGTCAGCAGTGCCTGCAGGCGAATCCGTCGGGCCTGTAGTCCGGCCATCCGAGCCAGAGCCTGTTTTTCGTCGGCATCAATCGGCGCATTATTGAGCTTCAATAACAGATCCCCCTTTTCTACCCGATCTCCCTCCTTCACAGCAATGGACGACAGAATGCCTGCCTCAGAAGATTGCACGCGATAGATCAAACCTTGGGGGACAAATTGGCCATTGGCCTTGACCGCTTCGTCGACGTGGGTCATGGCCGACCACGATGCGAAGAGCAGGGTGAAGCACAAGGTCACGACCAATGCCAGACGCACCTTCCAGGAGATCACCGCCTCTTCCAGGGTGACAGCATCGGCAAAACGGTGTACGGAGTGACGCGACGTCATGAGCAGTGGCTCGCAAGGTTCAGATTATACAAAGTTTTTCGACAATAATTTCTTGACTTCGTTCGGCGGACCAGAACCGCGCAAATATCCCGAATCCAGATAGAGTACGATATCGGCCATCTGCATATGGCTGGGGCGATGGGTTACGATAAAGATGGTAGTGGAACCACGCAGTTCTTCGACGGCGTCTCGGAACTGCTGTTCGCTGTCCCCATCCAGATTGTTGGCGGGTTCATCGAACAGGGCAATTCGTGATTTTTTCAGGTAGACGCGGGCCAGAGACAAGCGCTGTTTAAAGCCTGCCGAGAGGGAAGAAGAGCGACTTTCGTCCAGGCGGGTATCGAAACCATTGGGCATGGCACGAATCTCCGTCAACAAGCCGGCTTTGGCGGTTGCCTCTTCCAGCTCTTCGTCGCTGGCGACCGGATTGACCAAACGCAGATTTTGTGCCACCGAGCCAAAGAAGATGTCGCAGATCTGCGGCAGATAACTGATGGATTGGCGCAAGGCGATGGGATCGAGTTGGCGAATGTCTTCATCATCGATCTGGATGCTGCCGGCCTGTGGGGTATAGAGGCCCAACAGCAGTTTGATGAAGGTGGATTTGCCCGATCCGTTGGCACCGATGACCGCGACCACTGCTCCGGCTGGAATCTGGCAGTTGACGCCGACCAGGGCTGGTTCTGCATCGTTGGAGTAGCGGAAAGAGACGCGGGAGAAGGTGACCGAACCTTTGAACTGCATCTCCTTGCGGTTGGTGCTGGTATGCTGATCCCGTTCCCCTTTGATCTCCATCAGGCGATCGACCTGTGACAGACTGTTGAAAATTTGCACCATACGGGAGATGCCCAGGAAGGTGGTCTGAATCGGGGCCAGGATACGCCAAGTCAACATCATAGCGGCGACCACCGAACCGGCGGATTGGGTACCGGTCAAGACCCCTCTGGCGGTCATGGCCATGACACCGATGGAGGCGGCCATGGTCAGCACCTGGGCGGAAGCGGAGAGGATCGTGGTCAACTGTGCCACATAAAAGTTGGCCAGAATCGCCTTGCCGGAGAGTTCCCGGTAGCGGTCATACCAAGTTTCGCCGGCATGGGCACCCTGGATGACATGCAGGTTGAGCAGGGATTCGGTCAAAAAGGCTTGTCGTTGCGATTGCAGGCGCCCCGAAGAGGAGGTATGGGTACGTAAAATGGGCACCAACACGGCCCCGATCAACATCAGGCAGGCGATCAGGAGAATCATGAAGAGGATCACGCCTGGACTGACCACCCACAGGACGACAAGGAAAAAGAGTGTGGTGGGGGCATCGTAGTAGAGGACGGCCAAGTTGCCGGTAAACATTTCGCGGATCACCTCCAGCGATTTGATGCGGGCGACCTGTACACCCACGGCCACCCGTTCGGTGAAGGGGGCCGGCATGGCCAGCAACCGTTCCAGAATACCAGCCCCAAGGATGCGCTCTGCTTTGGCACCGATATAGGCCAGGACACGGGCCCTCTGAAAACGCAATCCGGCGTCCAGAGCGATGGCGACCAGGGTTCCGGCCATCAAGCCCAGGATCATGGAGCGGGAACCGCTGGGAATGACACTGTCGTAGATGGCCATATTGAACAGAGCGCTGGAGGTAGCCATCACATTGCCGATCAGGGTAACCAGCATGGTCAGCCAGACCAGGGAGCTGAAGCGCAACACCTGGGCAGAGATCCAGCTTTTTGGACGCACGGCATCCTGTCCGGGCGGGATGAAAAAAAAGGCCCGCCCCCATAATTGGCCGGAAAATGTTTTAATGGTGCCATCCTGACCATCAAAGATTTCCACATCACCCTGGGGGCTGGCCCCCAGCACCACCATGACCTGCTCCACGGAGCGACCGACGAAGAGAAAGGGGGCACTGCGCAGGTCGAGTTGCGACAAAAAGGCGGTTTCCGAGCGGTGTGTATAGTGCAGATTGGCCAAGGTATTACAAAAATCGGTAATATCCATGCCGCCGCCAGCAATCACGCTACCAGAGGCGATTTTCTGTGTATTACCGAACAGATGAGGCAGGGATTCCGCGACCTGCCGCGCTGGGCCCTGCCAGTGCAATGCCTCCAACATGGCGCGAAGACAGCGGGTAAAACTGTTTTGATGGGGCAAGCGGCTGACAAAATCCTGCCAGGAGGTCTGGAGCTGCTCTTCTTGGCCATCGGTTGATTTTTTTTCTTGCAGGGTTTGGCTAACGGCCTCACTGCCCGCCACGGGGGCAGTGAAAGCGTCCCGATAATCGGCCAGAGGTTCCAGGCGACCGTCGATCAGACGAAACACCCGATCGGCCAGACGCAGCAGTGACGGACGCCAAGAGACCAACACGATGGTACAATCATAACGGTCTTTCAACTGGGCCAGACTGTCGCGCAGCAGGGAGTCGCCCGCCGAATCGATGGCCATGTTGGCCTCGTCGAACAGGAGCACCTGGGGCGTCATGGCCAGGGAGCGGGCGATGGAGATTCGTTGCACCACACCGGCGGGCAGGGATTCGGCGGCACCATCGCCGACGACGGTTTGATACCCTTTGGGCATACGGGCCACGGAGGTATCCAAGCCCAGCATAGAGGCCACTTGCATGCCGACTTTATCCAGGGACTCATCAAACATGGTAATGTTTTGCAGAATGGTGCCGTTAAAGAGGGTTCCTTTTTGCGGCACATAGGAGACGGCGTTGATGAACTCTTGGGGCACATCCTGGACCAGATCACCGTTATAACGCAGCACACCGGTACTGGGTGCAACACGCCCGGCCAACAACTGCAGCAGGGTGGTTTTGCCGCTCCCGCTGTCGCCGATGATGGCGATGGTCTCCCGATGACGAACCGACAGAGAGACATCATTCAGGACAGGGCGTTGGCCGGTAAAATTGACGCTGACGTTGGCCAGTTCAAAGCAGAACTCTTTGGGCAGGGAGCGATGGACGGGGCGCACCATGCTGCTTTGGCTATTGACCGGAACAGGCGGTTTATTGGGTGGAGCGGGCAGGCGCAGCAGGGCGTTGACATCGCGGCGGGCAATACGGATCGTCTGCAGGCGGGTCCAGCCACCGACCAGGGTTTGCAGGGGTTGGAACATGCGACCTGAGAGCATGGTGCAGGCGGCCAGACCACCGGTGGTGAGATCACCATCCATCACGGCGATGGCCCCGAAGGTGACCACCAGGGCGGTATTGGCCTGGGCCATGAACGAGGAGAAGGTGGGCAAGACCACACCCCGGAAGATGATCTCGCGGGTTTTTTGCGCATGGGAGTTTTGCAGCAGTTCATAGCGGCGCAACATGAGCGATTCCATGGCCATGGCTTTGACCGTGTGTACCCGGGCCAGGGTTTCGTTGATGAAGCCGAAGCGGCGCATGACCGATTTGCTGTCCTCATCCAGGGCTTTGCCCATCTGCATGCCCAGGCGGTAGGAGATGGCCGTTACCAATACAATCGAGCCGATGGGGATGATGGCCAACTGTCCACCCAGTTGCAGCAGCAGCACCAGGTACAGCACCAGGAAGGGCAGGTCGAAAAGGGCGAGGAACAGCTGCCCGGAGTAGAGTTCGCCCACGGTTTGGATGGCACTGATCCGCTCCTGTAGTTCGGTCCCTGCCTCTTTGGGTGACGCTTTGCCGGTTGCGAAGAGCAGGCGCCGAAAAATTTCGCAGCCGGTGACATGTTCGTAACGGGCACCGATCCAACCGGTATAATAGGAGCGAAACCAGCGCAATACCGCTTCCAAGAGGAGGGCACACAGCACACCCACCACCAGAATGGTCAAGGTGGTCTCCCCCTGGTTGGGGATGATGCGGTTATAGACCTGCAACAGGGCAAGGGGAACAGCCAAGCCGATGATGTTGATCATCAGCGATAGCACTGCCAGCAATATCATGGTGCTGCGCAGTTTGCTGCCATCCAGGGAGAGCCAGTTGCGCCAGTTCGGCATCAGCGGCTCTCTTTCTTGGTGGTCCAGGGAACAGACATGGGGCGCATCACCAATCGGCCATTTTCCACACCCCCAGGTAGGCGCCATGCTGTCCATCCGGCAGCAGGCGACGTGGGGGAGGCAGGGAGAAAGGGGCAGCGGTCAGATTGACCGGTCGCCATTGACCGGCTTCGATATCACGATTCTCCTTGTCGGGGAAGGTGGTGGCCAACAGGTAGCGCGCTTCGCTCTGTTTGAAGCGACGCAGGCTTGCACCCACTAGGTCATTGGACAGGTGCGTCAACAGGTTGCGGCATAACAGCGCATCGCCACGGGGCAGGCGATCCCGGCTGGTATCGGCCACATTGAAAAAATGGTTCAGACGATGGCCATACAGGCTGCGGTTGCGTTCGATCAAGGCGGGCACCATGTCAAAACCCAAATAGAGATCCAGATTGCTGGTCACCTCCGCCAGCCAGACCAGATCGCCACAGCCGGCATCGACCAGAATGCGCACGCCCAACTCTTTGAACAGTTCCGCCAGGTTTTCCCGCAGGGCACGGGTGGCCTCCCAACTGGAGCCGGGGCCACTGCGGGTATCCCAGGCTTTCCAGAGATTATCCTGATAGATTTGACTGAAGACGCGCCGCATTTGCCATTGGCTGTCGCTTTCTGGCGCCAACAGCGGAAACTGGCCATCGGCGGCGCGGGCCCCGATGATCTGGCGCACAAAGTCCACATCGGCAAAGGCTTCGTATTCAGACAGCGTGCGGCGCTCGCCCAGACCATAGCGCTCCAGATCACGCAGGGCCTCGGCATCCTGATCATCGGCCCGTGGGGTAGCCAACAGACGGCGCAACCGGATCATGGCGCGCCGGTTGATCACGCCCCAATCGGTATGATCGCTCCAGTGGCGGCGGCGTCCCCGATCGGTATAGTCATGGTAGAGGATCACCTTGTTGGGACAAAACAGATCATAACCATGGGTCCACAAACGCACCCCCATGCTGACCTCTTCGCCATGAAAATACAGGTAGGGATCATACGGCACCTCACGGATGATTGCGGCGGAGGCAAAGACAAAACCGGCACCGATAAAGGCGCTTGGCAGTGGTTGGGTCGGCTCATAACCGCGCGGCAACCCTTTGGCTTTAGGCATCAGAATACCGGCATCGTTGAAACGGCCTGCCGTCAAAATCGGCAACAGATCGGCAGACAAGGTATCCGGCGGTTCATAGCGGATGGGGTGGGTGGTCAGGACTGGTCTGGCTGAAGGACAGGCCTGCAGCACCTGCAGCACCGTCTCATCCCAATGGTGGGCAAAACGGCTGTGGCTGTCGATCTGCAGCAGATAGGGTTCATCCTGCCACAACTCCTGCTGAATACGACTACGGGCCCAGCAGGCCCCCATGCTGCTGCCGGCATCCACCCGCACACCACGCACCTGTTTCGACCACTCTTCCGGTACTTGGCACCACTCCGGGGGATCTTCCGGGGCCACCTGCCACAAGACGCCAGCATAGACCCGCTCCGGGTGGCGCGCCTTGGCAAACATGTCGCGCAGCGTCCAGGGGGTCTCACTGTCCCGGTAACTGGCAACCGAAACAAAAATCCGCCACTGCGATGGGGGGGAAGTCGCGTGTGTCATCTCATCTACCGTTCGTTGAATCCACCACTGGTGGCCCGCTGTAAGGCAACCACCATCCCCTTTAAGATGGTTTTTTCGCCCAACAAAATATCAATTTGCGCCTGCATCCCAGAGGTGATGGGATACCGGCCTGGTTCATCGCCCACGAAATAGCGGCTCAAGGAGATGCCACCCCGATAGTAGGGGGTGCCCTGCTCATCCGCCAAGACGCTGGAGGAGAGGGTACTCAGTTTGCCGGAGACCGTACCAAAGCGGGAAAATTCATAGCTGCTGATCTTGACCACCACCGTTTGCCCAACGGCCACGCGACCAATATCATTGGGTGGAATACGGGCTTCCACCTCCAGATAATCTTCCACCGGCACCACCCGCATCAACACCTCCCCTGACTGCACCACCGTACCGGGAATGTGCACTTTCAGCTCTTGTATGATCCCCCGGATCGGGGCTCTTACTTCCGTTCGTTCTACACGATCCACCATCTTTGTCAACATCTCTTTCACCTGTGCAATCTCATTGACGATGACCGCCAGTTCATCATTGGCCGTTTTATAGGTATCCGCGATGGCCTTCTTGCGGCGCTGCTGGACCTCCTGCAGGGCAGCCTGTTGATTTTCGATCTGTTTTTTAAAGCGTTCGATCTCCCCTTTGGCCACGATATGGGCCCGGAGCGTCTCCAGGTAGATCAAACGGGAGATGGCCTGCTGTTCGATCAGATCCTTACGAATCTTGACCAGTGATGCAGTGACCTCATACTGTTTGCGGGCATCTTCCAACTCTCCTTTGGCCTGATCGATGTCGGCCTGGCGCTGGGCAATCTGACTGTCCAGAACCGATAAATTATTTTGCAAAGAGATCTTCTGGTTTTGGTAGATCTCCCACTGTTCGGTATAGAGGGGATCTTTCTGCAGGGCGATGATATACTCTTTGGCCCGTTTTCCCTCTGCCAGGAAAGCCCGCAGGCGCAAGGCACGGGCCTCCAGTCCGCGCAGTTGGGCCACAGCCTGTTCCCGTTCCGGCACCGACATGTTGCTGTCCATGCGCAGCAAGGATTGATCTTTTTCCACCAATTGGCTCTCCTGCACCAGCACCTCGGCGACGATCCCCCCCTCCAGGTGTTGCACGGTCTGGACCGACTTTTTTGGAATCACCTGTCCTGGCACATGCGCCACCTCCTTGACACCGGTGATGGCGGACCAACTCAACAACAGCACCACAGCGCCAATAATCAGGATCAGGGTCTCCCGTATTAAAGGGGGAGCACCCGTCTCTTGAATATTGCCCATATCCGCCAACACCCGCACCCGGGTGGTTTTGAGCATTGACTTGCTGACTGTCATAAATTACATACTTAAGGCTGAAGGCTGCGCGAAGCGTCGGCATTGACGCACGATTACATTTTATCCATGTAATTTATGCCAGACAACTGATCCGCCTTGGTCGTCTCAAAAAATTTTAAGGCAAATTTCAGGCCAATCAACGGAACTCCTTGAATGTCCGCTGTTATCCGGTCATCTTTTTCTACAGGAGCCTTTTCCGTGCATTCGCTCACATCGCGCTGCCGCACTGTGTGGCGTGGTGCGTGGAGCAGTTTTCCACCCATACGTCACCGTAAATGGTCTATTTTACTGGCTTTTGGCGCTTGTTTGCTGACGCCTTCTCTGTGGGGATCCACGGCACCGGAGATACAAACCTTCTGGACGGCCGTCGATAACGGTTTGGCGCGCAGTCCCATCATTCAGCGTCAGGAGGCGGTTTTACGCGCCTCCCGCGAGGTCGATCCGCAAAGCCGCTCTCGGATGTTGCCCACGGTGGATGTCACGGCATCCACGGTTTTGGATGAGTCCACCTATTACCACCGTTTGCGCACACTGTCCCACAATGAGCCCTCCCAGGTCGGGGTACGGATCAATCAGCCGCTTTTTAATTTTGTCAATCTGTTGGGACGGGAGCAGAGTCAACCGCATATTGATGCGGCGGTTGCTGATCTGGAGTATGCCCGCCAGGACATGGTGGTTCGCATTTCCACCTTGATCTCCAACTGGTTGGAGGCACGTGAAGTGTATGAGCTCTCCGATACTTATACCCATGTCACGGCGCGCCATGCCCGTATTGTCGCCTTGCGGTTCAAGGCTGGGGAGTCCACGGAGACGGAAGTACACGAAGCCGATTCACGGGCTTTGCAGGCGGAGGCGGCGCGCACCAACGCCCGCAATGTGTTGGACAAGGCGGCGGCCTCTTATGCTGAGGTGACGGGGGAGCTCCCGCCGACCCAGATTGCCCTGCCGGAGTTCAAGTGGCAGGAGCCGCCGCAATTTGAAGAGCGTCTGGCGGAGATGATCGAGTCCCGTGCCGACATTCGGGCGGCGCGGGCGAAGATGGAGGAGGCGGCCATCACCACCCGGATGCGCCGGGCGGAGCATGCGCCCACCTTGCGTTTTACCTATACGGCGACCCGCGCCTGGAACACGGAGATGGGTGGCAGTTCGGGAATTTCCAGCAAGGAGGATACCGACAACCAGTCTTCCATGCTGACTTTGGATGTTCCTATCTACAGTGGTGGCATGGTCACCTCACGCACCCGGCAGGCCCAGGCAGAGTGGGAGAGTCTGGTGGCGGATGTGGATCGTCTGCGCCATTTGGCACTGCGCGAGGCTCAGGAAGCGCGCATGGATGTGGCCAATCTGAAGTTGGCCATCGGCTTTCAGGAGAAGGCTTTGCGTTCCAACCAGAAGGCGCTGGCTGGTCTGCAGGATGCCTTTCTGGCCGGAACCCGCACCATTCTGGAGTTGTTGGACACCCAGTATGAGACTCTGACCTTGCAGACCACACTGGTACGCAGCCGTTTTCAGCACCGTTTGGCACGGATTCGCCTGTGGGCTGCCATGGGTTGGCCTCTGTTGCCCGAACATGCTTTGGATATTGTAGCGGAGAGTGGCCCTGGTCTGGCGCAGACAGTCAGTGATGCCACGCAGGCCAAAGCGGCGCCTCTTTCCGCCAACACACGCAGTCCGGCGAAGAAGCCGGCGTCACCAAAGGTCACCGCGTCTGAGTTGGCCGATCCGAGCCACACCATCACCCAGAGTGTACCTGCTCCCGGTGATTTTGCCTTGGGTGGTGAGAATGGATCCGTGCTGGCTGCGCTTGCGCCGACGGCCTGGCACGGCGCTGCGACGGACTATGCGGCACTTCCGAACATGGGAGGTTTGCACTCGCCGCAAACCGAGGTCAAGGCGTTGATCTCCCCGGCGCTACCGGTTACTCCTGGTGCCATTGAGTCGGTGATTCCCTCGGTATCCGAGGTGACGCGCCCTTTGTTGCCGGAGTCAGGTTTGCGACCGGAGTCGATTGTGCGGCGTTTGCCGGTGGCGGAGGGGGAGCAGGTTGCGGATGCGGAGGGGCATTGTATTGCTGCCTCCCGTGCGGATGGCCGTGTACCTGAGGAGAGTGACCAGAAGCGCATCTGTCATGAAGGCCCCTATTTGCTCACCCCGCCCGATGATACGCTGCCGAAGATGGGCTGGGGCCCTTATTATGCCTGCATGGGCATTTATCCAGATCGGGCCAGTGTGCGTCCCATGGAGCAGACCTTGGCGGCGCACGGTGTTTACAGCCGTCTGGAGACGGCGCGCACCTGGGATAATCGGTATGTATTGCGCATGCTGGTGGGTCCGTTTGCTGATTTCACTGATTTGATTCATGCCCGGCGGGTGATGCTCGGTTGGACGCAGGTAACGACTGGTTGGGTACGCAACCGCCATTGGGCGCCGGTTTTGGAAGAGGGTTGGCGCACGGGGGACCGATCCGGGGCAAACAGTGCTCTGGAAGCGTTGGAGAAAACCTCGGAAGATGCTTTGGCGGCGCAGACTGGGGGACACGCTGCAGAGGAGGCAGGTTTTCAGGCCAGCGGACCGTTTTATGCGACCCTGCCTGCCGCAGCGGAGAGACCGAGTCATGGACCTTTGCACCCCTTTGTATCGGAGGGGCCGTTTTACGCCCATGCTGGTGCCTATCTGAGCGAGGAGGAGCGTGAAGGGACGATCCGCACGTTGGAGCGGGTGCAGAAGGCGACGCAACAGGAGGCTGAGCAGATGACTGCCCCGGAGTGGCAGCGGCAAAAGCTTGAGGGGCAGCGTGATACGGTACGTGCGCCACAGGGGACGGAGATTCATCGGGTTTTGGGCACGCCCTTTGCTAGTCATGAGGAGGGCTTGCGGGCACGGCGGGCCATTCAGAAAGAGACCGGTATTCGCACCGGTTCGGTGGAGCATCCCCGCTGGGAGGAGCATCAAAACTGTCCCAACGAGGCTCTGTTATGGGCAGCGGATGGGGATGAGCGCACGGCCTGGACCAATCGCGCCCAGAAGGTGCGTGCGGTTGGCATTCATGACGATATTAGCGCTCTGCACTGGGAAGAGCCGGAACCGCCGCCCACGCCGGAGGCGGAGTTGGCGACCAAGGGGCAGTAGTTGTTGCGCGTGCGCGCACACATACACCTCGCAACTGTTCTGCACCTAAAACGAATGCGGGGTCCAGGGGCGATCATCGCCCCTGGCGGGGTGCAGGGGCGGAGCCCATGCATGTAATGGCGCGCTTTCACCGAAGCAGATTTGGCGCAGCCAAATCTGCGCAGCGCGCCCAAATCTGTGCCCCGCAGGGGCACGCTTTGGGAGGGCGGAGCCCGACATGCCCCGTGTTGCCCAAATCGAGGACCGAGAAAAAGTTCAAAGGCTGTCGCCCAGGTTCCCTTGCAAACCTCAATTCAGTTGACTATTGTGGCAGAATCTGTCAAAAATCCGCTCTAAATTGGCGCACACAAGCGCTCTTTCTTTTCCTCCCTGCATGAGTGCGGCGATGTTGATTCGGTTTGGTGTGTCCAATCATTATTCATACAAGGAATATCAACAGTTTTCCATGGTTGCATCTTCTACCTTGAAGAGTGACACTGTTTACCACCTGCCTGTCAAGGGTTTGGATGATCCTCTGTTACCAATAGCCATTATCTACGGGGCCAATGCTTCCGGGAAGACAAATTTACTGGAATCATGGAATATCTTTGTCAATGTCATTATCAATTCGTATCGTGCTTCGAACGAACAAGATGGCATAGAACGAGAATATTTTCGTCTCGATGAAGGTATGGTCAATTCTCCTTCGCGCTTTGATTGTGACGCAATGATTGGTGGAATCCGGCACCATTATGGATTCAAGATTAACAATCATCGTGTACTTGAAGAGTGGTTGTACGTTTATCCTGAGGGGCGCAAGCAAGTATGGTTTCACCGTAACCATAGCAACTCACCAGAGTATTATTTTGGTCCACACTTGAAAGGAAAAAAACAGACTCTTGCAGAATTTACTTCAAAAAATAGTCTCTTTATCTCAGTTGCCGCCAGTAATGCACACCCTCAACTATCATTGGTGCGTAACTATTTCAGAGATCAGTGTATCATGTTACGATCAACCAGTTTAAGTAATATATCTCAACTGCGTAATGTTGAAAAATTGGATAGTGGTGAATATTGTCAACGTCTCGTCAATTTTTTGGTTGAGGGAGATATTGGAATTGCTGAGATAAAATTTGAAGAGCTGCCTGTATCAAAGGAGGTTTCAGACAATATTATTGAACAAATA
Organism: Magnetococcales bacterium; assembly: GCA_002753095.1. GTDB lineage: Bacteria > Pseudomonadota > Magnetococcia > Magnetococcales > Magnetaquicoccaceae > Magnetaquicoccus. The sequence goes on from PDZU01000054.1 coordinate 13,896, forward strand.
TCAGGCCACATTAGAGATACATCAGATACAAACCTTCATGTCAGTAACACCATAGAAGTGAGACAGAAGGTACTCAGAATAGGTCATCGTGACATTAATAATAATCTTGTTTTTTTTGATCCAGACCTGGAAAGTAAAGGCACTCTGGCTTTGTTACGTCTTGCTGAAGCTGTTTTTGCTGTATTGGACAAGGGAGGAACCCTGTGGATTGATGAATTATCTGCGCATTTGCATCCTATTCTTGTTGATAAGATTGTCTCCCTCTTTGGCAGTCCAGAGACCAATCCAAATCAAGCACAGTTAATTTGCATCACTCATGACACTCATTTACTCACGCTACCGGTCATTCATCGTGATCAAATCTGGTTTACTGAAAAAGATACCCATGGCGCAAGTCGTCTTTTTCCGTTGACCGATTTTCATGTGCGCAGTCGGGATAATATACAAAAGGATTATCTGCGCGGCGTGTACGGTGGTATTCCCTATCTGGGTACACCGGGTCTCCTTTTGGGAAAGGATTTCTGAAAATCATGTCTGTACCGCCACGGAGAGAATTCCCTGTTGATACCCCATTAAGAAGAAATAAAGCCCTAATGAACCCAAAATCAACCACTCTGGTGATCGTCTGCGAGGGATTGAAAACAGAGCCAGAGTATTTGAAAAGCTTTGCCAACGAACAGCGGTTTTTTCCTGATAATTTAAAAATCATTCCTGCTGCCGGGACACCAGAAACAATCGTTACGCGGACCGTTGCAGAAAAAAACAAGTTAAATAAGAAGCGCGACCAAAATATGGTATATGAATTTTGGGCAGTCTTTGATCGTGATGAGCATCCCCACGTTGATCAGGCACACACTCGTGCTGCAAGTAACGGTATCCATGTTGCCTTTTCCAACCCCTGCATTGAGCTATGGGCCTTGTACCATTTTACGGATCAAAATGCGCCCATCGATCGCCATAAAGCGCAACACGATTTAAAAACAAAAATGCCCTCCTATAATCCAAGCAGTGACAAATTGTTGGATTATGCCCTTTTAAAAGAAAAATATGAGACAGCCCTGAAACGCGCTGAAAAAGGACTAGACAAAAGAGAGGAAGAAGGCACCCCACACGGCAATCCCTCCACGAGTTTTTGCGAATTGACGAAGCGGATTCGACAACTTGCCGCAGGTCATTCCGCATCCTGATCTTGCAAAAAGGCCACAGCCTCGTACACTTTTTAACTTCCCACACACCCGCCCGTGTGATTTAATGAGGGGTGGCTTTCCTACTTTTCACCTTTTACCGAAAAAGCAACGGAATGGATACCCAAGTGACTCATCCGGGTCACCAGAGTGACGACTCTTCCATGGAAGAATGTTACCAACGTGCGTTGACGGCAAAAATTGTGCGTAATGCCCTGCTGGAAACCATCGTCGAATCCCTCAGCATGACCCGGCAAATCGACGTAATGCTGGAGATCCTTTTCGCCGTCCCTTGGCTCTCCCGGCACAATAAAGGCATCCTCTTCCTGGTGGATGAAACCGCCAAGCAGTTGATTCTGGCCGGACATCGCAATATCCCCGAAGCCCAACTCAACCAATGCGCCCACGTTGCCTTGGGCGAATGCTACTGCGGCAGCGTGCTGCAAACACAGGAGACACAGTTTATCTCCTCCACCCAAAAAGAGGCGCACTGCACCATTCTCTCGACCCACAACAGCTATCGTACCCCCCTGTTTTTCCATAACCGTCTGCTGGGCGTGCTGACCGTCCATCTCCGAGAAGGACACCCCTATCTGCCCGATGAAGAAGCCTTCCTGATCGCCATCGCCACCCCCATGGCCATGGCCCTGCACCACCGCCTGCGCGAAGAACAACTGCGCAAGGCAGAAGCAAAAATTCGCCATCTGGCCTACCACGATGTCCTGACCGGCCTGCGCAATCGGCAATCCTTCGATGACATCATCGATAGCGTCTACCAAAAACTGCAAAAACATACCCGACGCGGCAACGATGTCTGGCAAAATCAAGCCTTTCTGGCCATCCTGGACATCGACCATTTCAAAAAGGTCAATGATACCTACGGCCACCTGATCGGCGACGAAGTACTGGTCACCTTCGCCCACCTGATGGAACAAACCTTCCGGGGCGAAGACTTCGTCTTCCGCTTCGGCGGTGAAGAGTTCGTCGTGCTCCTGGTCAACCTGACCGAAGAACAAGCCTTTGCCGCCCTGGACCGCTTCCGGCAAACCGTGGACAATCACGCCTTCCCCCAGGTCAACCATGTCACCGTCAGCCAGGGGGCCATCGAAATCATATCCAGCGAAATGCCCGGTACCTTGATGGAAAAAGCCGATAAAGCCCTCTATTTCGCCAAACAAAATGGCCGCAATCAGGTGCGCTTCTACCAAACCCTGGTGAACGAAGGCGCCATCGTGGAAGCCAACTTTGGCTCGGAAGATAACGTGGATCTTTGGTAGAAAATCCGGAGGAGAACCGTATCCAACACTGCAATGGCGACAACCTGCCAGTCGATAACAAGAAACGCCCTATGCTGCGCACGGTTGAAAGTCGGGCATCCGCCCTCCCAAAGAGTGCCCCTACGGGGCACAGATTTGGGCGCGCTGCGCAGATTTGGCTGCGCCAAATCTGCTTTGGTAAAAGCGCGCCATTACAAAGCAGGGCTTTGCCCTGCACCCAGCAGGGGCGGTGACCGCCCCTGCACCCCGCAGAAGTTTATAAAGATTGCAGGGCGTGTGAGTGTTAACCTCCTGTTTTCTGGTCGTCAATGGCCCGTTGCAGGCGCTCCTCCAGCCAGGACTCATTGTCCTGACTCCGTTGCAGGCGGTTTTCCTCTTCCAGAGCCAGACAGGTCTGCCGCCAAAACTGTTGCCGGTGTGCAGCATCCACCAGGGATACCTTGACCCGCTGCCGCCAGGCACCAAAAAGCTGCGCCACCTGCCCCCAACCCGGCTCCAACAGACGGTCCAAACGCTCCTTGAGCAGACGCGACAAGGCCGGTGACAGACCACCAGTGGTCGCCGCCACCGTCACCGCACCCCGACGCACCACTGCCGGAACCAAAAAACCACTGCAGGCCGGATCGTCCGCCGAGTTGCACCACAAATCCCGTGCGGCAGCCAGGTGGGCAATGCGACGATTCAACCCCTCCTCCCCAGTGGCAGCAAACACCAGAGCAGGGCGCGGCGCTTCATCCAACAACGCCTCCTGGAAAGAGTCTGCCCGATAAAACAAACGTCCCTCGGCCTGCCAACGCGCCAACTCTGGGTGCAGTTGCGGAGCCACCACCATAATCCGGGCACCACACTCCGCCAAACCAGCCACCTTGCGCCACGCCACCTGACCGCCACCAATACAAAGCACCTTGCGATTCGTCAATATCAGTTCCGTCATGTAACCAACCATGCTATGCTCCTTATTGAAGGTCAAGATGGGCATGATCCCATCGGCAAAGCCATTACAGCCTGAGGCAGGAACGGGAGAGCATGTCCGAACGCAATATTGTCATTCGTGGTGCACGCGAACACAACCTGAAAAACATCGACCTGGAACTGCCCCGCAATGCCCTGACAGTGATCACCGGTGTTTCCGGCTCTGGCAAGTCCTCGCTGGCCTTCGATACCCTGTCGGCAGAAGGACAACGGCGCTATGTCGAATCCCTCTCCGCCTACGCCCGGCAGTTCTTGAGCCTGCAAAACAAACCGGACGTCGACTCCATCAGCGGCCTGTCGCCCTCCATCGCCATCGAACAGAAAAGCACCGGGCGCAACCCCCGCTCCACCGTGGGCACCGTCACCGAGATCCATGACTATCTGCGGCTGCTCTTTGCCCGCATCGGCCACCCCTATTGCCACGGTTGCGGCGATCCAATCAGTAGCCAAACCGTCAGCCAGATGGTCGATACCTTGATGGCCCTGCCAGAACGCACCCGACTGCTGATTTTGGCTCCCATTGTGCGCGGACGCAAAGGAGAACATCGCAAAGAGCTGGAAGCCCTGCGCAAACAAGGCTTTACCCGTATTCTTCTCGATGGTGAAATCTTTGAACTGGAGAGCCTGCCCACCCTGGACAAACAGGCACCCCATACCCTGGAGGCACTGGTTGACCGCATCGCCATCAAACCGGGCATCGAATCCCGCTTGGCTGATTCCTTGGAAACCGCGCTCAATCTCGTCGACAATCTGGCCATGAAAGGAAGTGGCAGCCGTACCAGCACAGCCAGTGGCCCTGCCAGTCGCGGCCAGATCGTGCGCATTCAGGTGGTCTCCGAACCGGTACATGAGTTGCTCTTTTCCACTCAGCATGCCTGTATCCGCTGTGGCATCTCCTATCCTGAGATTGAACCACGCCTGTTTTCTTTCAATAATCCATTTGGGGCCTGCCCGGAGTGTGATGGACTGGGTACCCGTGCCTTCTTCGACCCGGAGCGGGTGGTGCCCAATCCCCGCCTCTCGCTGCGCCAGGGGGCCGTCTCGCCCTGGGCCAAACCCACCGCGCAACAGGCGCAAGCAACCCTGTATGCCATTGCCGCCCATTTTGGCTTTGACATTCATACCCCCTGGGAGGATCTGACCGGGGAGGCACAACAGATCATTCTGCATGGGGCCGGAGCGGAAAAAATTCGTTTTCAGTACCAGGGCAACAAACGCCGCTTCTCAGCGCTGCGCGCCTGGGAGGGGGTACTGCCCCTGCTGCAACGCCGTTACCTGGAGACCGATTCGGAAGAGATTCGCGAGGAGTTGGGCCACTATCGTTCCACCCAACCCTGCCCGGTCTGCCAGGGACAACGTCTGCGCAAGGAGGCGTTGCACGTGCGCATTCAGAATGAAACCATTGCCACGTTATCCTCCTGGCCCTTGACCCAGGTGGAAAAATTTTTTGCCCAGGTAACCCTCAGCGCCCGGGAACAGGCCATTGCCGCCCGCATTCTGCGCGAGGTTTACAATCGCCTGGGTTTTCTGGTTGCCGTCGGTTTGGATTATCTCAGTCTGGACCGTGCCGCCGCCACCCTCTCCGGGGGAGAGAGCCAGCGCATTCGCCTAGCCAACCAGGTGGGCTCTGGTTTGACCGGTGTGCTCTACATTCTGGATGAACCGAGCATCGGTTTGCATCAGCGCGATAACCAGCGTCTTTTTGCCACGCTGTTACGTCTGCGCGATCTGGGCAATACGGTGGTGGTGGTCGAACATGATGAAGAGGCCATTCGGGGGGCTGACTTTGTGGTCGACATGGGACCAGGGGCCGGAGAACAGGGAGGCCATATTGTCGCCCTGGGTACGCCCGAAGAGATCAGCCGCCATCCAACCTCCTTGACCGGTCACTATCTGAGTGGCCAACGGGCCATCCATGTGCCCACGCAACGGCGCCCCGTGCAGAGCGAAGCACAATTGCAACTGCAACAGGTCAGCACCCACAATCTGCGTGCCATCGATGTGGATATTCCGCTGGGACTATTTACCTGTGTCACCGGTGTCTCTGGTTCCGGCAAATCCAGTTTGATTCTGGACACCTTGCTGCCCGCTCTGCAGCAGCGCCTGCATAACAGCGCCGGCATGCCGGGCGGTCGGTTGCAGCGCATCAACGGCCTGGAACATCTGGACAAAGTGATCCATATCGACCAGTCACCCATTGGGCGCACACCCCGTTCCAATCCGGCCACCTATACCGGTCTGTTCACGCCGATCCGCGAGTTGATGGCGGCGGTACCGGAGGCCGTGGCCCGTGGCTATACGGCGGGACGGTTCAGTTTTAACGTCAAGGGCGGGCGCTGTGAAGCCTGCGCCGGCGATGGACTGGTCAAGATTGAAATGCACTTTTTGCCAGACATCTTTGTCGAGTGCGATGTCTGTCACGGCAGCCGTTACAATCGGGAAACCTTGGAGGTGCGCTACAAGGGCAAAACCATTGCCGAAATTCTGCATATGACGGTCGACGAGGCGATACTCTTTTTCCAGGCCATTCCGAGCATACAGGGCAAGTTGACCACCCTGGTGGAGGTGGGTTTGGGCTACATTCGTTTGGGGCAAGCGGCCACCACCCTCTCTGGCGGCGAGGCACAACGGGTCAAAATTGCCCGCGAGTTGGCCAAGCGGGCCACCGGTCGCACCCTGTATATTCTCGACGAGCCCACCACCGGGCTCCATTTTGAGGATATTCGTAAATTGCTGGAGGTGTTGCAGCGTCTGGTGGATGCGGGCAATACGCTGGTGGTGATCGAGCACAATCTGGATGTGATCAAAACCGCCGACTGGATCATCGATCTGGGACCGGAAGGGGGTATCAATGGCGGACGTATTGTCATGACCGGTACCCCGGAAGCCTGCGCTGCCCATCCCGACTCTTGGACCGGCCATCACTTGCGCAGTTTGTTGCCTGGTGCTGCGCAGCGTGAGGATATGCGGATCCAGTAAGCTTCAAAGTTTTGAAATCTTTAAAAATTTTTGCGGGGTCCAGGGGCGATCATCGCCCCTG
>PDZU01000055.1 GCA_002753095.1 Magnetococcales bacterium
AGATAATTATCCGGTCGGTCGGTCAAAATTTGCGCCTCTCTGGCGGCAAACTCGCGCATGTTCTGGTCCTGGGCATGCTCCTTCAGAAACGAGAGCAGCAGGCGGGCTTGTCCAGAACGATCATTGGATTCGGGGAACAGCGTTTCCTGATAGATCATCATGTCGCGCAAGGCGCGCACAAAATACCATCCGGGTAACGTATTATAGGAGATCAGGGCAATACCGTTTGGGGAGAGATGTGCCTGGATAATGCGAAAAATTGCCTCTTGTACCACCTCTGGAACCCAGGAGTAAACACCATGACACAAAATATAATCAAACGGACCATGTGTGCCATCAAATGCCAGAATGGACTGCTTGGCAAAGTGCAGGTTGGACAACTGCAGCGCGCTGGCGTCCCGTTGTGCATCGTCGATCTGGACTTGCGAAAGGTCAATGCCAAAAAATTGGCTGTCGGGATAGTTCCAGGCCATGGGCAGCAGGTTGCCACCGCGACCACACCCCAACTCTAACACCTTGCAGTGGCGGAAGTCGGGTGGAGTCAGACCAAAAATGCGTCCCAAGGTGTACAGATGGGCAATATGCGTCTGCGGATGGGCATTGTTGGTGTAAGGCACTTTATCATACGGCGTGGCATGCTCCATCGACTGGCTCCGACTGGCTTGGTGAGCGCGGACTCCGACTGTTGCGCCGCAGAGGAAACGGTATCCGTGGCTCCTGGACCCAATGGGTGGCGGTGGTCAGATGGCTATTTTTTCTTGTCAGCAAAGTATTGTGCGTAGGAAAAATCTTTATAGTTGACATGATTCAGCAGCCAAGCCAAAAGCCACTTGCGGATGTCGTTGATGTTGGCATCATCATTTTCCATCACCTTGCGCTGGAAATGATTCAGTTCTTCGACGATGGCATCATGATCAACCTGATGTTGCTCCACCTCAGGATAACCGTGGGCGCGCAGGTGTTCCATCTCTTCGAAGAAGTGGATCTTGGCATAGGCGATCAGTTCATCAAAAATATTGGAGAGATTGTTCCACTCTTCGGTGGCCAAGGATCGATTACCCGCCACCGCATTTCCCAGGATCACATCGGCACTGATCACCATATCGAGCAGCTTCTCGTGCGCCATGTTGAAAGCAGGTTCCCCAACATCGACCAGTTTAGAGTGCAACTTGGTGTGAAATTCTGATCTCATGGACAACATCTCCTGGTAAATTGGACGGAAAACCAAAAAATTTTACCCTGATTTTGTCCTGTGTCAACAAAAAAAGAGGTGCAGGTGCTCAGTCGCTGTGGGTCTAAAATTGCATCAGTTTCAGCATCTCCTTGTGGGATTGGTTTTCTGCAAAGGTTTGTACGAGGCGTTTGGCCAAGGCTTCGGCGATGCGGTGCCAGATGTGTGCGGCACAGTTGGGGTTATTGCTTAACCACTCGGCAAAACGGCCCCCCTCGATGCGTAGCATGGCGGCGCGGGAGTGGGTAAAAACATCGGAGATGCGGGGGCGTTTCAATAGCCAGGAAATTTCGCCAAAGAGCTCTTCCTCCAGGGATGTGACGGGGGCGGACATGGCCAGCCCAGCGCCGGAACCGTCCCGTTCCAAGGTCAATTTACCGTCCAGAACAAGATAGAGATCCGGGGCAGAGCTGTCATCGGCAGAGACCACCAAGAGGGCTTCGTTGTATCCAGGATTGAGCACCACGTGGTGCGTAAACGGCTCCAACTCTTGTAACAGCTCCTTCTCGATACCTGAAAAGAGGTGAGTCTTCTGCAATATGTGGACGAGGCTCATTGTGCTGGTACTCCTTTGTTCAGTCCTGGATTTTCTGTGATATGCCTGTTGATGATCCGATAAGAATGATACAGTTCCTGTCAATTAGCAAGTTATCGCCATGTACCAGTCTGGATGGCTTTGCCTGTCTTGATATGGGCAGCGCAGTCGTGTTTGACAGGAGGAGAAAGGGGCAATGCCTGAGTTGCCGGAAGTGGAGACGGTGTGTCGTGGTTTGGCGCCCTTGTTGATGGGGGCCCAGATCCGGCAGGTGGTGGTGCGCAATGCTGCCTTGCGTTGGCCGGTAGCGGTTGCGTTGTTGCAGGAGCGTCTGTCTGGGGCAACGGTTCTGGGTGTCGGGCGCCGGGGTAAATACATCCTGCTGCAGCTATCCAGCGGAACGGTGATCATCCATCTGGGTATGACAGGGCGCCTGTTTGTGGCGGAGAGCAGTGCAGAGAGCAGCAAACACGAACATCTCTTGCTCCATTTTGACCGTGGAGACTCTTTGCGCTATGTGGATGCGCGCCGTTTTGGCGCTTGGCTTTGGGGCGGAGAGGAGCCATTGCGCCATCCTTTGCTGGCCACTTTGGGGCCAGAGCCGTTGACGGAGGCGTTGCAGGGCGAAACGCTGTGGCGGCAGGCGCAGGGCAAGCGGGTTGCCGTCAAGGTGTGGTTGATGGATAATCGGGTAGTCGTGGGGGTGGGGAATATCTATGCAGCGGAGGTCTTGTTTCGGGTGGGTTTGCACCCTCTGCTGCCGGTTGCTTCCTTGACGCTGGAGCAGTGCCATCGTCTGGTGGTGGTGATTCGCGAGGTGTTAACGGAGGCGATTCGGCAAGGCGGGACAACGGTTCGTGATTATCGACATGTGGACGGAACGCACGGATTTTTTCAGACCCTCTTGCATGTGTATGGGCGACAGGGTGAACCCTGCCACCAGTGCGGGGCGTTGATTCAGGCGTTGCGCCTGGGGGGGCGGTCCAGCTGTTTTTGTCCGGTTTGTCAGGCGCGTTAAGGAGGGCTGGCGGTTGGGAGAGGGTGGTGCCGGAAAACAAAAAAGGACTTGACCTGGAGAGTCAAATCCTTTTTTGCTTGGTGCCCAAGGGGAGAGTCGAACTCCCATGTCCTTTCGAACACTAGAACCTGAATCTAGCGCGTCTACCAGTTCCGCCACCTAGGCTCAAAGACGAAGCGCAGATTACCCAAGACGGGTACAGCTTGTCAAGCGTTTGTAAAAATTTTTCTTAAAACCTCCCTGGGTGGGGCAATTTGTGCAAGCGGCTTGCATCTGTTCGGGTCGGGCAGGGGCAGCGATTGGGTTGTCTTTTCAAGCATGTAAAAAGGGGTGTTATGACAGCACAAACCGCCACCATTTTTGTTTCGATTGCCAGCTATCGGGATCGGGAGTGTCGGGACACTTTAGCGGATCTTTTTGCCAAGGCGGCCCACCCGGAGCGCTTGGCAGTGGGCGTGCTCTGGCAGGTTGATCCAGAGCAGGATGGGGCGCTGTATACGGAGGTGCCCTGTTGCACGGATCAAGTGCGGGGGCAGGTGCTGCCTGCTGCCCAGAGTCGCGGGCCGTGCTGGGCCCGCCATTGGATCCAGAGCCATCTTTATCGGGGTGAGGATTTTTATCTGCAGATCGACAGCCATACCCGCTTTGTAGTGGGTTGGGATGAACAGCTGTTGTCCCTCTGGGAGAGTGCTCCGGCGGCCAAGCCGGTGTTGTCCACGTTGCCGCCGCCCTACCATCCACCCGATGAGCGGGTAGCCACCGGTTTGACCTTTATCCGTGCCGAGCGCTTTAAAAGCGATGGCAACCTGGTACAACGTTCGGGCACACTGGATCCGGCCTTGCACCTGCCCTCGCCCCGACCCAGTCCTTTTCTGTCTGCCGCCTTCCTCTTTGCTGCGGGCCGTATGGTGCGTGAGGTACCGTATGATCCTTTCTTGTATTTTTATGGTGAAGAGTTGACCCTGGCGGTCCGTTTGTGGACCCACGGGTATGATATCTTTGTGCCGAACCGGATTATCCTGTACCACAATTATGGTTTGCAGGAGCGGGTGCGCCATTGGGATGATCATCCAGAGGAGTGGTTGCGCCTGCAGCAGTTGTCCCAGAGAAGGCGCTTGCATCTGCTTGGCATGGCCGAAAGCGACGATCCAGAGGTGTTGCAGGCGTTGGACAGTTACGCCTTGGGGGTGGAACGCACACTGGCCGAATATGAGCAGTTTGCCGACGTGGATTTTGTCCGGCGTCGTTTGGGGGTGCGGGCTCTGGATGGTCGTTTTCCCGTGCCACAGCGGCAGAGCCAGGAGCAGGCTGCGTGCAGGAAAATTTTTCGCGATATCTATCTGTCGGGCGACTGGGGCAGCGTGGAAAGTCGATCTGGACGGTACGCTCTGTGGCGCAAGACCGAGCAGTTGCGGCGCAGTCTGCAGCACTGGTTGCCGCAATTGGCCATTCGTACCCTGGTGGATGCCGGGTGTGGCGATGGTAACTGGCTTGCCTGGCTGGAGGATGCGCTGTGGGATCTCTACCTGGGGGTGGATGTGGTGCCGGAGTTGATCCACAACAATCAATTGCTTTTTGCCCACCATCCGCAGCGTTATTTCAAGATAGCCGACCTGTGCCGGGATCCTTTGCCGCGCATGGATGCTGTGCTGTGTCGTCAGGTCATGCCATGGCTTGCGCTGGCCCAGGCCAGGGAGGTGCTGCTGCAATGCAAAAAGAGCGAATCCCGCTATCTGTTGGCCACCACCTATCCGGGGGCTGACAATCGGGAGAGTGCCACTGGGCAGTGGCGCCGCCTGGATTTGACCCGACCGCCGTTTTCCTTGCCAGCGCCGTTGCAGTTGCTGCCGGATGGCCAGGTCGAGGAGGGGGGCTTTCTGGGGGTGTGGCGCCTGGCCGATGTCTCGCTTGCCACGTTGACCGCCGTTTCTCTGGCGCCAGTCGATCCGCAGTTGCTTTTTGCCCCCCTGCACGAAGAGTGGTTGCGCTGGCAAGAGGCTGGTTTGTCCTGCACGTTATGGTGGCGGGATGATGATTTGACGGCGTTATCGGCCAATTATTGGCACCTGCAACAGTTGGCGGAACGTTATGCGCTGCCTGTGCTGTTGGCGGTGATTCCCGCCACCCTCTGCGAGAAGGTGGTGCAGGCGGGTGCAGGCTGCAACCACCTGCAATTTTGTCAACATGGTTTTTCCCATGCCAACCATCAGTCCCCCGGTAAAAGTCAGTCTGAATTTGGCTCGGCCCGCACGGAGGCCCAGGTCAGCGCCGACTTGGCAGCGGGCTGGGTCCGTCTGCAAACGTTGCTGGGGGAGCGTCTGTTGCCGGTTTTTGTGCCACCCTGGAACAATTATCCAGAGGAGCGCTTGCCTTTGTTGGCCCAGGCCGGTTTTGTGGGCATCTCCCAGTATGGACCACTGGCGGCCGCTGACCGCGTGGCGGCGGGGCTTAAACGATACAATGCGCACATGGATCTGATCGATTGGTCTTTGTCTCCGCCGCAATCGTTGTCGGGGGGGTGGTTGGTCGAGCGTCTGGTCAGCAAATTGCGCCAGCGGCGTTTGGGGGAGTTGGATGTGACAGAACCGTTGGGCATTTTGACCCACCATCGGGTGATGGATCGTTGGGGATGGCAGGTGCTGGAGGCGCTGTTTGTGGCCAGTCAGGCTTTCCCAGGCGTGCGTTGGGCTTCGGCCCGACAGTTGTTCATGGCGGGGAGCGTACCAGAATGAGCGCTGCCTTGCCGCCGGATGAGGTCCATGTCTGGCAATGGCCGCTTGACCCATTGCCTGCCGAGGTGGAGGCGTGCTGGGCGTTGTTGACGGCAGAGGAGCAGAGCCAGGCGGCGGCCATCTCTCAGGTGGAACGGCGCCGCCACTACCTGTATGTGCGCGGCAGTTTGCGGGCCTTGTTGGGGCGTTATACCGCCTCGGCAGCGGCGCAATTGCCGCTCCGACGCAGCGAACGCGGGAAACCTTTTCTGGCGGCACCCTTTTCCCATCTCACGTTCACCCTGACCCATTCTGGTTCCTGGTTGTGGATTGCGCTTGCTCAGGCGTGCGCGGTGGGAATTGACCTGGAACGGTTGCGCCCGGCGCCGCCAGAACAGAGGGTGCGTCTGGCCTGTCGTTTTTTTCATCCCCATGAGTGTGCGGCCCTTTCTGCTCTCTCTTCCAGTGCGGTTCATGAGGCGTTTTTGGCTTGCTGGGTGCGCAAGGAGGCCTGTATCAAATGCTGGGGTGGGAGCATTGCCCAGGATTGCCATCGCTTTGCCGTATCGGTGGATCCCGAACAGCCGGCCACGCTGTTGCAGCGTCCAGCACTGCTGCATCACCCACTCCACGTGCTGGATCTGCCGGCACCAACAGGGTACCGGGCTGCTCTGGCATGGCAGGGGGCTGCCCCTCCCCAGGTGCGCCACTTTTCCGCCGCCATCCTGGTGTAATCGATCCGTCGTCGAGAAAAAACAGACAAAGCGCTTTTCCTGCCGCTTTGAATCATGCTAGATTAAAAAATGGTAAATCCGGTCTGTCTGATCCGGCTTGTCTGCCCAGAAACTTACCTGTGAGTCAACTGTCTGCGATGTCCAAACAAGAACACGATCCGTTGTATGAAACCGACCTGCTGCACGCAAGCGAATTGGCACGGCAGGAGCCCCCCTTGTACAAGGTGCTGCTGCTGAATGATGATTTTACGCCCATGGATTTTGTCGTGGAGTTGATCATGAAATTTTTCCAAAAAACGTTGGAAGATGCAGTGCGGATCATGTTGAGTGTGCATCATCACGGCAGTGGACTCTGTGGCATGTATCCGAGGGATATTGCCGAGACCAAGGTAATGCAGGTCAATCGTTATGCCCGCGACCACGCACATCCGCTTTCTTGCCGGATGGAGAAAAATTGAGAGAGTTTGCCAATGATCAGTAGACACCTGGAGTTGACTCTGAACAAGGCCATTCGCAGCGCCCAGTTGCGTCGGCATCAATATGCCACGGTAGAGCATCTGCTGCTGGCGCTGTTGGAAAATCCGGAGGCCACGGCGGTTTTGTTGCACTGTGACTGTGATACAGGCGTTCTGGCCAATGATCTGGAGGGACATTTGAGTGTCCATGTCCCGGCCTTGGAGCGTGGTGTTAGTCCGACGGAGGTGACCCCGACCATTGGGTTTCAGCGGGTGATTCAGCGCGCTGCCTATCAGGTGCAGGCGGCGGGCAAAAATGTGGTGACGGGGGCCCATGTCCTGGCCGCCATTTTTGGCGAGAAAGAGTCGCATGCTGTTTTTTTTCTGGGGCGGCAGAATGTCAGTCGTCTGGATGTGCAGACGGTCATTGCGCATGGCATGCCCTCCGACCCGGAGAGTACGCGTACCGAAGAGCCAGCCCCCAGCACTGAGGCCAACCGCACGCCAGAGCCCAGCAAGGATCCTTTGGCGCTGTATACGCTGGACCTGAACGAAGAGGTGCGCCGGGGGGCCATCGATCCGCTAATTGGCCGCGATGAGGAGATTCAACGGACGTTTCAGGTGCTTTGTCGCCGTCGCAAGAACAATCCGCTTTTTGTCGGCGAGGCCGGGGTGGGCAAGACCCATCTGGCCGAAGGGGTGGCCTTGAAAATCGTCGCCGGCGAGGTGCCCGAACTGTTGCGTGAGAGTGTGGTCTACTCCTTGGATATGGGGGCACTGCTGGCGGGCACCAAATTTCGTGGGGATTTCGAGGCCCGTCTCAAAAACGTGCTCAAGGCGTTGAAAGAGCGTCCTGGGGCCATTTTGTTCATCGATGAGATCCATACGGTGATCGGAGCCGGGGCCACCAGTGGTGGCACGATGGATGCCTCCAACCTGCTTAAACCGCTTTTGGCCAGTGGCCAGTTGCGGTGCATCGGTTCGACCACTTACGAGGAGTTTCGGGGCACCTTCGAAAAGGATAAGGCCCTGTCGCGCCGGTTCCAGAAAATCGACATTCTGGAACCCTCCCTGGCCGATACGGTAGAGATTCTGAAGGGCTTGAAAGTCCGGTACGAGGCGCACCATGGCATCCAGTACACGCTGGATGCCATCCAGAGTGCTGCCGAGTTGTCGGCCCGCCATATTACCGACCGCAAGCATCCAGATTCTGCCATCGATGTCATGGATGAGGCGGGGGCGGCCATGCAACTGCTGCCTGTGGAACAGCGTAAAACCTGGATCGATGTGCAGGAGATTGAGACCATTGTCGCCCGCATGGCCCGCATTCCTTCCCATTCCGTCTCCCATGATGACCGCACCATTCTGGAAAATCTGCAGAGCAACCTGCGGCTCTCCCTGTTTGGGCAGGATGAGGCCGTAGATCGGGTGTGCCGTGCCATTCGACTTTCCAGAGCCGGTTTGGGTCACCCGGAAAAGCCGGTGGGCTGTTTTCTGCTCTCTGGGCCGACCGGGGTGGGCAAGACCGAGTTGGCTCGATTGTTGGCCAGAGCGCTGGGGGTGGAGTTGTTGCGCTTTGACATGAGCGAATACATGGAGTCCCACACTGTTTCGCGTTTGATTGGTGCTCCACCTGGTTATGTGGGGTTTGATCAGGCTGGTTTGTTGACCGAGGCGGTGACCAAGCATCCGCATGCTGTGCTGTTGCTGGATGAGGTGGAAAAGGCCCATCCAGATCTCTTCAACCTGTTGCTGCAGGTGATGGATCACGGCTTTTTGACCGATAACAATGGTCGCAAGGCCAATTTTCGCCATATTATCTTGATCATGACCACCAATGCCGGTGCGCAGGAGGTGGAGCGTTCTTCGGTCGGCTTTGTGACGCAAAGCCATCAGGGGGATGAGATGAAGGAGATTCGGCGTCTTTTCGCCCCGGAATTTCGCAACCGTCTGGATGCCATTGTGCCTTTTGCGCCTCTGGAACGGCAGACCATTTTGCGGGTGGTGGATAAATTTCTCATTGCCCTGGAGGTGGATCTGGAGAAAAAGCGGGTCAGTCTGCAGGTGGAGGAGAGTGCCCGCAACTGGTTGGCCCAACAGGGCTATGACCGCAAAAATGGGGCGCGGCCCATGGATCGTTTGATCAAGGAGAAGATTCGTCAACCGTTGGCGGATGAACTGTTGTTTGGTCTGTTGCGCAATGGGGGGGCGGTGACGGTGCGCGAGGAGGGGGATGCGCTTGCCATTGACACCAAAGAGTCGGATGAAGCTGCTGCAGGGCAGGAGGAAGAGAGCGCTTTGCAGATGTCATAGTACCACACAGCCGGTGAGCAGGCCCGCACCTGTTGTGGCCTCGTTTTCTGGTGTGTTTTGATTGCGGCAGGGGTTGACGCACTGGATGGTGCGGCTGCTGCCTGTTTGGCTGCCCTGCAGGGTGACGGGATAGTTGTCGTTGCCGTCGCGGGGCAGATAGGAGACGGAGACCGTGCCCCAACCGGCGATGTTCAGGGTAAATTGGCTGGGTGTTGGCTGGGCGCATTGTTGATTGAAGCGTTGGTAAGCCTCTCTTTTGCCCACCTCCAGCAGTTTATCCAGTGAGCGTTGTACAAATCCCGGTCGATTCAACCATTCGTCGGCAATATCCTGGCTGCGCAGGTGCAGCCAGCCCATACTGCCTGCCAACACGGCGACCAGCAATAAAATCAGGATGGCCAGGAGGGTAATGGTGCCCTGCTGCGCGGGTCTTGTGGGCGTGCTCATTTGTCCTATGGTCCAGAGAGATGGACGGCGGTTGTGAAGGGTTGCAACAGGGGGGAGCCTTGGGCCAGGGGGATGGTGACGGTAAAGGAGATGGCCAGGAGGGTGGGGGTCAGACGGGTAAAGCGCAATGAGTTGTTTTGGGCCACATCGAGCAAGGGTTGGCTGTCGCCCTGTTGGGTGAGCATGATGCGGGGATCATTGTCGTTTGTCTGGGCGAGGGTGGTGGTGCCGCTGTTGTTTTGAAAGGAGATCTGGTTGCTGCCCAGTTGCAGGCTGGTGGGGTCGGCGCTGTGCAGTTCGCCGACCATGCGCTGCAGGGCCAGGGTGGCGGCACTGCTGGCGCTGGCACTGGCTTTGGCCAGCAGATAGCCTTCCAGCAGCATGGAGAGCATGGGGGTGGCCACGCCCAGCACGATGCCCAGCAGGAGCATGGTCATGATCAGCTCGATCAATGTGGCGCCGCTTTGGCGTAGAGTGCCCTGAGTTGGGCCAGGGGTTGTTGGCTGGCACGGTGCTGGATGGTCACGATGGCGCATAGGTAGTGATACTCTGCTGTCCAGGGTTGTTGGGTGCATTCCATGCTATTTTGCGCCCCTTGTGGGGCGGCGGCCAGCAGGGTGATCTGGCACGAGAACGGTTGTGCGGGATCCGCCCATGGGGTGCTGTCGTCTGGCTGCAGGCAGGTACCGGAGGGCAAGCGGGTTAAATCTCCTTCTGTGGCATCGATGCTGTTCATCTGTTCGATGACTGCCTGGGCGAGGAAATGGGCCTGCATCCCTTGTGTGGGGGTATGCAACTGGCTGAGTACCTGGGTGAAGAGGGGCACCATGCCTGCTGCGGCCAGTGCGATCAGTGTGATCCAGATCAACAGCTCCAGCAGGGAGCTGCCCTGGCAGGAGGCGGAGTCGTTCATGGTTGCAGGGTTACCAATCCGGTCAAGGCGTTGACCTGCAGGGTGCGTGTTTCGTTGCCCAGGTGCAACGGAATCCGGCTGGCGGCGTTGGGTTGGCCGGTTGTGGCGGCAAAGGAGCAGGTGAAAGGTTCGGCTGTCACCCCGTAGGCCAGTTCGGGGGGTTGTGCAGTGATCGGTTGGTTGGTGGCATCGCGAATGGTGTAGCGTTGCAGGGTTGACCATTGGATGGTATGCGTTTGTTGGCGCTGCATGGCCAGAGCCTGGGTGTAGCGCAGATCCTGGGCCAGTTGTTCTGCCTGGGCGGCGAGCAGCAGGCTGTTGGGCCATTGTGGTGCGGCCACAACCAGCACGATGGCCAGCAACAACAGGGTCAGGAGCAGTTCCAGCAGGGTGAGTCCCGCTTGTGGCATGATTGGTGCCAGTCTACCAGTTGCGGGTCAGTTGCGCTTTGGCGGAGGTGGACTCGGCGCTACTGACGGTGATGGTATAGTTGGTATTGTTGCTGCCTGTATGGGTCAACGTGCTACCGGAGGCAGACCAGCCATCTGGGGCGCCACCGTCGAGCGCATCGGCCAGGGTGGCGCCAGAGGAGATTTGGGTCAGGCTTTTGCCTGCCCGGTTGGCGGCAAAGTTGATGGCTGCTGCCGATTGGGCGGCGGCGTAGACACCGTTGGCGGCGGCCACCTCTGCCTCGTCGGTCAGGTCGATAAATTTTGGCGCGGCCACCGCAGCCAGAATGCCCAGCAACAGCAGCACCATGATCAATTCAATCAGCGTGAAGCCCTGCTGATGGCGGGCCTCACGGGGGGAGGTCGTCAAGTGGTTGGCTATCAAATCCATCATCTCCTTCCCAGGGCGACCGATCCCAGATTCCACATGGGCAAAAAAACGCCCAGGGCCAGGATCAGGACAACGACGGCGACAATCGCGATTAAGACTGGTTCCAGCAGGCTGCTCAGGGCTGCCATTTCGTACTCCACCTCACGTTCATAGAAGAGGGCCACCTCCTGCAGCAGTTCATCGAGTTGACCGGACTGTTCCCCCACGGCCACCATCTGCAGCACCATGGCGGGAAACAGTTGACTGTGGTGGGCTGCCTGGGTCAAGGATTCTCCTCTTTGCACGCTTTCCCGCATAATGGTGAGTTGTTGAACCATATAATGGTTATCCAACGTTTCTTCCAGCATGTCCAGGGTTTGTGCGATGGTCAGGCCGGAACGGTGTGCCATGGCGAAGGTACGGGTCAGGCGGGCCAGCATGGTGCGTTGAATCACGCTGCCCACCAGCGGCAGGTATAATTTTTGTCGATCCCACCAGCGCCGTCCGGTGGGCGTGCGCAGTGCGGCAGGCAGAAGCAGCAGGCCGAGGGTGCCGACTGGCAACAGCCAGGGACCATGTTGCAGGAGAAAGTGCGAGGAGGCGATCAGGATCCGGGTCAGCAGGGGTAATTCGGCGCCAAAGCGGCCAAAGAGGTTGGCAAAGGCGGGGATGACAAAAGCGTTGACCACCAGCAGGGCCAGCAGGGCGGTCAACAGCACCAGTGTGGGGTAGCGCAGGGCGCTGCGCAAGCGTCGTTTGATGTCCCGATCCATCTGCAGGTAGGCGTGGACCTGCAAAAAGGCGTTGTCGAGGCGACCGGTTTGTTCTCCGGCCCGCACCAGTCGGGGCATGACCGAGCCAAAGATGTGTGGATGGTTGGCCAGGGCGCTGGCCAGGTCTCGACCGGCCTGCAAGGAGTCGATCACCCCATCCAGGGCGTGTTGCAGGTGGGAACGGTGGGCGTGTTCGCGGAGGGTTTGCAGGGCACGGATGATTGGGACGCCGGCCTGGAGGAGGGCGGCCAACTGGCGGGCGAAGAGCATCAGTTCGTCCGGGTTGGGTGAGGGGGAAAAGAGGGACCAGGGTTTGGAGGGGGTGTGGTCACAAGGTTCGATGGTCAGGGGTTCGAGGCCGTTGTTGAGCAGGTGGTTGGCCACGGCGCGGCTATCGGTGCCCTGCAAGGTGCCGGAGAGGCGTTGTTGTTGGGATCGGGCCGTGTAGCGAAAGAGTGGCACAGCGCGCTCCTGAGTGGTTAAGAGGGATGGAGATAGAAGAAGATGTCTATCGGTTAAACTTCTGCGGGGTGCAGGGGCGGTGACCGCCCCTGCACCCCGCAATTGTTTTAGGGTAAGGAGAGGGGTAACTGGTGTCTGAACAACTATGAATTTTGACCGTTGGCCTTGCTGGGACAGGGCAAAGAGGTCAAATGGCAGGTCAAACGCAGGGTGGGGGCAGTAAAGATGGTGGTGGCAATGGCCATAAAGAGCAGACCAGAAAAACAGGTCGCCGAAAGCACCTGCGCCTCCAGCAAAACCGTCAACACAACCACCTCCATCATCCCTTTGGTCTGCATCAGGGTGCCCAGAGCACAGGCCACCGGCCAACCTTCCCCCATCCAGTGGGCGGGCAGAGCAGTGCCAAGAAATTTACCGATCACAGATGTCACGGTCGCAATCAGAAAAATGTCAAACAATCCACTGGAAAAAAGATCAAAATAGGTTGTCAAACCGGTACGGGTAAAGAAAAATGGCAACAGAATCATCACCGTGATCGGCTCCAATTGGGCAGCAATAGCCTGCGCAGCCCGGCGAGGCATGATCGAACCCGCGACAAAACCACCCAGTATGGCATGCAGACCACACCATTCGGCAATCAGAGCAGAACTGAAAATGGTCGCACAGACCAAAATCAGACCACTTTCCGAGAGCGACTCCTCAGCGCCAATACGGTGGCGCAACTGCAGGCGAATAGGAAAAAACATCAATAACAAATAGACGATGGCGACCAGAGCCAGCCAGAAACCATGGATGGCAGCCGTGGGACGGTTGGGCAGGCCCACAAGCAGAAAAGCAAGCATGACCCAGAGCGTGGCATCGTTGATGGCGGCAATGCCCAGGGAGAGGCGTCCAATGCGATGGTTGATCAAACCGCTTTCGCGCAGGATGGCACCCAGCACAGGCAGAGCAGTAACCCCAATACACACACCAATGGCCGCAGCAAACTGTAAACCCGAAGCCGCCGTGCCCATTGCCTCGGGGTGAACAGCAGCAATCAGCCATCCGGCCAGCACACCCAACAGCGTGGGGGTAAAGATGCTGGAAATGCTCACCACAGTAAAGGAACGACCCAACCCCCTGAACTCAGCCGGTTGCAGATGCAGACCAGTCAGAAAGGCAAACATCACGCCCGCCAACCAGGAAATACCGGAAAGAGTGGTCAAGGATTCGGCAGTAAACAAAGACGGCCAAAAAGCAGGGGCAATCCGCCCCAAAACAGCAGGGCCCAGCATGATGCCGACCAGGATCTGCACCACAACCAAAGGCACCCAGTTGCGCAACTTGAGCAGACGCCAAAGCAGATAGGGCAGGCAGACCAGCAGCAGCGAGTGAACAAAAAAAAGAGCAATGGTAGACATGGATGCCAATGTAACCCGTTTATGGTGCAAATTGTGACCGCAAATCAGAGTAGCAGAGTCGTCATTCTCGTGTGGTTGGCGCCCCGATCTCACTTTTTTCTGGTGCCGTCTGCTCCTCGATGGTGGTGGACGAGACAACGGCGCTCTCTGTTGCCGGTTTGCGGTTGGGTAGACCGCTGATGGCGGCCATCAACAGGGTGACGGCGTAGGGAATGGATTGGACAATCAAAACATTGACCCAAACGCGGGTATCGACAAAATCAAAACCAACATGAATATAAACCCCCCAGGCGGCAATCCAGAAAGCCAACATCAGCATGGTTTCATCACGGGCAGTCGCAAGGGCGCGCCAAAAACGGTGGCTGTCGGCCATTTTCGGGGTGCGGAAAAAAGGCTTATCCTTGCCAAAAAAGCCATCGATAATGGCCAGCGAAATGGTATGCGAAAGAGACAGACCAGCAATGGCTGCCGCAACAGAATTGCCAAAGCTGATGCCGACGTTGGCCGCATAAAGATAAAAATGTTTCAGCAGCTTGAAGGCAAACAAAGCCAACGGCAAGGCACTGAAAACCATGGAGGGGGAGTCCACATGTAAAGGTGCAAGCATCATCCCGGCGGACCAGAAAAGAGCAAACAGGTTGAACACCAAATTGAAACCATCCGCCAGCCAGGGGATCCAACCGGCCAGAAAATGATAGCGCTGGCCCCAGGTCAAGTGTGAAGGACGCCAACCCAAAAGTTCACCTACATGGGCGCGCAGAATGCGCACCGCCCCATAGGCCCAGCGGAAACGCTGTTTTTTGAAGTCCACAAAGGTGTCAGGCATCACCCCCTCGCCATAACTGCGCGGCACGTAAAGCGCCTGATAGCCCCGCTCAAAGATGCGCAACCCCAACTCGGCATCTTCCGTGATGCACCATTCTGCCCAACCACCCCCCTCCACCAGAGTGCTGCGCCGTACCATGGTCATGGTGCCATGCTGGATGATGGCGTTGCGTTCGTTGCGGGTAATCATGCCGATATAGAAAAATCCGCGATACTCGGCATAACACATGGACTTAAAAAGGCTCTCATTCTGGTCGGAATAATCCTGCGGAGCCTGCACGATGGCCACATCCGGTTTCTGGAAAGGAGGGGTCAAGTCGCGCAGCCAACGGGGATCAACCAGATAGTCACTGTCGATGACGGCAACAATTTCGGCGCGGGCGTCAGTATGGCGCAGGGCAAAGTTCAAGGCCCCAGCCTTGAAACCCGCCAAAGGATCTTCATGGAAAAAACGGAAGCGATCCCCCAGCTTTTGACAGTGGTCGCGCACCGGCTCCCAAACAGCAGGATCCTTGGTGTTGTTGTCGATGACAATCACCTCGAAATAGGGATAATCCAGTTTGGCCAGGGCGTTGAGGGTGGCGATCATCATGTCCGGCGGTTCGTTATAGGCAGGGACATGTACGGAAACCCAGGGCAGATGGCTGTCGTCCGGTTTGTCGGGCGGGTCGAGAGCACGGCGACGGGCGTTGACCCAGACGGCTTCAGCCCACTCGTGCGCCTCGGCAAAAAAGACCACAATCACCCCAATCATGCCCAAGCCCAGCAGAATACCCACCACCATGGCGCTGCTGCTGAGATACTGCTGGCTGTAGTTGTAGACCACCCATACCGCCAAAGAGGCGACCGCATAGGCCAGAGCAGCCAGAAAAAAACGGCCACGTCGACGCAGGGTGTGGCTGTCCAAAAAAAGCAGGGTGATCACCACCATGCCCACCAGCAGGGAAGCAGCCGCCAACACATACCATTGCGGAATGCCCACAATGGGGGCATCGAAAGGAAACTTTGGCTTGCGGTTGGCGTCGTAAACCCCCCAATAAGCCCCCACACCCCGTTCCAACGATTTGGTTTTCCACGGTTGGTCAAAGGCTTCGATGACGTAGTAGACATACTTTTCCTGGATGGCTCGGACCAGGAAGCGGCGCAGGAAGGTGGCCTGCTCCACCATGCCAACTTTGGCATCGATGCGCGTCCGTCCAGCACTGGGCCAGCCGACCTCGCCGATGATGATCGGCTTGTCGGGATAGGCCGCCTTGATCTGGTTCATGCGACCAACGATATAGTCAACAGCCTCCTCCTGCTTGATCCCCTCCCAGTAGGGCAGCATATGCACGGTGATAAAGTCGCAATGCTCCACCAGTTCTGGATATTTCAACCAGATATGCCACGGTTCGGCGGTGCTGACCGGTGTGCTGACCGAGGCGCGCACCCGATCCAAATGGCCGATCAACTGTTCGATGGTCCGTTGATTGTGCAACAACGTTTCGTTGCCGATGATCACCCGCACCACATTGCGCCAGTTGTTGTTGACCACCTCGATCAACTTGTCGATTTCGGTCTCATTTTTCTCTTCGTCGGTATTGTCTACCCAGGCGCCAACCATGACATTGATGCCATATTTGCGGGCCAACCGGGGAATCTCCGACAGCGTGGCCTGCACGGTATAGGTGCGGACGGCATGCGTCTTGCCGGAGAGCAGGGCCAGATCCTCTTCGATCTGTTCCGGGGTGGGGTGGGTTCCCTCTTGCGGGTTTTGATCCGCACGATAGGGGGAAAAGGCAAAGCCCATGACCCGATCAGGCCAAAGTGGTTCTTCCAGAGGGCGGTTGAACCAGGCCCACAAACTGAAGGTGACCAGAGAGACGGCAATGACAATCAACCAATGACTTGGCTTCATGGAGCGAATTCCGCAAGACGGCAGGGGTAAAATCAGGATAGGGACAGCGTTGTGGTCATGCCGGCAGGCCGGCACGCAGTCAACCGAAAAATCCTATACCAATCACGCTGGCACCGCAAGGTGGATGCACAGGATATGTACACGCTTCTCCTAAAGAGGCCGTGCGCTTGATTCAACAAAAGGGTTGCCATTGCCTTGCAGCTTTTTGATACGGCGATTGCGCTCCCGTTCCCATTCATCCACCGGATCTTCCTGGTTCCAGTCCTCAAACAGTTGCCGCTGCGCGGCGCTGATGGGCAGTTGATACACCTTCTCAAAGTAGAAATAGGTGCGGGCAATATCGCCACGAATGGCCGCTCTGGGTTGCACAATGTCGCGCTGAAAATCGATCTTGAAATCACACGCCCCGTACTCCCCCCCTTTGCCGGTGACCAGACCGAAGGAGCGTGCGCCGCGATCGGCATTCAATTCGCCAACGGCGGGCACCAGATTATGCAGATCACCCTCCATGGCGTTAAAGAGGGGATCCTGCTCTTCGCAACATTTTCTCCCCTTGAACGCTTTCCCCTCTTTTTGGCAGATTTCGCTGCGCCAGCAGGTGCGCGTGCCACCAAAAGCGTAGGCGGGGACAATATGCTCCCATTCGATGCGTTCACCCCGTTGTGCATTTTTGCGCACCACATAGCCGCAACTGCCCGCATCGACGCGATGTTGCTTGTCGTAGCGGCAGGCGCAATAGAAGGTTTCGCGATGGTCGCTGAACAGTTGATCGGCCAGACGCTTCGCTTCGTGGAAATCATGAATCTTGTGGGGAATCGGCACACTCTCTGCGGAGACCTGTTGCGGTTGCCGAGGCGCTTGCGGCGCAAAATGGGACCAGCCCAACAGCAAAGCGGCGATGATCAGGGCGTAGACAATCTCTTTCATGGCGTTAAACTTTCAGCCTCCCAGGCAAGGAAAACTCGGTCAACCAACGTTGGCACAGGGCAAGCAGAGCCGTGCGCTCTTCGGTGCGCAAGGAGGAGTGCATCCCTTGCGGATGGTGATAGGGTAAGGCGATCAACAGGCGACCAATACCACCCTGGAAGGGTTGCTCCGGCCAGTTTTGGTCGAGAAAGCGCAACCAGTCTGCGCCGGTCAAGGCGTGTACGGTGTAGGCATGCCTCTCCTGGCAGGTGGCAATGGCCACGCGGCGCAGCAAAGCGGAGAGTGCGCTGACCAGACGTTGATCATCGGTATGCTGAGCGAACGCCTCTTGCAAGGCAAGCAACTCCTGCAGGGCCAGGCGCCGTACTGCCGTGCGCCGCCGCCAACGGCGCAGCAGCCAGAGCGCGGCCAAAGAGAGCACGGTGACAACGGCCAACAGCCACCAACCGGGTGCCGGAGGCCACCAGAAGGGGGGATCTGGCAGGTGGATGGGCCGCAAACCCTCCGCTGGGCCCATTTCAGCCACGGCGCCGGGCATGAACAGGTGCAGCCAACGTGGCAAACAGTTTGGCCACCATATCCTCGTTGGTTGCACAAGGCAGCAGCGCAATACGCTGTTGCTGGCAAAAGAGCTGCAACCGCTCCAGGCGCTGCTGAAAGCGGGCCGCATAGGCGGCCCGCTGCGCATTGCTGTGGCTGTCGAGCACGAACAGATGTTGGCCATCCCGGATGGGATAGGTGCCCGGTGCTGGCAGTGCCGCCTCCAGAGGATCATACAAAAAGGTCAGCACCAGCGTGTTGTGGCGCGCCAGTTGGCGCAGATGGAGCAGCATGCGCTCGCTCAAAGGGTTCCAGTCACCAAAAAGAAACAGGCGGCTGCCGGGGCGGGTGATGCGGCGCAGACGCAGCAGGGACTCCTCCAGCAAAAGGGTTGGATCTGCGTCTGCAACGGTCGGGGCAAGGTGCGACAACAGGCCAATCAGGTGCAGAACGCTGTGTGCATGGCGCTCCGGTCGCAGCGCCTGATGGCCGGATTCGTGGCAGATGGTGGCACCCAGGCGATGGCCGCATTGTACCGCATGCCAAGCCAGCAGACTGGCACCACGGGCCGCCATGACCGCCTTGAAGCTGCCCCGGCTGGCAAAAAAAGCGAGTGGCGTAGGATCAATCCAGATCAGGGTGGTGCGATCCCGCTCCGCATGGAACAGCTTGGTGTGGGGTTTGCCGGTGCGGGCGGTAATGCGCCAGTCCATATGCCGCACCTCGTCACCGGCCAAGTAAGGTCGGCTCTCCGCATACTCAAGCCCCTGCCCCTTGAAGGGAGAGTGGTTGGGGCCGCTGTGGCTGGAGCGGCTGTGCTGCAGCGTGGTGGGGAGGGCGCGCGCGGCATGGCGCAACTCCAGCAACGAGGCGGTGACAATGCGGGTTGCCCAGCCCCCCGGTACCGGATCGGGTCCAAAAACAGGGGCTGGCGCGGGTGCGGTGCTCCCTGCGCTCATGGCGCCGGCACACGCTGCAGCAACAGTTCGATGACCTTGTCGCTGGTCATGCCATTGGCTTCGGCGTGATAGGTCAACTGAATACGATGGCGCAGCACTTCGGGCAGAAGCGCTTTGATGTCGTCCGGGGTGACAAAGTCGCGCCCCATCAGCCATGCGTTGGCCCTGGCACAGCGGTCCAGAGCCAGTGAGGCACGGGGCGACGCACCATACTGCAGCAGATCCGCCAGATCGCTGCCATAACGCTGCGGTTGCCGGGTCGCCAGCACCAGTTGCAACAGGTACTCCTCCACCGCCTCCGCCAGATGCACCTGCAGCACCTCCCGTCTGGCGGCAAGCAGGGTGGTTTGTGACAGCGGTTCGGCGATGGGGGCAGCCCCTTTTTGTTGTTGTCTGGCCTCCTGACGGACCAACTGCAAAATGGCCCGCTCCTCGGCCAGAGTGGGATAGTCAATCCGTACCAGCAACAGGAAACGGTCCAGTTGCGCCTCCGGCAGTGGATGGGTACCCTCCTGCTCAATGGGGTTTTGCGTGGCCATGACCAGAAAAAGCTCCGGCAGCGGGTGGCTGGTGGAGCCCACGGAAATCTGCCGCTCGGCCATGGCCTCCAAAAGAGCCGATTGCACTTTGGCCGGGGCCCGGTTAATCTCATCGGCCAGGATCAGATTGTGGAACAATGGTCCTTGCCGAAAGGTGAAGGTGCCCTGTTGCGGATGAAAAATTTCGGTACCCGTCAGGTCGGCAGGCAGCAGATCCGGGGTGAACTGAATGCGGCAAAAGCGCCCTTGGATGCCGGAACTGAGTACCTGGATGGCCCGCGTTTTGGCCAATCCAGGGGCGCCCTCCACCAAAAGATGGCCATCGGCCAGCAAAGCAGTAAAAAGACGAAGGATCAGACGGTCCTGACCGATGATGCGTTGCCGGACGTCCGCCAAAAGGCGTTGCACAATGGCTTGACTGGACATAAAAATACCCGTTTCATGGCGATGCAACCCGGCAGGGTCTGTCTTTAGCGGCTCTGTTTGCCGGGGCAGTTGGGATCTGCGCAGGAGATATACAGGTAGAGAAGATGGCCGTGCAAGACATAGCCGGCCTCTTCGGCAATTTTTCGCTTGCGTTCTTCGATGATTGGATCATTAAATTCAATCATCTTTTTGCAGTTGATGCAGATCATGTGATCATGGTGCTGCTCACCGGCCAGTTCATAGATGGCCCGCCCATCTTCGTGACGGTGGCGATAAAGCAGGCCGGCCTGCTCGAACTGGGTCAAACCCGGTAGACGGTC
>PDZU01000154.1 GCA_002753095.1 Magnetococcales bacterium
CACCCACACTTTATATGATGCAGACTGCGGCATCGACCGGAATGATCCTGCCATCGCCACCGAGACGACGGTCCAATCCGGCAGCACCAGCACGGCACTGGCCAGTGGGTTGGCGTTGGTGGAAGCCCGCTGGTTCGAGCAGGGGTATGTGCAGTTTCTCAGCGGCTCACTGACCGGTGTGCGACGCACCATCAAATCCTGCTCCGGTGATGGTGTCTTCCAATTGCTGCTGCCTTTGCCGTCCATTCCTGCCGTTGGTGACACCTTCAAAGCCTATCCCGGTTGCGACAAGACCCAAGCAACCTGCACAAACAAGTTCCACAACGTCAGAAATTTCAGAGGCTTTCCCTATATTCCAGTCGCGGAGACAGCAATATGAACCCCATCAGAGAGCAGATTGTTCAGACGGCCATGGCTTGGCTGCTTACGCCCTATCACCACCACGCCAGTATCAAAGGCGTTGGTGTGGACTGTGTGCAGTTCCTCATTGCCGTGTTCGAAGAGTGCCAGCTTGCCTCTGCGGTGGCGGACGGCTATGCCCAGGATTGGCATTTGCACCGCAGTGAGGAGAAATATCTGGCAGGCATCCAGCAATATGCCAAGCAGACGACCACCCCGGAACCGGGGGACATTGCTCTATTCCGGTTTGGCCGTTGCGTCTCCCATGCGGGCATTGTCATGCCCGAACCCCGCACCGTTATCCATGCCTTTGCCGGTGTAGGGGTCATCCTCTCCTCACTGGATGGCCAGGAACTCGGCGGTCGGTTGCATTCCTTTTGGAGGGTGGTACCATGAGCGGAAAGGACGGAAAGGTAATCAACAATAGTGAGCCCCGCGCCAACGGCGTCACCTTCCAGGGCAGCATTTATGGTGCCGCAATTCCAATTGTCTATGGCCGAGCCAGGGTGTCGGGAAATTTGTTGTGGTACGGTGACTTCAAGGCCATTGCCCACACCACATCCCAGGATGTAGGCGGCAAAGGCGGTGGCGGCACCACCGTCGTCAGTACCACGTACACCTACACCGCATCCTTTGTTTTTGGCCTCTGCGAGGGGCCAATCACCGGGATAGACGGAATCTGGAGCAATCGCGATTATAAACTGGACCCGGCCAATCTGTCGGAGGTGATCACCCCCTCGGCGGCCTGGAACGAATCGCATCTGGTTTCCGGCTCCCATCAGGTGACGGTTGCGCATGGCACGCAGTGGACCAGCCATATCTCGTGCGTGGCCATCAATGGAGAGGTATCAACACCCCTGACAAACGGCACCGACTTCACCGTTGTCGCAGGCACCTACTATTTTGCCACCCAATACGCCAACGTCCAGGTGCAAATAAGCTACAATTACAATGCCATCAACAGCAGTTCCTCCATCATGACGGTCTTCAACGGCGACTATCTGCAAAACCCGTGGACGTATCTGACCAGCAAACACCCAGAGCAGGCACTGCACTATCGCGGCACCGCCTACGCGGCGGCTCTGGACTGGCAGTTGGGTTCCGGCACGGCACTGCCGAACCTGAACTTTGATGTCATCGGCCAGCTCTCCTTCGACGCGGCCAACGGCTTTTTCGATGCGCACCCGAAGGACATCCTGATTGATCTCTTGACCAACCACCATTACGGGCTCGGTTTCCCGGTGGCGAACATCGGCGACTGGACGCAATACTATCGGTACTGCACGGCCAATAGCCTGTTCCTGTCGCCAGTCTTTTCGGCCCAGGAAGAGGCCAGTGCCATTCTCACGCGACTGATGAAGCTGACAAACTCCGGGGTCTACTTCTCCGAAGGAACGCTGAAAATCACCCCCTTCGGTGATGCCGTCGTCACCGGCCACCAGACCACCTACACGCCAAACACCACTCCCGTCTACGAGTTGATGGAGGACGATTTCATTGTCACCGGCGACGAAGATCCGGTTACCATCTCCCGGCGACCATCAGTCGATGCCTACAACCACGTGAAGGTCGAATTCATCAATGCCAGCAACCATTTCAATACCGAAGTGGCCGAAGCCAAGGATCTGGTCTCCATCGATCTGTTCGGCCTGCGGACGATGGACTCTATCAAGGCGCACGAAATCAAATCACCCGTTGTGGCCAGGGCAGTGGCGCAGAACACCCTCCAATACCTCCAACACGTGCGCAACACCTATGCCTTCAAACTGGGCTGGACACACTGTCTCTTGGAACCAACCGACCTTGTCACCCTGACGGATCTGGCCGCAGGCTTGGACAAAACGCCGGTTCGGATCCTGAGCATCGAGGAGGATGAAGAAGGTCTCCTATCTATAGATGCAGAAGATGCCCCCCAGGGGGTATTCAGCTCCGCGACGTACCCGCACCAGGAGGTTGGCGGCTATGTTCCGGCCTACAATCTGCCCTCCGGTGCAATCAACACCCCCGTGCTGTTCGAGGCTCCCAAGGCACTGGCTGCAACCGGGCATGAGATCTGGGTCGCCACGTCGGGGGGTGAGAATTACGGCGGTTGCTCTGCTTGGTTATCGTCAGACGGCACTAACTATAAGAAAATCGGCGAGATCGTCTCCCCGGCCCGTCACGGCTTTTTGACCGACACGATGGCCGCAGGATCGGACCCAGACACCACCAGCACTTGCAAGGTGGATCTGTCCGAGTCGTCCGGGACGCTGACCTCCGGCACCATTGCCGACGCAGACAACCGGGCTACTCTGGCTTGGGTGGATGGGGAATTCGTCGCCTATTCCACCGCCAATCTGACGGGCAGTCATCAATACACCCTGGGCGGCTACCTGCGGCGTGGCCTCTACGGCACCCCGATCAAGGCACACCCAAGCCAAAGTCCGTTTGTCCGGTGCGATGGGGCGATCTTCAAATATGCTTATGACCCCGCGTTGATCGGAAAGACAATCTTCATGAAATTCCCGGCATTTAACCAGTTTGGCGGCGGGGGGCAATCGCTGGCGGATGCCGCAGAATATGCGTTCAGAATTTTTGGGAGCGAGGCATAGGCTTGGCAAGAGCGTGGCGACTGGGTGACGGCGCGGGATTGGCGGGTGGTATGGGTGCAGAATGTCACGACAGCCCCAAGCGGCAGGCGCAGGTGGGACCGCCACCATTTCTGCCCCTCCGATTGCTCCATCTCTTACGATGGCCTCTCCTGGAGTCCCCGGGGGAGCAGCGCGTCCTGGTACGCCTCGCAGGACTCCACCCACAGGTGGAATGCTGCAAATGTTGCGAGACTCTACCAACAGGGAGTAGCGCAACCATTACAGGGCTCACCCCGAAGGGGATGCCTCAAACGATTGTTCGACTCGACCAAATGGGAGTGACGCAAGATCCGCTCACCTCCCGCTTACATCATTTTGGCCTAAATGGAAAGGTTTCCCCTTCTTGTCAAGCTGTTTTCCTTGGAAGCAGATGAAGAGATATTCGCCAACACAGCGAATTTGCCTGATTCTTGCGGGTGAGACGAGTCAACACAGGACAGGATGGGCTTGGTTCATCCCCATACCGGTCAATGTAACTGACATCTTCCAAGGTTTTCCCCTGCCGCCAACCGGCCAGACTCATAAGCGGTGCCGGGGGAAAATCCTGTACCGGACCCAGGCAGAGGATGGCCAACGGTTCAGCCCCGGCGGGGCAACCGAGCAGGTTCGCCACGGTTCTTGGGTCAAAAAAGGAGACCCATCCCAGTCCCAGGTTTTCTGCTCGCGCTGCTAGCCACATGTTCTGGATGGCGCAGGCACAGGAAGAGATGGCCATCTCTCGGGGCAGGGTGAAGCGTCCTACCACCGTGCCGTCGTCCGGAGCCATCACCAGCACCAGGAGTTCTGCGCATTCATTGATGCCCTCCACCTTGAGCTGCAGGAAAGTCTCCTTGCGGGAGCCCAGGGCTTCGGCGGTTTGGATGCGCACACGTTCCGCCTCTTCGCCCAATCAGCGGCGTGTTTCGGGATCAAGGATGTGGATGAAACGCCAGGGTTGCATGAGTCCCACTGAGTGGGTTGCGTGCCCGGCTTGGAGAATGCGCACCAATGTCTCCGGCGCAACCGTCATGCCGGGTAGAAAATGGCGCATATCTCGCCGGGCAACTTTATCATCGTCTCGCATACTGTCATTTTTATCATGTGGCAAGCAGCCACGGTTATCAAAAAAACTGCCCAACATGTTCAAGGCAGGTGAGACTTCTCTATCGTCTGCCTCTGTCCTATGGAGCGGAGCTTCAAACTGGACCTATTTCAACGCAATCTCTTGCATGAGCCCACGGACGTTTTTTTCCTTTCTTCGGCTCTTCCTTTGTGGTTGAATGGCCATCGGTCGAGTTCCTTTTCCATAGGTGGATGATGT
>PDZU01000155.1 GCA_002753095.1 Magnetococcales bacterium
AGCTACTGCGACTTTATTGCTCCCGCTTGTACCCATCTCGACCTCCTGAAAAGGTTGTTTTCAGATAGAGTCTCACCTTTCAAAATCAATGGGTACCCTGGGGAGAAATGGACGCTTACGCCGCTGCGGGAACCAAGATCGGTGATTTTGAGCTGACGGGCAACATCACCGCGCTGAGCGATTATGTGTCACGAGGGGTCTCCAACAGTGACCACAACCCGGTGTTGCAAGGTACGGCCACCATGACCCATGCGCCTAGCGGTCTCTATTTGACCCTTTTCGGCAGCAGTATCAAATTCACCCCTACCGATACGGCCCCGGATATGGAGTTGAACCTTTCCGGTGGATGGAGTCGGGAACTCTCTGACATCACCCTGGATCTGGGGGTGATCCACTATTTTTATCCGGGTGGGGATCGGGCGCTCAAGTTCTACTATGATGAGTTCTATCTGGGGTTGGGCGGGGCAATCGAAAAACTGCAACTGAACGGCAAATACTCCTATTCACCCAGTTTTGGTGGATCGGTGTTGGGCAGTTCTGCCTCGTACCTGGAGGGGAGCGTGGCCCATCCGCTGCCGTATGAGATGACCTTGACCGCGCATTACGGGCTCTCATTCGGGGCGTATTTTGCCAGTGCTGAGGCCAACGATGTCGATCATTACAGCGATTTTTCGTTGGGGCTTGCCAAAGAGTTTTTTGGCCTGAATGCTTCCCTGACCTGGAATACCACCGACAATCGTGCCAAAGAGTGGCAGGGGGCTCTGCGCTCCCTGGCCCGTGATCAGGTGGTGTTGGCCGTCGGCAAGGATTTTTAGGGTGCTTGCCAAGCCAGATGCATCCCCCTTGCCGGGGGATGCATCTGGACTTCATTCGGAACAGTGGTCGTTGTCCCGTTTAAAGGCGTCAATGCCGTTTTGGCGTAACCGGGTCAGATAACAGGGGTAGTGTTGGCTCCAGTGCTGCACGCGCTGATCCAGCAATAGTCCAGGCACATTGTTCATGTCGGCCTCGATGACCTCCATACGGTCCAGATGCAAGCCGTCCATGAAAAGCAGCAGCAACAACATGTCGGTGACATGCGTCTCGATGAAGGGGGCGTCGCAGGCTTTTTTGAGCGTTTTGCTGGCGCAATTGCCGAAAATTTCCCGCAACTGGGCATCGCTTTTGCTGGCCAACAGAGTGAAGGCTGCCGCCAGGGCGCTGCGTTCAAAGCCCCGTTCGTCCACAGTCCCCTCCAGCAGGCGTTGTTCGGCCAAATGGCGTAAAATGGGATGGATGCCACGGGTTACCGGAGCGCTGAGCGCGGTCACCGCAAATTGGCTGCCCAAAGCGGCCTGGGCTGCACGGATCTCCTGGGCAAGAAGGCTGCGTGCCGAGTCCAGACTCTCCACCCCGACCGGGTTGGTGCGACACTCTGCCGCTTGATCCTGTTTGATCTGTTGACAAAACCGTTTGCGCCAGCTTTTTTGCCCCAGGTTGCTGCCCCAGCCTGCGTCGGCGCTGGCAAACTGCAAACTGCCGCCACCAATATCCAACACAAACGGGGTAGTCAGGCGCTCACCCATCTGTTGCTGCACCGCCTGATAGCCGTAACTGCCTTCCACATCCTGGGGAATGATAAAGAAAAAAACACCGCTCTGTTGCTGGATCGCCTGCAGGGTATCCGCCGCCTGCGCTGCGCCACCCCGTTCGACGGCCAGACGCCAAGCGGAATAGCCCCCGGCCACGGCAGTACACCCTTCTGGCAGTTGCGCCGCACGTGGCAACTGTTGCAAGGCCGCCACTGTGGCCGGAATGGTCGCCTGCAAATGGTTGTCGCGCCAAACATGGTGCAGATAATCCAACGGTACCTTGGCCGCATGGGGGGAGTGCAACATGGCTACCCGTATGCCAGAGGAGCCGACATCAAAACCCAGCCGGCAACTCTCTCCGGCCAGAGCCGTTTTGCCGATGGTAAACAGCGCCAACAGGAGAGAGAAGAGAGCGCGTTGTTTTCTGCAGCAAAGCATGGTTGAGCTCTTTCATGAATGGAAGCAATCGGAAAGGCTGTGATGCACCGACAGGTGCAGGCATGCTATGCGCCGGATCACTCCTTGGCAAGCGGAAATCCGCCATGGGCTCAAGCGGGTTTCTCCCCTGGCAGCAGCATGGATACAAGTGCGGCGGCCAGGATGAAGCCACAGGACCAGTACAGGCAACCGACCAATCCTTGCGTCTGGTAGGCCCAACCGGAGAGCAGCGTTCCGGTCAACCGCCCAGCCGCATTGGCGCTATAGTAGAATCCCACGTTCATGGCCACCTTGTTGTTGTCCGAATAGGCGAGGATCAGGTAGGAATGGATTGAGGAGTTGATGGCAAACAAAACGCCGAAGGCGGCCAAGCCCAGGATCAGTGTCTGGGCGGGATCATAGCCTTGCTGCAGGGCCAGGGCGATGGCAGCGGGAAAAACGGCCAGCAGAAAGGCTGCGTTGCGGGCGGTTGGGCCAGTGGGTACGGCTTTTTTCAGCAGCATGGGCGCGCCAGCCTGAACAAAACCGTACACCACCACCCACAGAGCGAGAAAACTGCCCACCTCCACATGATTCCAGCCGACCACGGCCTGCAGAAAGACCGGCAGGCCCACCACAAACCAGACATCCCGCGAACCAAACAAGAAAAAACGGGCCGCCGCAAGCAGATTGATCGACCGGTGATGGGAAAAAATCTGGGAAATTTTGGCTTTGGTTTTGGTCACACCCATTTCTGCCGGCAGTGCCCACCAGGTGAACAGGTACACCACCAGCAATGTTGCCGATAACACCGCCAGAGTGACCTGGAACGCCAATAACTGCAACAGAAGCGCCCCCAGGAAAAAACCAGCCCCCTTGAGGCTGTTTTTGGATCCGGTGAGCAGAGCCGCCCATTTGAACAACCTGGATTCGGCATCGGGACCGCTGGGGGTAACCAGCTTGACTCCGGCCTTTGCGCTCATTTTGTTGAGATCCTTGGCGATGCCGGACAATGCCATGGCGGTCATGACATAGTTGACGGTCAGGAAGGCAGGATCCATGGCCAGCATCCCCAGGGCGAAGACCTGGAGAAAGCCGCCGATGATCATGGTACGGTTCAAGCCAAGGCGTGCGGCAATCCACCCCCCCACGCCGTTGGTGAGAATGCCGAAGATCTCGTAGAACAGGAACAGCATGGCGATGGACAGTGGCGAGAAGCCAAGATGGTGGAA
The DNA here is from genome assembly GCA_002753095.1 of Magnetococcales bacterium. Taxonomy (GTDB): domain Bacteria; phylum Pseudomonadota; class Magnetococcia; order Magnetococcales; family Magnetaquicoccaceae; genus Magnetaquicoccus. The sequence continues at coordinate 3,221 of PDZU01000155.1, forward strand.
GTGCAGCACCACCAACATATGGATCGCCCCGTCGGTCAGGGTAAAGGCCCAATAGGCCAGGGTGATGATCAGATAGACACGAAACCCCAGGGGGGGATGATTCTCTGTCGCCATCGCTTGTCTTCCTTTGCTGAAAGGGGCTGATTCCCTGGGCGGTAACGCTTACCAGGAGCGCGCCACTTGACTGGCCAGTTCCACCAGACGATTGGCATAGCCCACCTCGTTGTCATACCAGGCCAGGATCTTGACATGGGTGCCGTCGATCACCATGGTGGAAAGGGCATCGACAATGGAAGATCGGGTGTCGTTGTTGTAGTCGATGGAGACCAAAGGCAGCTCTTCATAGCCCAGGATACCCTGCAACGGACCGTTGGCGGCCTCTTTGAGGAAGGCGTTGACCTCTTCGATGTGGGTGGAGCGGGGGGTCTCAAAGACCATGTCGGTGAGGGAGGCGTTGAGCAGGGGCACCCGTACCGCGATGCCATTGATTTTGCCGGTCAACTCTGGGAAAATCTGCGTGATGGCCTTGGCCGAACCGGTGGAGGTGGGGATCAGAGATAACGAATTGGCCCTGGCCCGGCGCAGATCCTTGTGCCCCAGGTCGATGATGGTCTGGGTGTTGGTGATGTTGTGGATGGTGGTCATGGAGCCACGCACGATACCGATCTTCTCCAACATCACCTTGACCACCGGCGCCAAACAGTTGGTGGTGCAGGAGGCAGCGGTGACCACAGTGTGTCTGGCGGGATCGTAGAGGTGATCGTTGACCCCCACCACCACGTTGAGGGCGGCGCTCTCTTTGACCGGACAGGCCACGACGACCTTTTTTACCCCGCCGTCGAAGTAGGGCTGCAAGGCGGCCATGGTTTTAAACTTGCCGGTGCATTCGAGTACCAACTCCACGCCCAGCCCCTGCCAGTCCACTCCGGCGATGCTGGGTGATTGGCTGTAGCCCATCCGCTTGCCGTCAATCACAATCGTGGAACCGTCTGCATGCACCTCTCGGTCCCAGCGGCCATGCACCGAGTCATATTTCAGCAGGTG
>PDZU01000156.1 GCA_002753095.1 Magnetococcales bacterium
CAAACAATGACTAAACGACCAGTTGCACCTACAACCACGACACGCTGCGCCATCTACTGCCGGAAGTCCACCGAAGAGGGTTTAGAACTGGACTTCAACAGCCTGGATGCCCAGCGGGAAGCCTGCGAATCCTACGTCGCCAGCCAGAAAGGTGAAGGCTGGGTTCTGGTGGCCGATCATTACGACGATGGTGGCTTCTCCGGCGGCAACCTGGAACGTCCATCGCTGAAAAGGTTGATGGCAGACATTGCCGCAGGCAAAATCAACGTCGTGGTGGTCTACAAAATTGACCGACTGACGCGCTCTCTCATGGACTTCGGCAAGCTGGTGGAGGTGTTTGACAAGCACGGCGTCACTTTCGTGAGTGTCACCCAATCCTTCAACACCACGACATCCATGGGCAGATTGACGTTGAACATTCTGCTCTCCTTCGCGCAATTTGAAAGGGAGATTTCCGCCGAGCGCATCCGAGACAAGTTCGCCGCATCCAAGAAAAAGGGAATGTGGATGGGCGGCCACCCTCCTCTCGGCTACGACGTGGTGGAACGCAAACTGGTGATCAACGACGCCGAAGCCGAAACGGTGCGCACCCTCTTCCGCCGGTTCATCGAAACCGAGTCGGTTGTCACGCTGCTGAAGGAACTGGCCGCATCCGGCGCCGTCGGCAAACATGGCAGAGAACTCGATAAGGGTGCCATCTACCGCATCCTCGGCCATCACGTCTACGTCGGCGAAGTGGCCTATCACGGCGAAATCTACCAGGGCGAGCATCAGGCGATCATCGATCGGGAGACCTGGGACAAGGCACATGCCATCTTGGCCACCAACAACCGCCAGGGCGATCGCACCGAACGGGTGCAGTCACCCACCCTGCTCAAAAACATCATCCGCTGCCAGCATTGCAACCGTGCCATGAAGCCGACCTTTACCAAAAAGAATGGCCGCGAGTACCGGTATTATACCTGCCAAGCAGTGGCAAAAGGCGGTGCCGAAACTGTTTGCAGCGTGCGCAACGTCGTCGCCGGTGAGATCGAGGCGGTGGTAATGTCCCAGGTGCGCAACATGATCAAACTGCCGGAACTCATTGTCAAGACTTGGGAAGCGCACGATCAAATTCACGAGCGCGATGTGGCCGACGCCCTGCGGCGGTTGGATCCAGTCTGGGAGGAACTCTTCCCGGTGGAGCAGCAACGGTTGGTGCATTTGCTCATCTCGCAGGTGAATGTGAGCAAGGGCGGCATCAAGGTGCATCTGCGAGCCGAAGGAATCGACACCCTGGCCCGGGAGCTGAACAGCCTGCGCAATGAGGAGGTGATGGCATGAACAACACGATCAGTGCAGAATGGAGCCGGGACAAGAAGGAGATCATCGTCAACATCCCGATGGAATTGCGTCGGCGTGGTGGACGGAAGAGCATCATCATGCCGGAAGGCATTGAACTGCCAGCGGTTGCACCGAAAGATGAAACGTTGGCAAAATTGCTATCCAAAGCGCACCTCTGGCTCCGGCAGTTGGAGAGTGGTAAAGTGGCCACCATCTCCGAACTGGCTGAGCGGGAAAGCCTGGACAACTCCTACGTCGCCAAAGTGATGCGGCTCACGCTGCTGGCACCGGACATTGTGGAGCTGATTTTGGACGGAAGGCAGCCGGAGGTGATGACTTGGCGGGAGTTGCCGGAGCAGTCCCCTTCCATTTCCCCGCACCAAAAACAGCCTTGATGGTGTTGGTCAAGGCGTCCCGCGTAGATGGTCTGGGCATCCCTGACAGTAACCGCATAGCCACAAAGTGATCAACTGCGTCCTCCACAACCGGAGCGACTCCCCCTCCTACAGCAATACCTTGTCCATGCCGTCGGCCACCATTCTGACGGTTTGCCTGTCGACCGGCCTTGCGCAGCATATTCACCACGTGGTCCAGGTCAGCATCGGCTGACAGCACCGTAAACGTCGTACCCTCGGGCATTTCAGATACCAACCGGCCTGCCCAAAAGGCCAAACCAAAGTCGGCAGCGTTCTTTCCGCCTTTATCCATCCCGACGAATTCCAACCTGCCCTCATGGATAGCAGACGCAAGAACGATCACCAATCCCAAGGGAACCTTCGGCTCGACACCCGCAAAACAGACAATGATCCGAGAGAACTCACTCAACGTCTCAGGCAATTGCCCCATTTCCGCCGGGCAGTTTTCCAAGTCGATCAGCAGAACACGTGGCGGCACGGATGCAACAGCACTTTCGGGCTCGCTCATTTATCCACCTGGTCAGCGAGTACAAGGCCATTATCTATTATCCATTCAGTGGCAAACACCAAAAGCTCTCTGTCCCTGAATCGGAACCACTCCTCCCGAATATCGAGTTGCTGAACTTTGTCCTTGAACCGGCGAAACGCTCCTCGACCTCGCAAGGCGTATAACAGCTCCTCGGCCTGCTCTTCATTGTCAAGCGATGCGCAGAATTGCTCCATCACTTCGTATTCGTTGAAATCTCTCTGACTCGGCAAAGCCAGATATCGGCCATCGGTGTCGTTGGTGATCATCTTGGCCGTTTCAATCATCTCATGCTGCCACTCTGGATAACTGTCCAAAGGATCGCCTTGCTCTACCGCATTCCTATCCTCTCCGGTAATGAGCAGAACATCCCCAGTTTCGCGGTCAAAAAATGCTGTAACCTCATCACCAAACTGGGAATCAATACCTTCAGCAATTCGTTTTATATCGGCCTTCGCAGTCATAGATCCAATACTCCACCAGCCAAGACAAGATACACCGCCACAGAATACCAAAGACGCGCACCCATCAAACTCATCCCATTTCATCAGCCTTGCAAGCCGCCGCAATGACAGCGTCCGACAGATAGTAGCCCGCCATCCGCAGATCCAGCAGGGTGGTATGAAGATTGTCCAGCAAGCCTCGATGCTTGGCTTCCACCAACAGGCCAGCCGTTCCCTTGACCGGCAACCCATACACATACCGGGCAATCCGACGCCCTCGCTTCTCATCGATAATCGTCAGGCACGGCTGCCGGATGCGCGCCAGGCTGATCACTGCCGCCTCGCCGGGATCCAGTTCCGCAATCAACAGAGGGTCGGATTCTGGCGCAGGGCAGACACGTTCCGTCCACCGCATATCAGCGAGTGTGTCCGCACCGGACCGTCCAAGGCCAGCGACAGTCACCTCCCGATACACCGCGTCGGGAACCCAAAATTCACGGAATATCGCGGGCAGTAGGTCAAGCTTCCCGATCAAGGACAATGCCACCAGCGGGCCGGTGTTGATGACTGCACGCTCCAGCATCATTGGGCAAACTCTTCATCTATTTCATCCTGGCTCAAGTCCAGCACTGGTACACCCGCACGACTCGCAGCCAACAGGAACTCAACCCGCCCCATGCCAGAGAGCCGACCGGCCTTGCCTGAGGAGATACGTCCCTGCTCAAAAAGCTTGAGAGCCAGAAAAAACCGCACCTCGTCGGAAAAGTTCTCCGGCAACTCGGCAAGCGAGGGCAATCCATCCATGGGCAGTTCAATCGTCAATGTGTTCATTTACACCCTCCTTGTCAACCACGATACACCCACATCCACGCCAGTTGCTGTGTGTTGGGTTCTCCCCATGGCACCAAGATATGCAAGTGGGCGATGGAGTTATAAACTCGGAATGCCACCGCCCACGTTTCCTTGGCGGCATGCTTCACGGTCTGGAATGGATGTTCAACCCCTTGTCCCGCAGAAAGTGAGAAGTTGGACAGGCATAGTAACACACTCCTCGTTATGTTTTGGTTCGTTGGAGTTTTCAAAAAATTCCTCTATATTATTGATATGTAAAACGCCTTCAATCCACATCTCAATAGCTTCTACACTGGCCTCATTGATTCTAACAGTCGCCCAATCTGGTACATGGCCAAACCTGCTATTAAGCAATATTATGAAAATCTTTAATGCCTGTTTTTGCATGCTATTCCAAAAATAACTTGACATATAAGGCTTTCCTATGCTCTCTTCGAAGGCAATTAGTTCTTTCGCAAATAGTACATCTTCCTTGCCTGGACGAAAGTGTCTGACGGCTGCGATGTTCGAGTCATCGAAAATATATAATAGGGAATCGGCACGAAAAAGTCTCTCCGTCCATCTTTCAATGGACTCTACACTTGCGCCACTTATACTGTCAGTTGCCCAATTAGGCAACTGGCCGAACTTTCTGGCAAGCAACAAATTTAGAATTTTTGCAGCTTGTTCCAACTGACCTACCCTTTCAAATCTTGTTCCAACGAGGATACTGAATTTG
>PDZU01000056.1 GCA_002753095.1 Magnetococcales bacterium
GTCTTCTCCTGAGGTGAGTACCTTCTGCGCTTCTTCTCCATGCTTTGTTCCTCCGTTTGATAGCCATTGTATGTAGCTTATTAAACGAAGGCAACTGTCCGATTTCATCTGAGGCAACACACTGCAGGCTGGCCCCTTCATCACCGATCATGATGATTTCAAGAACCGGGCGCTGGCCTTTGCCCATCTGCGCGCCATGGGCTTTGCAGCCCCCACGTTGCGGGCAGACAAGAGCGCGGCACTTCCAGAAAAGGTCAATTGCCAGCCGGATCGTTGGATGGGCGCTACCTGGAACGTTCTGCACACACGCAATCTGACCGAACTGACGCTGCCAGGTGCGCATGATGCCGGAACCGGGAATATCACCTCTGTGCTGACGCCAACAGAAGAAAAACTGACTCCCCTCGTCACCTCCATGGTCAACACGTTTCTTTTACCCTTGGTGAAAGATGACAGCAAACTGGTGCAGAGTTTGTCCGCTGCGCCGATTCGGTTGCTGACTGCCTTGGGTGTGCAGATTGCTGACAATATCATGCCCAGGCTGACACAAACACAAACCATGACCATCGGTGAGCAACTCAAAAAGGGATGCCGCTATTTTGACTTGCGCCCGGCCTGGACAAAGGATGGCTATTATTTGGCGCATGGCGAAATCCTCAAAGATTTGGGCTTTGTTGGAGGTATTGGTGAACGACTGGAGAGCACGCTCCAGGATATTTTGGCCTTTGCCACAGCTGCCGGACATGAACGGGAGTTGATTATCCTGAATTTTTCTCACCTGATGGATCTGCTGCGGAGCAAGGAGGAGAGAGACAACAATGCGCTGTGGGGATTGGATCTCATCGCCATGATTCGTTCCATTCTGGGGCAGCAGATGATCGTTGCAGAGGATGCCCACATCCGTGTGGATACCCTGCCGTTGCAACAGTTGTTGGCAGATGGGCGCAATGTGTTGTGCCTGTTTGATCCTGATAATTGGAAAACAAGGCTGCAAGGGGAAAGCGACAGAAAACAGCTTAGCCCGCAGGAGGGTGTGTTCTGGTGTTATCCGGCAGAAAAAAGCGGTGTCGCGGTGCCGTGCAACTTTAATTTGTATGACCAGTATTCCAATTCGCGCAACCAGACTTTTGTTATCGGAACACAAAAGCGGCGCTATCATGAACGCATGCAGCAGCGTATTGAGCATCAGTTGCAGGAGGTATTTTTGCTCTCCTGGACCATTACCCTTCCACAAGCGCCCTCTTTGCTGGACATGAAATCCGTTTTGGATCATGCCGAGGAGATGAATGGCAAACTGGCACCATCAATGGAGAACTGGATCAAACGCGAAGTGATTATTGGCAAAAAGCGGCCCAATATTCTCTATGTGGACCATTATGAACAGGGCATTCTGGATGTGGTGACCATGATCAACGCACTGCCCTTATAAATCACAGGGCAGTGGATCATCTGGCTTGATTGGAAAGGGTTTGGATAAACCATGTTGGGCACGATACGCAGCATTGATGTCGAGAAGTTGGTTGGTATGCCTGGGGTGTTGATCCCGAACTTTGCCCCGGCGGGTATCATTTCCGTTGTGCTGGAAGAGGTGACGGAAAACCCAAGGGCCATGCCACGGCGCCACAAGCCGGACCGTCGCACGCCTTTCGATATTCTGCTCTCTTCGTCGGGCGAGGTTCCGTTGTTGGTGGATGGGCTGTGTGCTTTGGTGATCGGGGAGTGGTCTTTGGTGGATGTTTTTGTAACGCACATCATGCCAATCAGCGATGAAGAAAACAAAGAATGGTACCAAATCGTTATCAACTAATGGTTTTTTATTCTCGCGTACCGGGCTGCGCAAGAATTTGTGGATGGGAGGCTGGCCTTGTTACAGAACAGCAATGCGTTGCCGGACGGTTTGACGCTGCGGCCATCGCGCCCAGAGGATGAACCTTTTTTGGCCATACTCTATCGTTCGACGCGCCCGGATCTGCGTTTACTGGATGCCGAGACGGAGTACATCGACCATCTGATTGATCTGCAGCGGCAGTGGCAGACAGCCGGTTATGGCGAGAACAATCCAAATGCCCTCATTTTTATTGTGGAAAAATTGGGTGATCGCATTGGCAGGGTGATTGTCCATTTTGGCGAGCAGGAGGTCAGGGTGATGGACATCTCCCTGTTGCCTGTTGTGCGCAAACAAAATGTGGGAACAGGCATCATGCAGGCGCTGCAACGGGCGGCAGCTCAGATCAAGGTGCCGTTGACGTTGTGTGTGGCCAAGCACAACGGTGCAGCCAAGCAGTTTTATGCCCGGCTCGGTTTTCAACTGGCGGCTTCCGATACCATGCTCGATCTACTGATCTGGTATCCCGCCTGATGAGCAGTAGGATTTTAAATTACATTAACGCTTCAGAAGAGGAGAATCGCGATGGATCCGTATGTTGGTATGATCATGTCCTTTCCTTACCCGTTTGCTCCGGTGGGTTGGACCTTTTGCGCAGGCCAAGAGATGCCGGTAATGCAGTATCAGGCGCTTTTTTCCCTGATTGGCTCGTTGTACGGCGGCGATGAAAGGACGAAATTCAATCTGCCAGAGTTGCGCGGTCGGATGATCATCGGTGCAGGAGTAGGGCAGGCTGGACTGTCCACCTATAACGTGGCTCAAAAAGGGGGGGCGGAAAACATTGCCCTGTCTGCCAATCAAATGCCGCCTCATACCCATACTGCAACCTTCAAAGGGACTGGTGGCTCGGCAGACACGCCGTTGAAGGTGACGGTACAGGTTACCGGCAAGACAGACAGTAACAGTGCCACACCAGATGCAACACATAGTTTTCTTGGTTCGGCGATCGTTGGAATGGATACTGTCAACACATGGACTGACACCTTGGCCAATCCTGTTGAATTGGGAGGTGTGAAAGCGACTGGTAGCGGTGGTGGTATTACTGGTGGCACGGTTACCGTTAATCCGGCAGGGGCCGGCCAGCGGTTCCCTCTGCTCAACCCCTATCTGGCCATGAATTTTTGTATCGCCTTGACGGGAGTCTATCCAGAACGCCCCTCATAACCACTATCCTGCCGGCGAAGGGGCAGAGAGCAATTCTCTGCCCCCCATTTTCTCCCGCTTGGCTTGGCAAACAATCTCCGGGTTTGGACTGACGTAAACCGCCACGGCATCAGGACGGATCGGCAAAAACGCTTTCCAGGGTTGGTGCATCCAGAATGCGCAGGCTCCACTCCTCCAGCATGGTCGGTTTGGCATTGGAAACTTTTTCGACGGCCCAGGATGGCAGATTTCCAAAGCGGTATTGCAGTTGGCGGGTGAGAGTTTCCGCTTTGCCTTTCTGTTCTCCTTCCTGTCGGCCTTTCAGTTCGCCCTCCTGTCGAATATTCGCCGGACGCTGCAATTTGAGCAACTCCTCATCCGACATGGCGTTCAACATAGAGGCAAACAGTTCTTGACGCCCCAGATCCATGACATACTCAGGTGTCAACCTCATTGGTTCTACGTTCTTCATCATACCCTCCATGCGTATTTTTCTGATGCCAAGCACGACACACTCGTGTTCGACCGATCTCTTTGGCAAGCTGTGTTGATTGATACGTGCAAACTCCTTTTCCGTCCGCGAGCAACTCCTTCTGCCCCTTTGTCCAGGTGTTTCCCTCAAGTCCCGGAAATTCATGCCCCCAAACGGCATCCCAATGACCGGTTGAACCTGCGCGTCAGACAACGTGTCCTAAAATTGACCTTTTTTCACTTGTACGCCACACGCTCCACGAGTCAAACGATCCTGGACAGGATGGCTGCGACTCTAAAGTCCAGCACTGAATGACTAAAATCAAAAAAACACTTGACATGATTGTCAACATTTCACAGTATTAACCATGAAAGTGCATTTTGTGCGCGATATTGGTCACATCCTACTCGATCATAGAACATAAAAGGAATTTTGACATCTTTTATTGTTCTTATAGTTTGTTACTAAGCAGTTACACATAAAATCATTTATATAATAAATTGTCAATCTCCATGCCTGGAAGGTTCGTGTTGCGATGAGCTTGATCAAGAAAATTCTCTCTGATTGTGCACCCTCTAAAATCGTTGCTCAAGGCATGTCAAGAATGACGATGATGGCTCTTGAACCACGCATGATGTTTGATGGCGCCGCAGTCGTGGCGGCAACAGATCATTCTGTTACTCAAGACCATTCAGTGGTAGCACCTCCCCAGGCAGAGCATTCCAGCCTAGACAGATCGACCGAGACTGCGGATTCCCCTGCACCCACTCCTGTGCAAATACGGGTTGCCGATCCCACGCTCAATAACGGCAAAAAAGAGGTGGTATTTATCGATAGATCGGTGACTGATTTTAAAACACTGGAAGCTTCGGTTCGTCTCGGTGTAGAAATCGAGGAAATTGACGGGGATCAGGATGGTTTGGCACAAATCGCTCAGTGGGCGACAACGCATACCGGATATGATGCTATACATTTGCTCTCCCATGGCACGGAAGCAACTTTGTTCATTGGCACCAGCACGGTCACGCGTGAGTCGATTACAGATGCTGCACAAGCATCAAAACTTTCTGTAATCGGCAATTCTTTAAATTATAATGGAGACTTATTATTATATGGCTGCAATATCGGTCACGGCACAGAAGGAGAGCGGTTTATTGTCGAATTGGCTGGAGCAACCGGTGCGGATGTGGCGGCATCGAATGATGCAACCGGAAGCATAGGAAATCGTGCAAACTGGGCGCTTGAACAAACCTTTGGAGACATTGAAGAGAATAATATTCTTTTATCTGATAATATCAATAATTATCACTACTTATTGGGCTATCCATCCGATGCCAGTTTTGATACTGATAGCACTACTGCAACTAGCGCGACAGAGTTTACGACTGTTGGTTTGGTGAAATTCACTACCAATGTCGCTGTTAAGTTCCAAGCTGCGACAAATGTTCTGAGTTCGACACCTCTAGACAATGGAGATAGAGCTTTTTTTGTAAATGCATCAAGCTTCGTTAATGGTTTAACCTCTGTTACCATTTCCAATGGTGTCACCTCAGGTGATGAATTTTCTCTTATTTCTATGGAGTTTGCCAACGCAGCTCTTGTTCCTACCAGCTATGCAACTTCAATTACGTTCGAGGGTATTCGAGATAACGTGGTGGTGGCTTCTGATACCATCACTCTGAATGTGTCAGACACATCTGGATCAATTTATTATACCTTGATTGCAATTTCTGGAACTGAAACTGGCTATTCAGGTACAATTGTTCCTCAGTCTTCAGTTGATCCAGACTGGCAGAACATAGACTCTTTCCGAATCTCACCTGTTAGCGGTGTTTTAGGCTATTTGGCTTTTGATAACTTTGATTTTGGTCCAGCGGTTGTAGCATCCAGTAACACCGCCCCCACCTTTGCCGGCGCAACCACGACCCTCTCCATCAGCCAGAATGCCTCAGCCACCGACATCAAGTCATTACTCCATGTCTCCGACAGCGACAGCAGCCAGACCGAAACCTGGAGCCAAAGTGCCGCCCCCAGCCATGGCACCCTCAGTTTTGCCAGCGCCACCGCCTCTTCAGGCAGCACCGACATCACCCCCGGCGGCACCATCACCTACACACCAACGGCAGGCTATGCCGGCAGCGACAGCTTTACCGTGCAGGTGAGCGATGGTACCGACACCGCTACCCGCACCATCACCGTCTCGGTCACCCCGGCCACCCCCGGCACGCCAGATCTGGCGGCAGGCAGTGACAACGGCAGCAGCAGCACCGACAATATCACGAATGCTACTTCGCTCAACTTTACCGGCACCTCGGCCAGCAGCGACAGCAGCAGCACCGTGCGGGTGTTCCTGGACCAAAACGGCAATGGCAGCTATGACAGCGGCAGCGATCCCAGCACCACCGCCACGGTCAGCAATGGTACCTGGAGCGTGACCGGTCTGAGCACCAGTGGGGTCAGTGACGGTACCTATAATGTCTATGCCCTGGTGACCTCCTCTACCGGCAGTCTGACCAGCGCCTTGAGCAGCGCCCTCAGTATTACCCTGGACGGTACCGCTCCCACCGTCTCCTCGGTCTCCGCCAGCAGCAGTGATGGCACTTACAAAACCGGTGACGTGGTGGCCATCACCGTCACCTTTACCGAGGCGGTCACCGTAACCGGTTCCCCCTATCTCACCCTGGAAACCGGGACGACCGATCGCAACGCCACCTACGCCAGCGGATCTGGCAGCAGTACCCTGACCTTCCAGTATACCGTGCAGTCCGGCGATACGGCGAGCGATCTGGATTATACCGGCACCACCGCTCTGGCCAGCAACGGCGGCACCATCGCCGATGCCGCCGGCAACAACGCCACCCTGACCCTGGCCGCCGTCGGGGCAGCCAACTCTTTGGGCAACAACAAAGCCATTGTCGTCGATACCACCGCCCCCACCGTCTCCTCGGTCACCTCCACCACCAGCAATGGCACCTATACCACCGGCGATACCATCAACATCACGGTCAACTTTTCCGAGGCGGTGACCGTCGTCACCACGGGGGGGACACCCTATCTCACCCTGGAAACCGGGACGACCGATCGCAACGCCACCTACGCCAGCGGCTCCGGCAGCACCGCCCTGGTCTTCACCTATACCGTGCAAAGCGGGGATACCAGCACCGATCTGGACTATACCGGCACCACTGCCCTGGCCAGCAACGGCGGCACCATCCAGGATGCCGCCGGCAACAACGCCACCCTGACCCTGGCCAGCCCCGGAGCCGCAGGCTCCCTGGGCAATGCCAAAAGTCTGGTGATCATCCAGGTGCCCACCGTCAGTTCGGTCAGCGCTTCCAGCAGCAACGGCACCTACAAAAGCGGCGATACCGTTAACGTAACCGTCACCTTCTCGGAGGCAGTCACCGTCACCGGTACGCCCTATCTCACCTTGGCCACCGGCACCACCAATCGCAACGCCACCTATGCCAGCGGCAGCGGCTCCACAACCCTCACTTTTGCCTACGTGATCCAGTCCGGCGATACGGCCAGCGACCTGGACTATGTGGCTACCACCTCCCTGAACAGCAACGGAGGAACCATCCAGAACGGTTCCGGGACCAGCGCCTCCCTCACCTTGGCCACACCCGGTGCAGCCAACTCCCTGGGCAATAATGCCGCCATCGTTGTCGATGGTGTCGCCCCGACCGTCTCCTCGGTGCGCACTACCACCGCCGACGGTTCCTACAAGGCCGGGGATAGCATCGCAGTCACCGTCACCTTCAGCGAAGCGGTCACCGTGACCGGTACCCCACAAATCACCCTGGAAACCGGCAACACGGACCGCACAGTCAACTACAGCAGCGGCTCCGGCAGCACCACCCTGACATTCACCTATACCGTCCAGGCCGGTGACAGCAGCAGCGACCTGGACTATATCAGTACCACCGCCCTGGCCCTCAACAGCGGTACCATCGCCGATGCCGCCGGCAACAGCGCCACCCTGACCTTGGCCACACCAGGCGCAGCCAACTCGCTGGGCAATGACAGCGCCATCGTCATCGATACCACCGCCCCTGCCATCTCTTCGGTCACCTCCACCACCGCCAATGGCCGTTTCAAGGCGGGGGATGTGGTCAACATCACCCTCAACTTTTCCGAGGCGGTGACCGTCGTCACCACGGGGGGGACACCCTATCTCACCCTGGAAACCGGGACAACCGATCGCACGGTCAACTACAGCAGCGGCTCCGGCAGTACCGCCCTGGTCTTTTCCTATACCGTGCAGGCCGGGGATAGCAGCAGCGACCTGGACTATATCGCCAGCACAGCCCTGACCCTGAATGGAGGCACCATCAAGGATGCCGCCGGCAACAGTGCCACCCTGACCTTGGCCACACCAGGCAGCAGCGGCTCTCTCTCTGACAGTACCGCCTTTGTCATCGACACCACCGTACAAACCCCCAGTGTGGGCAGCCCCACCCTCAACGAGGATACCGACAGCGGGGCCATCACCATCACCCGCGACAGTGGCGATGGGAACGAACTGACCCACTACCAGATCACCGGGATCAGCGGCGGCACCCTCTACAGCGATTCAAGCTATAGCACGGCCATCGCCAACAGTGACTTCATCGCATCCGCCGGAGCGAGCACCACCGTCTATTTTCGGCCAACAAGCAACCGCAACGGCACAACCGGGGGTAACGCCTCCTTTACCGTCCAAGCCGCCACGGGCAACAGCACGGCCAATCTGGGCGGCTCGACCATCACCTCGACCATCACCCTGACCGCCGTGGCCGACTCCCCCAGCGTCGCCAGCCCAACCATCCTGGAAGACAGCGACAGCAGCGCCATCGCCATCACCCGCACTGCCGGCGATGGCACAGAGACCAGCCATTACCAGATTACCGGCATCACCGGGGGAACCCTCTACAGCGATGCCAGCTTCAGCAGCGCCATCAGCAACGGGGATTTTATCGCCTCGGCGGGGGCAACCACCAACGTCTATTTTCGGCCAACCGCCAACCGCAACAGCACCACGGGGGGAGACGCCTCCTTTACCGTACAGGCGGCCACGGGTAGCGCAGCCGCCAACCTGGGCGGCTCCACGGTGACCTCGACCATCACCTTGACCCCAGTGGCCGATACGCCCAGCGTGACCGACGCCTCTACCACCCCTGGCACCCAAACCAGCAGTGGGCTGGTCTTGAGTCGCAGCAGCAACGATGGCAGCGAAACCACCTATTTCAAGATTACCGGGATCAGCAACGGTACCTTGTACCAGAATGATGGCAGCACCAGCATCAGCGATGGCAGTTTCATCACCCATGCCCAGGGGCAGGCCGGGTTGAAATTTACCGCCAGCGGTGGCGGCAACGGCGCGTTTACGCTGCAGGCCGCTACCAGCAACAGCGATGCCGGGCTGGGTGGATCCACCGTCAACGCCACCATCACCGTCGGAACGGCAGTGGCCAATATCACCACCGATGAGGATACCCTGAGTGGCGCCATCACCGTGACCAGAGGCGACAGCAGCATGACCTGGATCAAGGTGACCAGCATCAGCGGAGGAACGCTCTACAGCGATGCAGCCATGACCACAGCCTTGCAAAACAGCGATTTTATCGCTGCCGCCGGAGCAACCACCAACCTCTACTTCAAGCCAAGCCAGGACAGCAGCGCCAGCGGTTCGTTTACCGTGCAGGGGGCCACTGCCGCCAACGATGCGGCCCTTCTGCTCAATACGGCCACCTCCACCATCAGCGTCACCGCCCAGAATGATGCCCCGGTAACCGGCGGCTTTGCCGGTTTTTCCGCGACCGAACAAGCCGCGTCCGCCTACGTCATGAGCGGGTTTACCCTCAGCGACGTGGATGCAACAGACTTTGATGGGGCAGTTCTGACCATCAGCCAGAATGAATATTTGGCTGGGGAGTGGCTGTCGATCGTTACCGAGGGCAGTGTCGCCTACGACGCGACGACCTCCGAGGTCACCTACAATGGTACGCTGGTAGCCAACGCCTCGTTTGTCAATCTCACGGCCAACGGCAACGGCGATGTGGAGATTATCTTCTACGACACTGCCAGCGCCAGCATTGTCCAGGATGTGGCCCGCCATGTGGTCTACTGGATTACCGATGACAATCCGACCAACTATGGGGCTGACCCCACCCGTACCGTCACCATCTCCTTCTCCGATGGCGGCAACAGCGGGGCAGGGGGGGTGAAAAGCGCCAGCGATGGCAGCGCCACCCTGACCATCAATCCGGTCAACGATAACCCGATCTTAAGCGCCGGGGGCAGTCTGAGTTATACGGAAAACGGTGCCGCTGCCGTAATCGATGCCACCATCACCCTGTCCGATGTGGATGATACCCAGATGAGCGGGGCGACCGTGACCCTCTCTGCCGGGTTGACCAGCGGCGACACCCTGGCACTGGTCACACAAAATGGCATCTCTGGCAGCTACGACAGCAGCAGCGGCGTATTGACCCTGACCGGGACAGCAACGCTGGCCAACTATCAAACCGCCCTGCGCAGTGTGACCTTTGCCAGTTCCAGCGATGATCCGACCGCCACCAGCAGCACGCGGACCCTCTCTTGGCAGGCGACCGATGCCAACGCCAGCGCCACCACGGCAAGCAGCAGCACGGCGGTCACCTCGACGGTGAACCTCACCGCCCTAAACGACAAGCCGGTCCTGAATGCCGGCGGCACACTCTCCTATGACGAAAATGACACCGCCACGGCCATCGATACAACCTTGACCTTGAGCGATGCCGACGATACCCAGTTGAGCGGAGCCACAGTATCCATCACAGCCGGTCTGACCAGTGGGGATACCTTGGCCGTGAGTACGCAGAACGGTATCATCGGCAGTTACAATAGCATCAGCGGTGTGCTGACACTGACCGGAACGGCCACCCTGGCCCAGTACCAAACCGCCTTGCGCAGCGTCACTTTTGCGAGCAGCAGCGATGATCCGACGGCAAGCAGCGCCAACCGCACCATCTCCTGGACCGTGACCGACGCCAATTCCGATGGGGTGGGGGCGCAAACCAGTACGGTGGCAACCTCCAGCATCACCCTCAGCGCCAGCAATGATCCGCCTGTGCTCACGGCGGGAGCAACCCTGTCCTATACGGAGAATGATGCGGCCACGGCCATAGACACAACCATCACCCTGGCGGATGTGGACGATACCCAGATGAGCGGGGCAACTGTGACCCTCTCTGCCGGGTTGACCAGTGGCGACACCCTGGCACTGGTCACACAAAATGGCATCTCTGGCAGCTACGACAGCAGCAGCGGCGTGTTGACCCTGACCGGAACAGCGACGCTGGCCAACTATCAAACCGCCCTGCGCAGCGTGACCTTTGCCAGTTCCAGCGAAGATCCGACCGCAAGCAGCAGTAGCCGTACCATCACCTGGACGGTGACCGATGCCAACTCGGATGGTGCGGGAGCGCAAAGCAGTGTGGCAGCAACCTCCAGCATCACCCTCACCCCCCTGGCCGATGCGCCAGAGGTCAGTGCCGGCGCCACACAGAATTATACAGAAAATGGGGCCGCAGTGGTGATTGACAACACCATTCTGTTGAGCGATGCGGACGACAGCCAACTGAGCGGAGCAACCGTAACCATCTCGGCAGGCTTGACCAGCGGCGATGCATTGGTTTTTGTCGACCAAAACGGCATCAGTGGCCATTTTTCTGCCAGCAGCGGGGTTCTGACGCTGAGTGGCACGGCCACGATTGCGGACTATCAGGCGGCGTTGCGCAGCGTCACCTTTGTGAGCAGCAGCGACGATCCCACAGCCAACAGCAACAGTCGGACCATTCTGTGGCAGGTGACCGATGCCAACTCGGACAACACCACAGCGCAAAGCAGTACTGCAGCCAGTTCCTCGCTGACGATGACCGCCACGGCGGACAGACCGTTGATGACAGCGGGCGCAACGGTAGACTACCTGGAGGAGGATGGTGCCACAGTCATCGATGCCACCCTGACCATCAGCGATGTGGATGACACCCAGATGAGCGGCGCCACAGTAACCATCACCGCCGGACTGACCAGTGGCGACACCCTGGCGATGATCGATCAGAATGGCATCACGGCCAGCTATGACAGCGGTACGGGGGTGTTGACTTTGAGTGGCACGGCAACCCTGGCCGATTATCAGGCTGCCTTGCGCAGTGTGACCTTTGCGAGCAGCAGCGCCACGCCTGCGCTGCTCGCTGGCGCACGTTCCGTGACCTGGAGCGTCACGGATGCCGATTCCGATGGGGCGGGGATGCAAAGCAGTGTAGGGGTGACCAGTACGATCACAATGATTGGCGTGAACGATGTACCCGCCTTTGCCAAGGGGGCCGACCAGACGGTGGATGAGGATGCTGGTGCACAGTCGGTCGCCAACTGGGCCACTGCCCTGGATCGGGGCGCAGCGGATGAAAGCAGTCAGACGCTGACCTTCCTGGTCAGCAATGACCACAACAGCCTGTTTGCCGTGCAACCAAGCATCGATGCCAGCGGACGCTTGACCTATACCCCAGCGGCGGATGCCAACGGTGTGGCCACGGTCACCGTGCGTATCCAGGACGATGGGGGCACGGCCCATGACGGTGTGGACACCAGTGGCGCACAAACCTTTACCATCACGGTACATGCAGTCAACGATGCGCCGGTATTCGTCAAGGGTGCGAATCAATCCCTGATCCAGACCCCCAACCCGGTTACGGTCAACAACTGGGCAACCGGCATGCACAGCGGACCCAACAATGAAAATGATCAAACCTGGCAGTTTATCGTGACCAACGATAATCATGAAATTTTTACGGTTCAACCCAGCATCGATGCCAACGGTACCCTGAACTTTACCCCCTCGCTGCTCCACTATGGCACGGCCACTGTCTCGGTAAAGATGCAGGATAGCGGCGGTACTGCCCACGCTGGTGTGGACAGCAGCCCCGAACAGACTTTTACCCTGACCGTGGTACGCATTCCGCCGCCGCAACCGGCCTCCCCACCTCCCGCCCCCCCGGCCAGTGACAAGGGTACGCCGCCTGGCAATGTTGCCAACCCCCTGCAACCGGTGCAAACCTTCAGCCCCTCTTCGGGTGTTCCCTCCATGGGGGATTCGGCTGTCGCCCCGGTGGTGACCATCAATAACCCCAATCCCACGCCAACCATCCTCAACGGAGCCAATTCCGGAGGCAATAGCGCCAGTTCGCCGGGCAGGTCGTTATTGAATGCCAACCCGTTGGGCACGCCCAACACCTTGACTGTTGCCGCACCACCTCCGGCAGCACCACCGCCGCAGGCACCAGCAACAGGCAACCGCCTGACGACGCTTGCCACCTTGAGCGATGGTGCCAACTTGACCAGTGCAGCACCAGGAGCCTTTGCGGTGCTGGTTGCACCTGCCACGACGGGCAACAGTGGCTTGGCCCTCAATCGCGGCATGCAGGATGTTTCCATAGGGGAGAACGGAACCATTCGCATCTCGATTCCCAGCGATGCATTCATCCATAGCGATGCCAGGGCACAGGTTTCCCTGGCTGCCAGCCAGGCCGACGGGGGCAGTTTGCCCAGTTGGCTCTCCTTCGACCCAAGCACAGGCAAGTTTGAAGGCACGCCCCCCCCCGGCACCAAAACCGATATTGCGGTCAAGGTGGTTGCCCATGACAATCAGGGCAAAGAGGCCGTCTCCGTCTTTCGTATCAAGTTCTCGGGCAAAGGAGCGTCCAGCGGGGATGGCAAAACGGAGGGAGTACCACAAAAAGAGGGACAACGCTCCGACAGTGGCGAAGAGTCTGCCCTCTTGGCCGCGCTGCAACCGTTGCTCAACGGCAGGGGTGCGTTGGACAACAAGGGGGGGTTCGGTCGTCAGTTGGCCTGGGCAGGAAAAATGGGTTGGCAGGCACGGCAAACTGCCCTGTTGACCGCCGCCGAGCGTTGGGCGGTCCGGCGCCATTCGTCATGATCGACAGCACAGCTTACCAGATTTTCTGCCTGACACAAAGCTTTGAAATATTTGTAAATTTTTGCGTGGTCCAGGGGCGATCAGCGCCCCTGGACCACGCAATCGTTTTGAGTGCTGAACAGTTACAAAAAATCATCAGAAACCTGCCTTGACGGGTATTGCACAATCGACAGGCGACGCAACACACCAGTAGCATAGAAAATCGCACTTGGATAACCGCGATTGAAACTCAACACCCTGTAATGTTAAATTTGCTTCACATTCCCCACCCGTTTGCAAGTGAAAAAATTTTGCGATATGTTTGTTTTTAAACTCCATAGGTTGGACAATCCACTTTGCAGCGGCCATTCAAGAGCCATTGACAGAGGCACAAATCGGACGCATTCTCCCCCGCCAGAATTAAGGTTCCATTCCGTTTGCAAGGAGACGAACGGATGCAGATGCACTACCCGTACACGCTTTTCCATGGGGGGAAGAACGGTATGGAAAAAAGCAAGTTCCTGCGCTCAAGCCAGGCTGTCATGGATTCTGTGGATGATCAACTGCGCAACAGCAACCCACCTGAGGTCACCGAGACCTACCGACGGCTTTGTGCCCAGGGGTATAGCGATCAGGATGCCCGGCAGTTGATCGGTGCCGCCGTGGCCAACGAGTCGTTCATGATTCTGGTCCATCATGATGTGTTTGATCGAGCCCGCTATGTGGCAACCTTACACAATCTGCCCCGCCTGCCCAGAAGTCATGCGTGAATGGATGGATGGGACAGAAGTCTGCATACGATAAAATGTGCACCACGCTGCATGGCACGCGACAAAGCACCCTTTTCCTGCCGTCTACACTTGCCAGAGAGGTAACAACCCGAACCGGCAGGAAAAAGACCATGAAAATTCCTTCCCCTGATGCCGCCATCTGGACGGCGCAGATTGTCCATACCGCCAAAACGGTCGAACGGATTGCTTGGCAAAACTGGCTGACTGCCAATACCAACGCCAACAAGGCCATTTTTCTGGCGGCCCGTTCGGCCCGGATACGGGCAGTCTATGATTGGCGGTGTGCCAAAGAGTCGTGTGTGGTGTTGTCGTAGTCTAACAGCCATTCGCGCAGCAGTTGCGAGACGGTTGCCGCCCGTTCCAGGAAAAAAAGGTGGTCGGTGTTGGCGATCACCTGCAAGCGGGCCTTGGGAATCATTGTGGCCAACAACGCGGCGTTGGCCACCGGCACCAGCAGATCCTGGTCCGCCGACAAAATCAGGGTGGGGCAAGCGATGTGCTGCAACGCCTGTGGATGGCGCAAGAATTCAGCCACCGCATCATACTGCAGCAAAACCTGCTCTGGCACCTCCGGGTGACGTAGGCGCTGTTGCAACACCTCTGCAAACACCTCTGGATACTGTTCCTGCAACAGCGGGCAGATGTGCGGGGACAAGGCCGCCCGAATCCGGGTTTCTGGATCCAACCGGTAGAGCGCTTCCACCTGCTCCCGACTCAGCAGCGGAAAAATGGGGCGAAACGCATCCCCCCCGGAACTGGTACACAACAGCACCAGACCGGTCACCCGCTGGGGTGCCAGGGCCAACACCCTCTGCGCAATGAACCCCCCCATGCTTAGTCCGATGACCGTGCAACGCTCGATACCCAGATCGTCCAGCAACCGCAAGGCATCCGCAGCCAGATCATCCATCCCATAAGGCGCCGTTGCCGCAGGCGCCTGTCCCATGCCACGATTTTCGGGCAAAATAAAGCGATAGAAACCCTGCAAAGGGGCAAGCCAGCGCTGAAACATCCAGTTGCCACTGGCAAAGCCCGACAGGCACAATACCGCCGGGCCTGTAGACCCCAACGCATCCCATACCGCCTGCCCCTTTCTGTACATTGCCGTTACTCCTGATGGTGCATCTGTTGTTGACCGGGCGCAGCGTAGCACGGTTGTTTCCGCAACGCACACTCTTTTGCGCACGCAGAGGCGTGTGTGGGCTGCAGTACTTGCCGGATGATTGCCCCCTGGCTTATCCTTCATGAATCAGTGGCTTGCCCCTGCATCCCCCTTTTCGTTGCCTTGAGGAGAATCCGCAATGTGGGAAAATTTTATGGTCCGATTTGCCCGCACCCAGCCAGACAAAAGGGCATTGCTGGATCGACTGACCGGACTCTCCTGGAGTTATCAGCAATTGGCCCAGGAGATCGACCGTCGGGCCGGGCAGTTATGTGCGCATGGGGTTGGGGCTGGCGATCGGATCGTTTGGGTTGCCACAAGTTGCCTGGAACATCTGACCCTCTTTTTTGCCGCCATTCGGCTGGGTGCCATTCTGGTGCCACTCAATCCCCGTCTGGCCCCGCAGGAGATGGCAGAGATCTGCCAGGATGTGGCACCCCGTCTGTTGCTGGGCAGCGCCATCCCCCCGTTACTGCACACCCACCCCAGCTACCGCGACTGGCAAAACCTGGGCGAGGTGGCACCACTGCCCGCAGAAGCCCCCATACCGGATACCCAGATCTTGATGATTCTCTATACCTCTGGCTCCACGGGTCGGCCCAAGGGGGTTATGCTGCATGCGGGCATGATTTTGGCCAACATGCAGGCGACCGTGGCAACGGATGTGTTGCGCCCCGACGATATTACCTTGATCAACACGCCCTTTTTCCATACCGGCGGCTACCACGTCTTTACCTTGCCACTTTTCTCCATCGGCGGAACCCTGATTTTGCACGAAAAATTTGATCCCGGTCTTGTACTGCAGGAGATCCACACCGCAGGGGTGACGGTGTTCTGGGCCGTACCAACCATGTTTCAGGCCATCCATGACCACCCGGACTTTGTCCACACCGATTTGCGCGCCATCCGCTTTTTTCTTTCCGGAGGCGCCCCTTTGCCCCTGGCCTTGATCCAGAGCTATCATCAGCGGGGCGTGCCCTTCAAACAAGGTTTTGGTTTGACCGAAGTGGGCCCCAACTGCTTTCTGCTGGAAACCCATGCCGCTTTTGACCATCCAGACTCCATCGGCAAACCCATGCCGCACTGCCAAGCGCGTATCGTGGACGAGCAAGGTCAACCGGTTGCGGCCAATCAGGTGGGTGAGTTGTGGCTGCGTGGTGCCCATCGTTGTGCCGGCTACTGGCACCAGGAGGAACTCTTCACCGCCAGTTTGCGGGGGGATTATTTTGTGACCGGTGATCTGGTGCGCTGCGATGACGAGGGCTATTTTTACGTGGTTGGTCGCAAGAAAGAGATGTACATCTCTGGTGGCGAAAATGTCTACCCCGGTGAGGTGGAAAAAATACTCAACCGCCATCCAGACATTGGGCTTGCCGTGGTCGTGGCCGTCAACCATCCCAAGTGGCACGAGGTGGGTCTGGCCTTCTATACGGCCACCCGCACCTTCACATTGGCCGAAATGCGCGGTTATCTGGACCCCCTTCTTGCCCGTTTCAAACACCCTCATCATCTGATTCAACTTTCCGAAATGCCTTTGCTCGCCAACGGCAAAATCGATCGCCCGCAACTTAAAAAACGGGCAAGTGAGGCGGGATTTTTAATTGAAGCGCAGCAGGAACCTGGTATAAAATAGATATTTAGCTGTTATAAAATGTAATTTATTGCCAATCTTAGGAAGAGAACGATTCAAGGAGGAGTTGGGAGCTATGAAAGGAATGCGCTTACGGACTAAACTGGCATTGATGTTATTTTTTCCTCTTTTCAGTCTGTGTTGGCTTGGGGGGGAGATCATCTGGAATAAGTATGATCTACAAAAGCGCATGGAGGCCATGTCCAGCTTGACCATTTTGGTCAGTCAAACGGGGGGCTTGGTCCATGAGCTGCAAAAAGAGCGGGGGATGACTTCCGGCTTTATTGGCAGCAAGGGGAAGAAATTTACGGCGGAGTTGCCCAAGCAGCGGGAACTTTCCAACCGTTTCCTGAGCGAGTGGCAGAGTGGTGTCGGGCAGATGCAGGTGGGTCGTTTTGGCAACCGTTTTGCCGGTCGGGTGGAGGAGGCGCAACGGGGTCTTTCTGGTCTGAACGGGTGGCGCAGCAAAGCGGATGGCCTCAATATTACCGCCCCGGAGGTGTTGAAGTATTATACGACGACCATTGAAGCTTTGATCAATGTGGTGCGGGAGATGACCGAGTTGGCGGCGGATGCCGAAACGGCGGCGCGGACCACCGCCTATGTCAACCTGATGCTGGGCAAGGAACGGGCGGGATTGGAGCGGGCCACCTTAACCAACACCTTTGCCCAGGATAAATTTGGACCGGGTATTTTGCAGCGTTTTGGTTCTTTGGCTGGGGAGCAGGCCGCTTTTCTGAATATTTTCCAATCTCTGGCAACTCCGGCCATGCAGACGTTCTTCAAAGAGCAGATGGCGGTGCAGGCGGTTGTCGAGGTGGATCGCATTCGCCAAGTTGCGTTCGAGAAGGCAGGGACGGGTGGTTTTGATGTCGATCCGAACGGTTGGTTTGCCGCCAGCACCGAGCGAATCAACCAGATGAAGAAGGTGGAAGAACGGCTGGGTGACGAGTTGGCTACTTTGGCCAATGGTTTGGCCACGCGTTCCTATTCGCAACTGTTTCTTTATGGGGTCATGGTCCCTCTGATTGTCTTGGGTACACTGACCTTTGTCACCTATGTCAATCGGGATCTGATGAACCAGATCGGTTGTGAGATGACCGAGATTGGCGATGTCGTGGCCATTGTCAACACGGTGACCCGTGGTGATCTTTCGGTCAATTTTTCGGTGGATTGCAAGCGCGAGCGCAGTATTTATGGTTCCATGCGGCGTATGGTTGCGCACCTGCGCGAGACTGTGGCCACCATTCAGGGGGTTGCCGAGGCGGTGGTAGGGGACTGTGAACAGGTCAGCGAGAGTGCGCGCGAGGTTTCTGGCGGTGGCCAAAAACAGGCGGAGTCGGTTGAGGAGACCTCGGCAGCCATGAAGGTGATGGCGGCCAACATTCAGAACAACGCCCAGAACGCCCACATCACGCGGGAGTTGGCCGCCAAGGCTGCGCAAGAGGCTGGGCAGACCGGTGAATCGGTCAAGCAGGCGGTCGAGGCCATGAAACAGATTGCCAGTCGGGTCAGCATCATCGAAGAGATTGCCCGCCAGACCAATTTGTTGGCTTTGAATGCAGCCATTGAGGCGGCGCGGGCGGGTGAACATGGCAAAGGATTTGCTGTCGTCGCCATGGAGGTGCGCAAGTTGGCAGAGAGAAGCCAGACTGCTGCCGGGGAGATTACCACTCTGAGCCAATCCAGTGTCGCCATTGCCGAACGGGCAGGGGAGTCACTGACGCATCTGGTGCCGGACATTCGCCGCACGGCTGAGTTGGTGCAGGAGATTGCCGACGCCTCCAAAGAGCAAAATCAGGGGGCGCAACAGGTCAATCAAGCCATTCAGCAGTTGGATCAGGCCATTCAGGCCAACGCGGTGGCGACCAGTGATCTGTCCCAGGTAGCCGAATCGTTGGCAGTACAGGCTCGGACCATGCAGGAGAGTATTGGTTTTTTTAAGGTGTAGAAAAACCCCGCAATTGCTTTATGGCACTGAACCAGGGCAGTCGTATTTGAAAGTAGCATGGGATCAAGGGGAGATTATCTCCCCTTGCGGGTTGTCGGGGCGGATCCCTGATATGAGGCGCGCTTTCACACAAGCCAATTTGCGCAGGTCGGGAATGGATGATACGCCAAGTGGCCGGGATATTGTTGAACCAATCATGTATCGGGAAATATATTATAAAAGTCTTGAACAGGAGGGAAGATACTATGCGTCAGAGTTGATTGGCTATGTGGAAATGGGGGCACATGCAGGCTGCGATGACATGCTCCAGAAGGGATTACGAGACAGATTGCCTTGTTTGAACGATGTTTATCACAAGTTATATTATTATATAACTGGACTTTAGAGTCGCAGCCATCCTGTCCAAGATCGTTTGACTCGTGGAGCGTGTGGTGTGCAAGTGAAAAAAGGCCAATTTTGGGATACGTTGTCTGACGTGTAGGTTCAACCGGTCAGTGGTATGCCGTTTGTGGGCATGAATTTCCGGGACTTCGAGTCCCACCAGTCGCGAACCCGGATGTGGGAGAAACAGCTTTGGAGCCCGGTTCGCACCAAACCGGCCGTCACGGTGCGATTAATGCGCCAAGGGGTGAAGTTGGCGAGTTGTCTGACTTGCTCTCCACCCAAGATGGTCAGGAGTTGTGGAAGTGCATAGGCGGCAAAGAGGATGTGTACCCATCGGTGAAGAACCTGTCTGGAC
>PDZU01000057.1 GCA_002753095.1 Magnetococcales bacterium
CCGTGCGTGGCGTCAAATCATCTGCCAACCTCTACAGCCTGATCGAAACCGCCAAAGCAAACGAATTGGAACCGTTTGCCTACCTGCGTCATCTGTTCACCCGGTTGCCCTCTGCAACAACAGTGGACGATTACGAAAACCTCCTCCCATGGAACGTCAATAAAGCTACCCTGTCAACGGATTGAGATACGCGGAGAATTCACCGCTTACAGCGCATCCACCGCAGGCAGCGCATCCACACGCAATTGCCCCCCCTCCAACCAGGCCAAGTGGTTGGCAAAGCGGTGGGCGCGTTCCAAACGACTGGTAAAAGTCACCGAACTACAGCCCTGTAGCTGCTGTGCCAACGCCTTTTCCCCGGCCTCATCAAGCGGCGCGCCCGGTTCATCCAACAACAACAAAACCGGCTGTGTCACCAGCACGGCAGCCAACGCGACCCGGTAGGCTTGGGCCGACGATAGGTGGGAGAGTTCCCAATGCAGTACGCTTTCCGGCAAGCCAGCCCGCTGCAGCGCATGCTGTACACGGTCATGTAACGCGTTCCCTGTCACACCCTGATGAGCTGGGGTAAGGGCTACCTCCTCCCACACCGTGGCAGTCAAAAAACGTTGTGCGGCATCGGCAAACAGCACACCCAGTCCAGGCAGTATGGTGTCATGCGCCAGGGAGGTACCCCGATAGCGCACCGTACCCCGCTGCGGTTGCAGCAGACCCGCCATGATCCGTAACAAGGTACTTTTGCCGCTTCCCTCTTTGCCCATAATCGCCCAGCGTTCACCCTCCCGCATGGACCACTGCAGGGCGTGAAATAAGGGGGAGAGTTCGTCTCTTCCCTGCCAATGGATATTGTCAAGATGGAGGAGCATGTTCATGAATAACGATGGGTGATGACAAGAATGTGCGAGAACACGCCGCAGCGTTGCTTCATGCGACGCGGTGCATGTCGGGCTCCGCCCTCCCAGAGCGTGCCCCTGCGGGGCACAGATTTGGGCGCGCTGCGCAGATTTGGCTGCGCCAAATCTGCTTTGGTAAAAGCGCGCCATTACAAGCAGGGCTCCGCCCTGCACCCGCCAGGGGAGATAATCTCCCCTGGACCCCATGTCAGTTTGGAATGATGAAAGACTCAATTAAACTAAACTAAATTAAATCCGATGCGCCTGCTGTGCCGCCTCTTCCTCTTCTTCCTCACGCTCCGGCGGGGGAAGGGGAATGAACGAAGGCTCCTTCGGCAACTGATTCTCCCACTGTTTCAACATCTTCTGCGTACTACGCAAGGCTTGATCCGTCTGCGCCTTCAGCTTGGGCAACTGCTGATCCACCGTCAAACGCCCAGCCTCGGAAAGTGCCTCGGCAGCCTCCTGCAAAGCGTTGCGCGCCCGATGCAAAGCCTCCCCGATGCGCTCCTCCTGCTGCT
The DNA here is from genome assembly GCA_002753095.1 of Magnetococcales bacterium. Classification (GTDB taxonomy): domain Bacteria; phylum Pseudomonadota; class Magnetococcia; order Magnetococcales; family Magnetaquicoccaceae; genus Magnetaquicoccus. The sequence goes on from PDZU01000057.1 coordinate 1,415, forward strand.
CCGCAACCGGGGAAGCACCTGCCAACAACTCCCCCGCCGCCAACATGAATAAAGGAACCAGCCAGACCATTCTGTTGCGGGATTGCATCAGTCACCTCGCTCCTGCACCATGATTTCCCATCCCAAAGAGGCAGTTACCTGGTCCGCAATGACCGAGTAGGCCAACTCACCCCGCCGAACCATCTGGGCAAACGTCACACGATCAAACCAAGCAAACTCCAACAACTCGCGACTGCAACACCGGATCTCTCCCTGCCAAGAGTCGCTGATATACAAAAAACTGATGTTCGGTTGCTCCTGCTCCAAGAGAGGAATAACCTCCACCCGCTCCCATTGCGACAACACCACACCAATCTCTTCCACCACCTCACGACACAAGGCCCCTGGCACAGACTCACCCTGATCGACAAAACCACCCGGAAAAGACCATTTGCCCCAGCGATGATCCTTGTAAGAGAGGCGAACCATCAATAAGCGCTCAATATTCCCCGCCTGCCGATCAACGAGCATGACATGGGCAGACACAGTGGTTCTGACCCACACCTTAACTCTCCCATACGCCAAAACGGGTCAAGCAATCTGCTTGACCCGTTCCAACAATAAAAGCAAACCTGTTCCGGCTCATTAAAACTCCCGCACAATTTTCCAGGCGGCGCCCTCTTTTTGCAGCGACAACGTCTTGTGAACCTGATCCTGATAACGGCTGGACCAATAGTTCTGCGTGAAGCTGACCTGGGCACGGTCGGCAGCCGTCGCGTTGACCTTGACGTTGGCCAACGAAACCCGAATATTGCCAGCCGCACTCAAAGCAATCCGCCGCTGTTGCTTCCAACTGTCACGATCGGGAAATTTGTCTGGCGGCGTGTAGGCGCTGTCCGAGTAAAAGGAGAGATATTCATCCACTTTCTTGGCTGCCCACGCCTTGGCCCAGGCATGTACAGTCCGCTCAATCTCCGCCTGAGCCGAAGGAGCAGGGGCAGCACTCTCAACCACCGGGGCGGGAGCCGCCACCCCGCTGGGCGCCGTGCCACGACTGGCCGGGTCAACATCACCCCGAACTTCTGCATCCCCCACATTGCTGACCGAACTGGGGGCCGCCGGCGCCACGACTGCCGCTTTTTTCTCGGCAACACCCTTGGTCGGGGGCTTGGCCGCCACAATCGGCGAAGAGCTGTCCGACGGGGCCGTTCCCGCTGCCACAAACAACTTTTTCAGAAAATCCAGTTTGGCCCCAACCATGGCGTTGGAACCATTGATTCGCAACGCCTGGGCATAAGACTGCGAAGCCAGCTTGGCGTATACATCACCCAAATTTTCGTGGGCAGTGGCATAATCCGGCAAAATCCGTACCGCATTCAGCAACGCCTGCCGGGCATTTTCATAGTCACCCCGCTCTGCATAGAGCACCGCCAAGTTGTTGAACGGTTCCGGCAGATCGGGAAAATCAGCCCCCAGTTCGCGAAAGACGCGGATGGCCTCATCGTTTTGACTCTTGCCGGTAAAAATCAACCCTTGCAGGAAACGGGCCTCCGCATCCTTGGGATGCTCCCGCAGGAAATTTTCCAATTTTTTCATGGCCTGATCCAACTTTTTTTCATCGGTCAGGCGGTAGATCTCATCCAGCTCACCCGCCGTGACACGACCAGCCAGACCCAGAAAAGAGACCATCAAAAAAAGAAACAGAAAAGGACGTAATTGTTTCATAGAAGTCATACCGAGTTGCAGGAATGGAAACAGCATTTCATGCAGCATTGTGGCGTGTTGTCTCGCATAATGCAACCAAAGAAAAAAGGCGCGGGTGCTGTCTGCCAACTTCCCGCATTCTCTGGCGAAACGAGAGGAAAGACCACTACTCGCTGATCAATGCCCGACGTCGTTGCAAATAGGCGTCACGCAAAGAAATATACGGATCAACCGCCGATTTCTTCAAGTCTTCATATTCGCCCAGGTGCAAAGAGGTATCATTGACGCTGCGATGGGCAACCAGACCAGCACGAGAAGCAATATCACCCGGTACATAGGTCAGCGGATTCATGAGGGTATCCCCCACCCAGCCCACACCATCGCGCAGATTGGAGGGACCGACAATCGGCAACACCAGATAGACGGAGTCGTCCGCCCCCCACCGCCCCAGAGCCTGCCCCAGATCCTGATTGGTGCTTTTCAAACCGGCCTCGCCAGCCACATCGAAAAATCCCAAAAAGCCAAATACCGTATTGATACCAAAACGGGCCAGCTCTACCCCGGATTGTTTGATCTCCCCCTCCAGCAGACTGCTGACCATACGGGATGGCATGGCAATGTTGCTGAACATGTTGCGAATGCCGACGCGTACCCCCTCTGGAACCAAACCGCCATACACGGAGGCGACGGGTCGCATGATGCCCATGTAGAACAGATCATTGAACTCAAAAAAGAGACGATTGACCGGTTCCAGAGGATCAGAGACCTCCTCGATGACGAATGCCAGATGGCCATCACTCTCCGTTTGGCTGCTCCCTGTTTGCGCCGCAGCAATCTGCGCTGTGGCAAGCGAACCTGTCAACATAAAGAAAAATAACACAATAACATAGAAAGATTTTTTCATGACTGGCCCACGTTGTTCGAGGTAAAAAAAGAGGGTTGGCTTGCTTTAATTTCCTTGCCAACCTTATCCATAATGCGCGACAATTTGCCGCTTTGCAACCATAGGTTTTGGTTGCCCGGCAGTTGCCTTCTCACCTTTTCATGGCTGTGCGCTTGTTGCAATGTTGACCCTTATCCAGACGCTTGGGCGTTATACGATTGAGTTTATTGCGGAAACTGGGCGAATGTTCCTGTTTGTCCTTTCCACCGCTGCGCTTGCCGTGCGTCCGCCGTACCGTTTCAATAACTTATTCAAGCAGGTTCATTTTATTGGTGTACGTTCGCTCTTTGTCATCGTTTTGACCGCCATTTTTGCGGGAATGGTGCTGGCGCTGCAGGGCTATTATACCTTAACCCGCTTTGGGGCTGAAGGGATGCTTGGTCCGGCGGTGGCGCTTTCCATCATTCGGGAGTTGGGTCCGGTGCTGACTGGTTTGATGGTGACTGGGCGGGCGGGTTCTGCCTTGGCTGCTGAGCTGGGTATTATGCGTATTCGGGAGCAGGTGGATGCTTTGGAGGTGATGGGCATCTCTTCTGTGCAATTTTTGGTGGTACCGCGCATTTTGGCTGGTTTGCTCTCTTTGCCCATACTGACGGTCATCTTTGATGTCATTGGCATTTTTGGCGGTTATCTGATTGCGGTGCAGTTACTGGAGATGAGCAGCGGCACCTATTTTTCTGGTATCGAGTCGGCGGTGGTCATGCGTGACATCAGCACTGGTCTGATCAAAGCCTTCTGTTTTGGTCTGATTGTGACCTGGATCTGCACCTACAAGGGCTATTATGCCAAGCGGGGTGCCGAAGGGGTCAGTCAGGCGACCACCTCTGCCGTCGTACTCAGTTCGGTTTTGATCCTGGTCTGTGACTATTTCATTACCTCTGTCCTGTTGTAGTGTGAGGATCGGTCATGACGCAACCCTACATCCAGGAACCCAACCGTATTCAAGAAGAGGCGCTCCCTTTGCCCATTGGGGAGCGGTTGCTGCGCAACCAGTGCATCACCCCACAGCAACTGCAGGAGGCGTTGCAGCGGCAGGCTGGGGAGAGTGATCCCAAAGAGCATCTGATTGGCAAGACTTTGATTGAAATGGGTCATATTTCCCATCCTGCTCTGCTGGAGTGTCTGTTTCATCAATTGACCCGTGAGCGGGTAGCCTATCAGCTCAACCCCAGTGCCCCGGCCATCATCCGCTTTGACAACGTGGCCAAGACTCTGGATGGTCGTCAGGTTCTGGATGGATTGAATCTGGAGATTCCTGCCCATAAAATTACTGCCATTATTGGTATCAGTGGTGGCGGCAAGAGTGTCACCCTGAAGCATATGGTTGGTTTGATGCGGCCCGATCGTGGTGATGTCTGGGTGGGCGACCAGCCCATCAGCAGGTTGTCCGGTCAAAAGCTCAACGCAGTGCGGCGCCGGTTCAGCCTGCTGTTCCAGGAGGGCGCTTTGTTCGACTCCCTGAACGTCACCGATAATGTGGCTTTTCCGTTGCGCGAAACAACGGCGCTTACCGAAGTCGAAATCCGGCACCGGGTTGAAACGGCCCTTCAGGAGGTGAATCTGGCTGGCATGGGGCATAAATTTCCCGATGAATTGAGTGGTGGCATGAAAAAGCGGGCTGCTTTGGCCAGGGCCTTGGTGACGCAACCGGAGATCATTTTGCTGGATGAGCCCACGGCTGGTTTGGATCCCATCATCGAGAATGCCATTCACTATTTGATCTGCGATACCTACATGCGCACGCGTTACACCATTGTTTGCATCAGTCATGCTGTTCCGGCCATTTTTGACTGGTGCCACCATGTGGTGGTGTTGCATCGTGGGCGTGTTCTGGCTTCCGGGCCATCTTTGGACATTCGCAACTCGACGGATCCCACCATCAAACAGTTCATCAGCGGTGACCTGGATGGTCCCATTCAGGTGATCTAAACCCAATCGCTGCAAGGAGAGGAGATGAAAAGCGTCAAATTGGAAATGATGGTTGGCCTGTTCGTGTTGACGGGTTTGTTGGCCTTGGCTTGGCTTTCCATCAAACTGGCTCGGATGGAGGTTGTCGGTGGGGATCATCTGCCCATTCATGCCCGTTTTTCTTCCATTGCCGGGTTGAAAACGGGGGCCTCGGTAGAAATTGCTGGCGTGGAGGTGGGGCGGGTCGATGACATTTCCCTCAATACCAGTGATTTCGAGGCGCATGTGCGCATGAAAATCAAGGCGCATGTGCCAATCCAGGAGGATGCCATCGCTTCGGTACGCACCAAAGGGTTGATCGGTGATCGCTATATTGTCATCAGCCCTGGTGGTTCAAAAAATCTGTTGAAGGCGGATGAGACCATCGTTCGTACTGAACCGGCCATCAATTTTGAAGAGTTGATCAGTCAATTTATCCATGGCTCCGTTAAATAACTTTGTGTAAGGAACCGATCATCATGCTGAATTCACCACTGTTTACCACACTGCGTCGCTGCAGTTGGCTCCTGCTCTTGTCTCTGTTCATGAACAGCGTTCAGGCCGGTGAGAGCGGTGCCATCCCCCACATGGATAGGGTGGTGCAAAAGGTGCTTGTCATTCTGCGGGATGCCCAGTTGAGCGTGCCAGAAAGGGCTGTGGAGCGCCGGGAGAAATTGCGGACCATCGTTTTCGAAGAGTTTGATTTTATTGCCATTTCTCAGTCTGCCGTCGGTCAGAAGTGGCACAAGTTTTCCGAGGCGCAAAAGAGTCGTTTTATCCAACTGTTTGAGCGGTTGTTGGAAAATACCTACATGAGCACTGTGGAGCGCTACAAGAGCGAGGAGGTGCGTTTTACCAAGGAGGTGGCGCAGACCAGCACTCTTTCCCGCGTGGACAGTGTGGTGGTCAGTAAAGGGACGGAGTTCAAGATCTCTTATCTGTTGGCCAGGGCGGGTGCGGGTTGGAAGGTGAATGATGTGACCATTGAGGGGGTCAGTGTGGTTGCCAATTATCGTGCCCAGTTCAAGCAACTGTTGCAGCGGGATGATGCGGAGGGTATTGATACCATGTTGGCAACCTTGGAAAATTCGGTGAACAAGAGTGAAAAATAGGGAGTGATGGATTCGGCGACCGCTGGCATTTCTGGCCAGCTGCTTGAGCAAGCCCTGCTGGCCCACCAGCAGGGACGGTTGTCGGAGGCTGTGCGGTTGTACCAACACATTTTGCAGCAGTCGGCGGACCATCCGGTTGTCTTGACCAATCTGGCTTCTGTGCTGACCCGCCTGCAACAGTATGACTCTGCCTTGGCCCTGTACCAGAAGCGGTTGCAGGGAGGGAAAATTTCTCCAGAAGTGTGGTTCAACTACGGTAATTTGCAGCAGAAAATTGGTTTGCACAGCGATGCGGCGGCCAGTTTCCAGGAGGCGTTGCGTCTGCAGCCGGATTTGTATCCGGCCCATTATAATTTGGCCAATGTGTGGCGGGATTTGGGCCAGCATGACTTAGCGATTCAGCATTATCAGGCCGCTTTGGTTTTGCAGCCGCAACTGCTTTTGGCGCATCGTAATCTGGGCAATTTGTACCGTCAACTTGGGCGCTACGAGCAGGCGATTGCGCACCATCGTCAGGCTTTGCTGCAGCCACGGCAGAGTGAGCAGCAGCGTGGGGAAAACTGTTATAATTTGGCCAATGCGCTGGCTGACGCTCGGCAGGTAGCGGAGGCGGTGCATTATTATCGCCAGGCCACCTGTTTGTTGCAGGATCCTGCTGAAGCTTGGATCAATCTGGGAAATCTGTTGCAGCAGGGTGAACATTCTGAGGAGGCGGCAAGCTGTTTTCGCACGGCTTTGCAGTGGCGGCGGGAGAGTTTGTCTGTCTGGTTGCATCTGTTGCGTCTGTATTTGGCGCAGAAGCGGTTTCAGGAGATGGCGGATGTGTTGCGGGAGGCATTTGCTCTCTGGCCGGATCAGGTAGAGTTGTTGCGGTTGCAGGGGGATCTTTTGTACCAGCGGGAGGAGATGGAAGCGGCCTTGCAGGTTTACCAGCGCCTGGAGGTATTGCAACCGGGGATGGCTGGTACGGCCAACGCTTTGGGTGTGGTTTGGCGGGCGCTTGGCGACACTGTTCAGGCTGAGGCGGCTTGGCGGCGTTGTTTGCGCATTGACCCGTGCCATGTGGTTGCTTTGGCCAATCTAGGAACCTTGTATCGACTCAAGAAGCGGCATGAGGAGGGGTTGTGGTATTTGCGTCAGGCGGTGCGTTTGGGGCCGGATGATCCAGACAGCATGGCCAGCCTTGCGTGTACCTTGATTGATCTGGGTTTGATCAGCGAGGCCATGGTGCAGATGGAGCCTGTGTTGCAGCGGCATCCTGAGCATGCTGATTTATTGGGTATGCAGGCGTTTGCCTTGGTGCAGCAGGCACGCATTCGGGAGGGGCAGCAGGTATTGGCCAAGGCGCGGCAATTGAAGCCCGACAGTTTGGTGGCCATTGGCAACACGCTTTTTTCTGCGCTCTATGATGATATGTTGGATGGTGAGGCGCAAAGTCGCCTGCATCGGGAGTTGGCGGCTGAGGTGGTGCGCCAGGTGACTCCTTTGCCCCGTCGTGCTGTTGTGCGGCGTCGGAAATGTCACATTGGTTATCTTTCTCCTGATTTGCGCACGCATCCGGTTGGTTTGTTCATCGAACCGGTTTTGCGTCATCATGACGGTGATCGTTTCCACGTGACCTGCTACGCCTTGCCCCATGCGGCTGATGCAACCACAGAGCGGTTGCAGGGTTATGTACCGCGCTGGCGTTCTTTGGAGGGGTGGAAGCGGGAACGGATTGTTCAACAGATTGAAGAGGACCGGATTGACGTATTGATTGACTTGGCTGGTTATACGGCTGGTGGGCGCATGGATGTGATGGCCTGTCGGGCTGCGCCGGTGCAAGTTCTTTTTTTGGGGTATCCTTTTTCCAGCGGTTTGGGGGCAATCGATTATATCCTGGCCGACCGTCAGGTGATTCCCGATGCAGAGAGTCATCTTTACAGCGAGCGGGTTCTCCGTCTGCAGGGGAGTTTTCTGTGTTATCAGAGACATGGGGCGCCAGAGGTGGCTCCTTTGCCTGCGCTGCGCAACGGTTACATTACCTTTGGCAGTTTTAATAATCTTCCGAAGCTGTCGTCTTCCTGTGTTTCTTTGTGGGCTGGGGTATTGCGGGCGGTGCCGGATGCGCGTCTATTACTGAAAGCCTCCAGTTTGGGGGATGCGGGTACCTGTGCGTTGGTTTGGCAACGTTTTGCTGCCGAGGGGATTGCTGTGGAGCGGATTCTTTTGCGTCCGGCCTCCTCGGCAGAGCGTTATCTGGTTGAGTATGGTGATATGGATATTGCGCTTGATCCGATTCCTTTTAATGGTGGGACGACCAGTTGTGATACGCTGTGGATGGGGGTGCCGTTGGTGACTTTGGCTGGGCGGGGTTTTATGGGGCGCATGGGGTGCAGTGTGTTGCATACTTTGGGTATGTCGCAATGGATTGCTACGACTGTTGAGGAGTATGTGCAGATTGCTGTGCGTTTGGCGGCGGATCGGGTTGCGTTGGCTGGGATTCGGGCTGGATTGCGGGAGCGTATGAGCGATTCGCTTCTTTGTGCGCCCGCCCAGTATACGGCGGATTTGGAGTCGCAGTTGCTCCGTGTTTGCATCTGAACCTGAAATTTCTGCGGGGTCCAGGGGCGATCATCGCCCCTGGCGGGTCCAGGGCGGAGCCATGGGAATTTATCTTTTATCTTTTGCTTTTTGGCGCGCTTTTCACAGTAAGCCGACGCGTTTTTTGCGTCGGCTTAAGCGCCTAATTGACGCAAAATGTGCGGCTTGGCGCGGTTTTCTGCGCCAAGCCGCACATCCTTCCAATGGGTTTTATCCCCGCAGGTGACTGTGAGCCTCGCCGTTAAAAGTCGGGCTCCGCCCTCCCAAAGCGTGCCCCTGCGGGGCACAAATTTGGGCGCGCTGCGCAGATTTGCTGCGCAAATCTGCTTCGTTAAAAGCGCGCCATTACAAGCATGGCTCCGCCCTGCACCCGCCATGGGAGATAATCTCCCCTGGACCCCATGTAAATTTAAAAGATTCGAAATAAGAGTTATCCCCGCTTACCCATACCCTGCCAGCGACTATAATCCCGATCCGAACCCTGAATATGCTGCAACAACCATTTGCGTAAATACTGCAACATGTCGCTGGAAAGCGCAAAAGGATCCTCCTGCCACTTGCGCTTGAACTGACCAATACGCTCAATAAACTGCTGATGCTCCACACGATGCTTGTCCAATTGCGGATAACCAATCTGCAGCATGTGCCGCTCCTCCCGGTCAAAATGAGTCTGCGTGTACTCCACCAAATTGCCCAAAATGGCCTCCAAAATACTCTGCCCCTTGCTGTGCTTCACCGCCTTGAACAACTCGTTGATCATGTCAATCAACTTCTGATGATCCCGGTCCAAAGCCGGTACAGCGACACTCAAACCAGAGTGCCAGCGAATCAATAACTCTTCCGCATCAGAGGAAAGCTCCTTGCCTAAATAAAGCATGTCCAATTGCTCAAAAAGCGTGTGAATCAAAGCCTGAAAGAAACGTACCGCCTGCAAAGCCGCCGGAATGTTGTTCCTCTCCTGAACCCGCTGCACAACCTCCTGACAGGTGCGATGCATCTGCTGGTGACTCTCCTGCAACTTGCGAAACAATAACTGATCACCACACTCCACCGCCAACTCCTCGGTCAATTGACACAACTGACAACCCTGCATGATCTCGTCCAAACTGACCAGCGCATGGCCGTGAACCGCACGCTCCAAACGGCCCAAAAGATTCAATAATGACTCCTTGATCTGACGCACATCAAAACGCTCCGATCCCACATCCAACGTCGATTGGGCCGCATAAAGCGCATCGCTAATGTTGCTGGCTACATCGCCAAGCGCACGAAAATGGTTGACCGTGCCCTGCAACTTGCTGACCACCGACAGAGTCTCCTGAATGCAGGTGCGCACAATCACCGACGATTTTTCCGTCTGCTCCGAAGAGGTCAAAACAGTGCGTATAAACTGCAAAGAACGATCAGACTGCTCAGCCATCCGTTGCGCAGCATGCGCAATATCCGCAGAGGTCGAAGCAATGGCACTGGTACTGTGTGCCGCCTGCCTGGCCTCCTGCGCCACCTCCTGGGCCGCACTGTTGAGATGCCCAATATGATGGTTGGCCGCCTCCGTGGCCTGCGAAACATCACACATCGCCGACGAGATCTCCTGCACCGTCCCATGCTGGGCATCCACCGCCTGCAAAATATGATCATTCTCCGCATTGATCCGGGCAATGATACCGGAAATCCCCTTGACCTCCTCCGCCACACTGGAAGTATCCTGCTGGATGGTGGCAATCTTGTCAGTGATGACATGCGTGGCATCACCCGTTTGCCGCGCCAACTCCTTGACCTCGTTGGCAACAACCGCAAATCCCGCCCCAAAACTACCCGCCCCCGCCGCCTCAATGGACGCATTCAAAGCCAAAATGTTGGTCTGCTCGGCAATGTTGTTGATCAACTCCACTACCTTGCCAATCTCCCCAGCAGAAAGCGACAAACGCGAAACCGCCGAAAATGTCGCCTGAGCATGATGGTGCGCCTCCCGCGACTCCGAACTGGCCTGCTGACAACGCTGGCGAATGTTGACAAAAGCCGTGGTCATCTCCTGCATCGACTCCGAAACATGGCCAACCGCCGCGTTGACCTGGGTCAAAGTGGCGTTCACCTCCTTGACATTGCCCATCATCTGGACCGCCGCCGTGGAAACCGTCTCTACACTCTCACTGGTCTTGTCCGTGTTGCTGGCACTGCCCTGAATGCTGGCCGCTACCTCTCCTGTGGCACGGGCCAAAAAGGCAATCTGCTCGTCCGCCTGCTGCAAAAGCTCCCGCATGCGGCTGACCTCCTCATGCAACTTGCGGTTCTCCATCGTGACCTCCTCCGCCATCTTGCGAATGCCCCCAGCATCATCATCAATGGCCGTCCGTAACTTTAAAACCTCCTTGATAAAGGCGGTAATACTGCCAGACTGCAGATTGATCATCCGAATATTGTTGATCATCTGCTCTTTTAAATGGTTGATGTTGTGGGCAATGCGGGCAATCTCATCCCGCCCGGCATGGGTAATGCGATCAGTCAAATTGCCCCTGGCCGTCTCGTCAATGGCCAAACTAATGGCATGCAACGGCCTCTTGACCGATCGGGTCAAAATAATACCCAACAAAAGCAAAAAAAGGGTAACCGCCGCCGCCACTACCACCATCGCCGCTAAACGCGCCTGATCAATCTGCCGTACCACCCCCGTCAAAGAGAGCGATAATAAAAAAACACCCCGTACCTCGTGATCCTGCCCATGACACGCATGACACGCCTCCCGGTTGAGCAAAGGTACCAACATGACCCGACTGGGACCATCCTCACCCGCTACAATCAAGGAAATCGCCTGCTTCTCCGAAACAGCCCGACTGATGTTCTGCCGCACCACCTCATCAACCGGTAAAGGACGATCCACATTGCCCTGAAACGCCTCTTTGCCAAAACGGTTCAGAATGAGAAACTCCTGCAACTCTGGAATCTTCTTTAAATTTTCCGAATAGTTCTTGGCAATGTCGGAATAGCCAGCCAACATGATCGTCTGCAAACCCTGACTGGCCAAATCAGCCAGTTTGCGAATGGTTGCATCATTTTGCTCCAAAAGATTATGTTCCATGTCGCGAATCAACAACCCACCCAAGGCAGTCAGGCTGATGATGCCAATAATGCCAACAACGGTCAGAATGCGCAGGCTGATGGATGACCCGATCCGATCCCATATGCTCGCAACAGTTTTCATCCCCATTCTAATCCCCCCTGACGGCATCAACACCAATGAACGTATCGGTCAACCGCATAAAGCGCGGGTTGTACTCTCTTCAGTTTCCATTCGTCATCTGAACACCCTATTTTCATCAAAAATATGCAAAAATTGCAAGGCAATATTCATTGATAAATATCAATTATGCTGTCACAGGTTCGTGTGGAGCAGCGTCTGGGGCAAGACAAAAAAAAGCGGGATCCAATCTGGATCCCGCTTTCCTACCAGCAAAACAAGCCAAACGCTTGTCCTACATGCGCTCCACCATCATAAAGGCCGACCAGATGTAGGGATAGTTCCACTCCTTGGAGGCCAGCAAAGAGCGCTGCGACTCCAACAAAGCATCATGCGCCGATTTGCCCTCCGCCAGACGGCTGTATAATCCTGTCATCAAGGCTTGTGTACCGGCATCACTCACTTCCCACAAGGAAGAGATGACCGTCTTGACCCCAGCCTCCTGGAAAGCACGCCGTAAACCGTAGACACCCTCACCCTCATGAATCTCACCCAAGCCAGTTTCGCAGGCCGACAACACCGCCAACTTGGTGCCAGACAGGTTGAGCCCCAACACCTCCAGGGCAGTCAACACACCATCGTTTTCGGTGGGAATTTCCCCCAGATAGGGGGCGCTGCCGTTGATGCCCGCAAAGGCCAAGCCCGCCCGCAACATCGGATTGTCACCCGGAGGCGGCAAATGCACATCCGAACCACGCTGCAAACTCAACAAACGCTTTTTCAGATTTTCATCCGCCTTCAGGAAGAAGCCGTGCGTCGCCACATGCAACATCTTTGGCGGACTTTCCAACGATTGCACCACCCGCTCCTGGGCCCCATCTTCGGTAAAGATGGTGTTGGTCTCCTTCTTGGCCTTGACCGTCTCAGAGATCAATTTGCCCTCCTTCTCCGCACCCGGCAGAGGGTCAAACTTTAAACCACGTAAACCACCACCGGAAAAACCACGCATGGTATCCTGGTTGGCAGAACGCTTGCCCGCTACCTGAGTCATCAACGTGGCATCCACCACCTTGGTCGAAGTGTAGTTGGGGCCAGCCATGATCAAAAAGTCACCCTTGGCCGCCTCCATCTTGTCCGGCAACAGATCCCGGCTGGTGGACAAGATATGCAAGTCCGTGGTCTTGAGCAGATACTCACCCTTGGCATCCATCAAGGCATTGAACGGCAAAATGTTCAACATGTCATCCGGTACCACATAAATCACTTTGCGGTTGCCCAGCCCCGGCAACAACGGCTTCCAGATCAGATCATAGACCTCCTGGCCAATCTTGTGTAGCTCCTCTTCCTCCAAACCCTCTTCCTGGATGGCCGTTCGATAACGGACAATCTCATCCTGCAGCTTCTTCAAATCTGGATAGGTGACCACAGCAAAGGCAGGCTTGCCGCCCTCAACCCGCAGAATGCCCGCCAACAATTTTTTCTGCTCACCCTCATTGAAGGCGAGAAAATCAACCAAAACCGCATCCTTGGGCATGGCAGTCGCCAACTGCTCCACCGTCACTGCCTGGGCCGACTGGCGAAAACGACGGCTGGCCTGTCCCAACTCCATCTGCAGCGTGTCCACCGCCTTTTCCAAATCATGGATGGCCTGCATGTGGTTGTTTTTCGTCTCCTCCGTTGGACCAGACAAGGTCAACGCCGCCAACTTTTTGCGGGTAGCCGTCAGCTTGTCGCCCAACTCCTTCAACTGCGGATTCTTGCCCATCTGCACAATCTGCTGAATCTCAGAGGTGACCTTCAACAGTTGCCCCTTGCGCTGCAACCCCACATCCAACACCTCCCGCCCCGCCTGGGTCGCATCCGCCTTGGCCAACACAGCCAAATATTCATCCAACTCTGGACGATGCAAACGAATGTAACCCTCACGCGCATTGTCACCGGTGGCCCATAACATGCGACTCAAGAAAGAGGAACGCCGATTGAAACCGCTCTTCAGGAGTTGGTAAGCCTCCTGCTGCTTGTTCTGGGTCCGCAACGTCCGTCCCAGACTGTTGAGCGTCTCAAACGTATACGGATGCTGATCACCCAACGTTTTTTCTGTCCGCTGCAAGGTGTCCCGCAACAGCTTTTCCGCTTCTGGATAGCGCTTCATCTCCCCATACAGGGAACCCAGATCCAACATGGTGCGCAAGGTGTCCATGTGGTTTTCACCCAAAACCGTGCGCCGTAGTTGCAAAGCCTTGTCAAAGAGTGCCTCCGCCTCCTTGTGATTGCCCAGCTTGGCCGAAGAACGGGCCAGGTTGTTGATCGCCTTCATGGTGCGGCTGTTTTTGTCGCCCAACGTCTTGCCCCAACTGGCCAGCACCTTTTCAAACAACGGCTTGGCCTTGCCATAGTTGCTCTGCATCATGTACAAGTAGGCAAGATTGTTGACAAACGCCATCGTGTCGGGATGGTCAGCCCCAAATTGCCAACTGGCCGCCTCGATGGCATTCAAATAGTGGGGCTCCGCCTGCTCAAAATTGCCCTGGCTCTCATGCAGCATGGCCAGATTGTTCATGTTGGCCAACGTCGATAAATGGTTGTCACCCAATACCTTCTTGGAAATCTCCAAACCAGCCCGCAACAGCAACTCCGCCTCGTCATACAACCCCATGGTCTCATACACCAGACCCAGATTGTTCATGATCGAAACCGTACCCAGATGGTCCTCGCCAAAAATCTTGCGGTATTTTTCCAGACTCTTTTTGTACAGACCCTCCGCATCCGACAGACGACTCTGTTTGCGGTAAATACCCGCCAGATTGTTCATCGTGGTCAGTGTGTTGGGGTGATCCTCACCCAGGGTGCCCTTTTCGAAGGCCAACACCTCGTTGGTCATGGCCTCTGCCTTGCCAAATTCGCCCTGATCCTCAAACACCTTGGCCAAACCAGACTTGGCCTCCATGACGTTCGGATCCTCCTTGGCCGCCTGTTTTAACACCAACTCCAAAATTTCCCGCGCCTTGCCGTACTCCCCTTCATGGCGGAAAAACTCCGCCTGATGAATCCGTGTGGCCAGCAAAATCGGACTATTGGCCGGCAAAGAGGACTCCTGTACCGCCAATACCTTCTGGAACGTGCCGGCAGCCCCCTCATGATCGCCTTGCAATACCCGCAACATGGCCAACTGCACCAGACAATCCGCACTGTCGCTGTGATAAGGGCCCAAAAGCTGCTCTTCCGCCTCGCACAACGGCTTCAGTAAGGCATCAGCCTCCTTGTATTGGCTGACGTTGCGCATGTTGCGAATCAACGCCATGGCCACACTGAAAGTTGTGGGATGGTTGCCACCCAACCCCGCCGTCGCCGCCGCATGGGCCGTCTTCAACTGGGCGATGGCCTCCTTGTATTTGGCCTGCCCCTCGTAAATGTCCGCCAACATGGTCTGGGCAATCAGGATGTCGGGATGATTGGCCCCCAATATGCGCTGGCCATCACCGATCACCTGCAGCAGCAACTTTTCTGCTTCCGCCACCTTGCCAACCTGAATCAAAGTGCCCGCCAGATCACGACGGCTGGCAAAGGTCGCATAATGGTTCGCACCCAGTCCCTCCTGGGCCGTACTCAACGCCTTCTGCGCCACCGTAACCGCCTGCTCATTCTGGCCCTGCATCTGCAGATTGCTCACCTCTGCCTTGAGCTGTGACCAGTTGCCGACTACCTTCTCTTTGCCGGGTGGTACCGGGGCCGCCGCCGCTATCTTTTCATCCACCCAGGCAGGTACACCACCCACCAGCTTGGAAATTTCCTCGTTGTAAAAAGCAATATCCTCATGCTTGTGTGCCAGAGCCGCTAGCTTGGCCGCCGCCTTGAAATAGGTCAGCGCCTGTTCCGATAACCCCTGCGCCGCACTCAAAACCGCCGCACTGTGGGCATAATCGGGATTGGCCGGTTCCAGCAGGTGCGCCTTGACATAATGGCCCTGTGCTTTGACCACATCATTCTTGGCTGCCGCCTCCTTGCCCAGCTTGGCCTCCTCGGCAGCCGTCAACGGCTTGGCCGTTGCCCCCTTGTCCGCCGCCGGTTTGCCCGCAGCTGCCTTGTCCATCGCCGCCTTGTCCGTGGCCGCCTTGTCTGGTGTGGCCTTCTCAGCCGCCTGCGCAGTCAATGTCCCCCCGGAAAACAGGGCGCAAAGCAGCAACAACCGCACGGAAAGTCGAGTCGGGTAGATACTTTTCATGGTTTTTTAGCTCGATTGAAAGTCGATTACGCCGTCGCCTTGGCCAACCGCACCAGACACGGGACTGCTTGCATCGCAAACACTACCCTCATGATACTGTGTCTCTTTAGCCTAACGCAATCAAGATCTCTGCAAATCCATCACTTTTTCAGTGTGACAGGCGGCAGCGACAGGCAGCGGATCCGTTGCCTGGTCTCCCCAACTGGTCCAGCCCGGACGACTGCCACGGGCAAACAACTCCAGGTAAGGCGGTGGGGAACAGGATTCAATGATTTGGTACATCTCATCCGGTTTGCGTGAGTGTTCCCGGCGCATGGTGCGGATCACGTTGACCTGCCGTCGGCCCGGCGCCAAAGTGCGCGCCTTTTTGCCCCGTACCCCAAATAAAACCAACTCGGTCGTATTGCGGAAATAAAATCCAACGCCACGACCGTCCGGCGCACCATCCTTGCGCACCTTGTGCCAGACAATATTGGCCTTGTAGGTAAACCCCCAGTGCTGCAATACCCGCAGCCCGTCCGGCAGCAGAGCATTGGGAACCCATAGATACAAATGCGCCGTTTCCGCCAGATGGTCTCCAACAGATAATGAAAGAATATCAATCAGTTGCATCGTGTCATAGCGGGTGAGACGCTTGTGCTCCGGGGCAACCTTGCCTGTGCGGTTTTGAAATTGCCAAGGGGGGTCAGCTAACACAGTATGGAACAAACGGCCGTCCAGATGCCTGCGCAAATCCTGCTCTGCCGCCATACCGATGGGTGTGGCACTTGTCATTTGCTCTCTAACTTAAGTTTATGGTGTTATAAACCTAGATCTGAAACCTGCGGAGAGAGCTATCTTTCATGCGTTGATATGGGATCTAATCGCGCCAACGGAATGCCGTTGTGCATGATCAACAACTCTTGGCCTGCAGCAATTCGCTGCAACAATAGCAGACGACTGGCAGAGCTGTCCAACCCTAATTCTTCCAAGGTCAAGGAAATTGTCCCAGGACGGTTGCGTCCATCGGCCTGGGTGGTCTGGCCGGGTGTCAAATGGCTCTCTCCACCCGGATGGGTGATGGTAACATGGGAACGGGTAATCTCTTTGACCCGGCCACCGTCGATCTGTGTGCCGGTGGTGACAGTACGATGGTTGATGACCGCTTGCCAGTGGCCACCCTGGGTGTTTTCCACCCATAAAATCTGACTGAGCTGCCAGGGACCGCTACGAATGCTTGCGGGTTGAACAGGGGCGACGGCGGCGACAGAAGGGGTAGGGGGGGCAACCGGTGGTGTGACAGCAGCAGGGGCCATGGGTTGCGTGGGGTCGGATAACAGACGGCAGGAATCCGCCGGATAGACGAGCGCAGCGCCCTGTTCGCCGTGACAGCGATAAAAATCTCCCCCCTGGGCGGAGACGCTGTAGAGCAGGACTAGGCAGCCAAGCCAACTCTTCTGCCACCCTCTACATGAGCCGTTGATACGCCTGATAGAATCGTAACACCCGTTGCACATATTGCTGGGTCTCCGGATAGGGGGGAATGGTACTGCCATAGCGCAGTACGGTGCTGGGTCCGGCATTATAGGCGGCCAGAGAGAGCTCCAGATTGTTGTTGAACTGCCGCAACAGATCTGCCAAAAAACGCACTCCACCCTGAATGTTGGTTGCCGGATCGGTGCTGTTGTGTACGCCATATTGTCGGGCCGTCTCCGGCATCAACTGCATCAAACCGACAGCTCCCTTGGCAGATACCGCCAGAGGATCATAGTTGGACTCCGCCCGAATGATGGAGTGGATCAGCGCACTGTGCAAGCCATGCTGGCGGGCGACCATCTGCACAATCTCACCATAGGGATGCTCGCGCAATGCGGCTGGAGTGGTGGGCGTGGGGTAGGGGGGGGAAACCCGCCAATGGGAGGTGGACCCCGCAGCGCTGGCACTGCGTTTGCCGGCAACATAACGGTTGGTGGCGGTAATCGGTTTATAGCGCGGATCGTTTGGACGGTCCGTCAGGTGTAATACCCCCTCTTCATCCATGAAGGAGTAGATGCCTTTGGCCATGCCTGGTTCAGCCTGCAGCAGAAAAAAAGCACCAAACAGTAGGGCAGCAGTGCGTAGACTCCTCATGGACGTTCCATCGCGTGAGCGTTAGTCGGAGCAACAAACTTCCATTCGACATTCAATAAAATTTTTAAGGTGCGCGCGGTTAACAGTCGGGCTCCGCCCTCCAGAAGCGTGCCCCTGCGGGGCACAAATTTGGGCGCGCTGCGCAGATTTGGCTGCGCCAAATCTGCTTTGGTAAAAGCGCGCCCATTACAAGCAGGGCTTCGCCCTGCACCCAGCAAGGCTCCGCCCTGCACCCGCCAGGGGCGATGATCGCCCCTGGACCCCGCAGAAATTTATGGGGG
>PDZU01000157.1 GCA_002753095.1 Magnetococcales bacterium
AGGAGCGTTTGGAGCAGCGTATTTCCACGTTGGAGCAGGCGCGCAAGGAGTGGGATTTTTTGCGTGACCGTATCAACAGTTTAGAGATGGCCAAGGGGGGGGTGTCTCGACCTGAGGGGGTTGTTGAGGGAGTTGGTGGGGGTTGGTTGGGGCAATTGGATACGATAGCCTCGGGGGCGATGGCGCTGGTGGTTGTGGCTGTGCTGGGCTTGTTGGGGTTGAGTATTGGGCGGCGTTTGAACCAGAAGCAGCGTCGGAAGAGTTTGCAGGCATTTTTAGCGGAGCGTCAGGATCCTGCGATGTTGCGGGATACGTTGCAGCCGGGTGAAGCGGTGGGTAGTGGTAAGATGGAGGGGCAAGGGAAGGAGCATTCTGTGGCGGCGACGGTTGCCAATCAGTTGGAGTCGTTGGCGAATCGTAAAGGATGAAAACTGTTGATACTTTTGTGCTTTTAAATAATTGCGGGGTGCAGGGGCGGTCACCGCCCCTGCTGGGTGCAGGGCGAAGCCTTGCTGGGTGCAGGGCGAAGCCTTGCTTGAAATGGCGCGCTTTTAACGAAGCAGATTTGGCGCAGCCAAATCTGCGCAGCGCGCCTAAATCTGTGCCCCGCAGGGGCACTCTTTGGGAGGGCGGACGCCCGACTTTTAACCTCGCGGTATTGAGTCACCTACAGAGGGCAAAACCCATTGGGAGGATGTGCGTATTGGCGCAGAAAAGCGCGCCAATACGCACATCTTGCGTCAATTAGGCGCGCTGCGCCGACGCAAAAACCGCGTCGGCTTACTGTGAAAAGCGCGCCAAAAGCAAAAGACTAAAAGCAAAATACTAAAAGCAAAAGATTAAAAGCAAAAGATTAAAAGCAAAAGATTAAAAGCAAAAGATTAAAAGCAAATTCCCATGGCTCCGCCCTGGACCCGCCAGGGAGCCAGCTCCCTGGACCCGCAATCATTCAAACCGACACATCATCACCTCACCTCACCTCCCCCTCACGGCAATACCTTGTCAGAACGATACAACGTCTGCTGCAAATCCCCCTCCAGTCTGGCCCGAAAAGGTGCCGCATCATCCCACAACGGCGAGGTAATCTGCACGTCAAACCCATGCTGCCCAGAAGCACGTCGCTCCCCACTCCCCTGCAACCGCAACCCACCCGCCTGCACAAGAAAAGGATCAATCGTTACCTTGTCCACATCCCAACGCAAATCCGCCTGCAAACGGTCCCAATAAAAAGGCTTGCCAACACCAGAAACCACAACCCCGGCTTTATCCCCACCCTCCTCAACCGCCTCACCCCGGTCCATACCAAACAAACGCTGCGGATCCCCAGGCGGACGCAAAAAAAGATCACCATTCAACCCCAACATGCGACCCGGCTCCACCTGCAAATGCATCCGACCAGCAACAGGCCCCTTGAACAACCACTCCTGGTTTAACCCCCCCCATACCTCACCATCCCCAAAAGCAATCCCCTCCAATAAAGGACGCCATGCCACAGGACGATTGACTGGAGTAGCCCCACCCCTCCCCCGGCGCGTCACCGTGGAAAGCCCCACATACCCCCCCTGACGACCAGACAGCTTTTCTAAAGCCACCCCAACAAAAGAAAATAATGCATGATAACGCCACTCATCACCCCCATTTTCCAACCACGCCTGGGCATTCAAACGCCCCATGCCCACAGATGCCTCAATATCCTGTAGTCGCAAAACACCCCGCTCCTGCCCAAGACGCAAGACAACATCCTGCAGCGCAATACCCGCCAGTTGACCACTATCCACCTGCACCTGCCCGGATAAAGAGTTCACCCAACGATCCCGGTTGCTCAATCGTAAACCATCACCACGCAACGCCAGATCAATCTGCATCAAACCAGCAACATCCCAATTGGCCGCCAACTGCAAATAGTCCTTGAACTGCGCCAACTCCCACTCACCACTCACCTCCACATCCAACTGCGGCAATAACGCCCCAGACAATCGCAACCGAGACTCCCCCTTGTCTGGAGCCGTAGCCGGACGACTGATGGCAAGCTCCTTCACACGCCATACCTCCTCCACCTCGTCCGCATGATCATGCTCAAAGTCCCAATCAAGAATCAACGGCACCCCCCCCCGTTTGTCCATCCCCAACACAGCAAACAACGACTGCCAAGACCGACGCGGCGCCAACGAACGCACCTGCGGGCCCGCCGGCAAAGAAAGATCCGTATGCGTCCAATCCAGATGACCACTCCAGTGAATGCTGTTCGGCCAACCACCCTCAAGCCGAATCACCCCCTGCGGCGTATCACCCGATACATACGGCGCCAATAAATGCGCAAAACGACGCAAATCAAAACTGGATAAGGTGGTCACCGTCATGTCAAGCATGGCAGCATTCTCCTCCTCATCACTCGGCGACACCCCACGCCATACCCCCTTGACGTCCAATAAAGGACGCCCATCCGCATACAAAAATCCCTCCTCAATCCAGAGCAATGGCCGATTGTCGCTCTCCTCCAACTTGATCATCGACTTCTGCCGAAAAGCAAGATCAATCGGCAAAGGCTCCCTGCCTAACCCCAACCCACTGCGATCGTTGGCAGCCACCAGCAAACGCCCCGCCTGCCCCTCACCCCGCCCCGACTCACGCCGGTTGGCAATCACCAACTTGTCCAACTCCAAACGAGACCGCGTCTGAATCCCCTTCTTGAGACTGCCATTGAATAACGTGAAAAAATACCCCCTGGCCCCCCGAATGTCCCACTGCTCCGGCAAGGCAACCTTCTGCATGGGCGAAGCCACCAAACCGAATACATTGGCAAAATAATCAATGAATTGTAATAGTCCTGTGGATTTTGCTTCCAGATTCAACAAAATCGGCATGGCGGTCAAATCCAGGGAGTCCGGTAACGGACCCATCTGACCAGTCAAAGTGAAAGGAATGGAATGAAACCGGGCCGACAAAGTCACCGGAGAAGCCTTCTCCGCAGAAAGCGCGTGTATCTCCCCATAAATACGGTCAATAATCACCGCCTGACTGCTGGCCTGCTCCCAGTTGAGCAGCGTCACAATGCCATTTTGAATCTTGATGGAGTTGAACGACAAACGCGTCATCCCCCAACCCAAATGGTGCTTCATCTGCAGATCACCCTGAACAATCATCTCCTGCAGTTGCTGCACCAACCACTCATCCTCCTGGCGCACCAATTGAAGCTGCGGACTAAATAAGGTCAGAGAAGAAATGTCCAACGGTGCCTCTTCATTCATGCCATGCCGGAAAAGAGAAAAAGGTGCCAAACCAATCTGCACCTTTTTCGCCACCAACAACGGAGGTTCACTGTCCGCATCCGCATGTATCTGTAAATTGCGCAACTCCAAGGCAAAAAATCCCTCCGTCGGCGCAAAATATACACCATCCAAAGAGACCGTCCGACCCGTTACCTTTTCCAAAGTCGCAACAATCTGCGGCTGCAACCGCTCCACATCCAGCACAAATCGGCCCAATAACGCCAAACAACAGAGAAACAACAGCGCGACTACCCCAATCAGGTAGACCACGCGCATCGTCTGCCTCTCTTGCACCAGCACCTGGCTACCCGTGGACATCTTCTCCTTACCGCTTCCTGAAACGCTCTGCCAAGCAAGCCACAGTGCCTATTCCACCAACTTGGCCAACAAACGCTGATTGACCAAACCAGGATTGGCCTTGCCCTGCGTGGCCTTCATGACCTGTCCGACCAGGAATCCCAGTACCTTGTGCTTGCCAGCCCGATATTGGGCCACATCCTCCGGATTGTCGGCTATGACCCGATCAATCGCACCGTCAATCGCACCCGTATCACTGACCTGCCGCATCCCCCTCTGTTCGGCAATCTGCTGCGGATCCCCCCCCTCGCTGCACAAAATCTCAAACACCTCCTTGGCCAACTTGCCAGAAAGCGTCCCCTGCTGCACCAAAGCAACCAACTTGCCCAATTGCCAGGGCGCCAACGGCGCCTGCGCAATCTCTAAACCATCCCGATTCAATCGGGCCGCCAACTCCCCAGTTACCCAGTTGGCAGCCATCTTGGCATTGCCATGCCCCGCCTCTACCGCCTGCGCCGCTACCGCCTCAAAATAATCCGCTAACTCCCGACTGGCCGTCAAAACACCCGCATCAT
>PDZU01000158.1 GCA_002753095.1 Magnetococcales bacterium
TTCGATTATCGGTGGGAATTGGTGGAGGCGCTGGCCGCCAAATCTGAATGCTGGCATATGAAAGAGGCGACGGTACACAATAAGCCGTTCAACCGCGAGGTCAAAAAGAGACTGGATGTCGTCATGGAGCTGTATACGGCTCGAATGAAGTAACCGGGAGAGCCATCCTCCCAGCAACATGCGTGGACGGGGCAGGGCATCCTGCCCCGTTTTTTGTAGTCCTGAAAAACGCGCCTGCGCAGACTGTGTGGTGTGGCCGCTACTCAGCAGGTCGTCCCAGACGGACGCGCACCGCCTCCTCTTGATCCAACTCTTCCAGGCTAAGATCCATTTCGTGGATCAGGCTGTCCAACTCCGGCAACAGAACATCCTCCAGAGCACGGGCACGGCGTTCGGTGCGCTTGTACTCCGCCAGCAGACGGTGCAGATTGCCGGAACGGGCCGCCAGCACGGCGCTGCAGAGCAACAGTTGCCCAAAACGGTGCTGGCAAAGGCGGGCCTCAGGGGAGAGTGTCTCCACAGCGGAAAAGGCTTGCAGCCCGGTCAGGGCATCTGGAATCTCCTGCAACGTCACCCCAAAAAAGCGACGCTGCGCGCACTGCAGGGGAGGTGGCGCGCTGGCCGCAGGCAATACCTGCAGGCCGTGCAGACCGTGCCGCAAGAGACTGTGCTGCAAAGCACTGCCCGCCTCCTGCTGCTGTTGCAGCCAGAGTTCACGCTCCTGACGGTAACGCTCAAACTGACGCGCCATCTCGGCGGCCAACAACAGCCGCTTTTCATCAAGAAAACGAAAGCCCTCCCCCATGACCTGCCGTTCATCGCGGGCCTGGAGCAAGGCGCTGCGCGTGGGTGTGCTCTCCATTATTCGGTACCCTGTTGGATGTAGGTAGCGATCTGGTTGTCGTTGAGTCGGGAAAGTTCGCCAATCGGCAATTGGCCAAGCAGTGACCAACCCTCGCGCATGCTCTCCTCCAGCGTGCGGGGCCTGTCCTGGTTGATGAAACGGCGTTCAAACTGCTGCCCGAAAGAGAGCATGCGCCGGTCCTCCGGGGTCAGACCATCACTGCCCACCACGTTGGCCAGCAGACGCACCTGCGTGGCCCGCGCATAAGAGGCATACAACTGGTTGGCCAAGGCCGGATGGTCCGGGTGGGTGAAGCCCGCACCAATGCCATCTTTCATCAAGCGCGACAGGCTGGGCAATACCCCCACCGGCGGATAGATCCCCTCCCGATCCAGAGAACGGTTCAGGGTGATCTGTCCCTCAGTAATATAACCAGTCAAATCGGGAATGGGATGGCTGATGTCGTCGGAAGGCATGGTCAGAATGGGCAGTTGCGTCAAGGTGCCCGGCCTGCCCTGCAAACTGCCCGCCCGTTCATAGAGCGTGGCCAGATCGGAATACATGTAGCCCGGATAACCCTTGCGGCCCGGAATTTCCCCATGGCTGGCGGAAACTTCGCGCAGGGCCTCGCAATAGTTGGTGAAATCGGTAATGATCACCAGTACATGCCGTCCCTCCACAAAGGCCAGATATTCGGCGGCGGTCAGGGCAAAGCGCGGTGCCAACAGCCGCTGCGTGCTGGAATCGGAGGCCAGATTCAGGAACAGAGCCGTGCGTCCCAAAGCCCCGCTCTCCTCCAGGGAACGGCGGAAAAATTCGGCAGTCTCAAAAGGAACCCCAATCCCGGCAAAAACAATGGCAAAGGGGGCGCGCTCCTCTTCCCCCGCGTTGGCGCGCAGCAGACGGGCGTGCAGGGCGATTTCGATGGCCAAACGGTTATGGGGCAGGCCGCCGCCAGAGAAGATGGGCAACTTCTGGCCCCGCACCAGACTGTTGAGCACATCAATGGTGGAGACGCCGGTTTCGATAAAATCTTCCGGTTTCTTGCGCCGCATCGGGTTGAGCACCGCCCCATCCACCGGCATGCGTACCCGGGTGGCAATGGGCGGACCGCCATCCATCACCCGACCAACCCCATCAAACACCCGACCCAAAATGCCCGGCCCCAGCGAAAAAGAGATCGGCTCCGCAAAAAAGCGGATGCGCGTTCCGGTAAGACTCAAGCCGCTGGTCGATTCCAGAATCTCCACCGTCATCAGCGCCTCATCCAGAGCGGCAATCCGCCCCAGACGGCTTTGACCATCAGCCCCGACCACCTGCACGGCTTCGTTGAGCCCGACATCGACACGGCGGTGGGCAAACAACAGCGGGCCATCGATTCGGGTGGCGGCATCGGTCAGGGAAAGGTTTGCAGTGATCATGGCCAGGGTATCCTTCTCAATCAGGGCGGAAAAGCAAGCGCATCTCAGGCATGTGTTGCCGGGCGGAACGCCTTTTCCATGCTCTCTTCCAGTTGGGCGAAAAGCTCCATCTCCTCTTCACCAATCTCTTCGCCCATGCGCTGCAGGCGGCGCAGCAGGGGCAGGCTTTGCATCTGTTCGATGCCCATGCCACCCTCTACCGCCTGTTGCGCCAGATCCATGAAACGGTCCAAAACCGCCATCATGCGATTCTGTTTCTGCGGCGAGGCGGCCCGATCCTTGCTCGAAAAAGCGGATTGGCGCAAAAAACCTTCGTTGATCAGAGCAGCAGCCAGCAGGGTCAACTGTTGCTGCGGCGGCAGGGCATCCTTGCCCAAAATCATGGCCATCCGCTCCAGACGGGCCTGCTCCTCCAGAACAGTCAGAAAACGCCGGCGCTGCTGCGCCCAATTGGGATTGCCCCGTGCATGCCACCAACTGGCCAGCAGCGCGGCATCTTCGGAGTAGGAGGTCAGTGGATCAATGGCCGGATAAAAACGGGCATGGGCCCGCTTGCGGTCCAAAGCCCAGAAATTGCGCACATAACGCTTGGTATGGGTGGTGACCGGCTCGGAAAAATCGCTGGAAGGGGGCGAAACAGCCCCGATCAAGGTGACCGATCCCCCCTTGCCGGACAGGGTCTGCACGCGGGCAGCCCGTTCGTAAAAGTCGGCCAGACGGGTGCTGAGATAGGCCGGATAGCCCCCCTCGCCGGGCAGTTCGCCCAGACGGCCAGAAACCTCGCGCAGCGCCTCCGCCCAACGGCTGGTGGAGTCGGCCATCAGGGCCACATGCAAACCCTGGTCGCGAAAATATTCGGCCACCGTCACGCCGGTGTAGATGCTGGCCTCCCGCGCCGCCACCGGCATGTTGGAGGTGTTGGCGATTACCACCATCCGTTCCATGAGCGGGCGTCCGGTGCGCGGATCTTCCAAATGGGGAAACTCATCGAGCACACCAGCCATCTCGTTGCCCCGTTCGCCGCAACCCAGATAGATGATCACATCGGCATTGCACCACTTGGCGATGGTCTCCAACAGCACAGTCTTGCCGGTGCCAAAACCGCCGGGTACCGTCGCCTTGCCGCCCCGTGCCACCGGAAACAGACAATCCAGAATACGCTGCCCGGTCAATAGGGGCGGGCCAATCAGCAACCGTTCCTGCACCGGTCGGGGGGTGCGCACCGGCCAGGAGTGACTCATGGCCAGCGCATGCGTCTCCCCCTTTTCATCGCGCAGCGTGCACAGCACCACCCGGTCCGAGTAGAGCCCGGCTTCGGCGATGCTGATCACCTCGCCAGACAGGGTGGGCGGGACCAGACAAAACTGCTCCAAGCCCCCCTCGCGCCCGCTGCCGTCCGTTGTGCCGGGCCGCACCGCCGCAAAAATCTCTCCTCCCTTGAGTTGGGCCCCCTTTTCCACCAGAGGATGGAACGGAAACTGCCGCTCCGGGAGCGGAAATTGACCGGGTGCAAGAAAGTTGCGCTCTTCCCCGCCGCTCAAGGGGCGCAACAGACCATCAAAAATTTGCCCCAGCAGTCCGGGACCAAGCGGAACCGAAAGAGCGGCGCCCTGCCCCTGCACCGGATCACCAGGGCGCAGGCCAGTGGTATCCTCAAAAACCTGGACGGTGATCTCCTGTTCCCCCCCAGGGAGAGCCTTCAGGCGGACCACCTCACCCAGCAACCCCTTGCTACCCACCAGGACGGCTTCATGAATATGAAAGGTATCGTGGCTGGCGGCCCGCAGGACGGGACCGCTGATCCAACGCAGAGTGGCGGTGCTCATGATGGTTCCTCATCGATTGCCCATTG
>PDZU01000159.1 GCA_002753095.1 Magnetococcales bacterium
GACCCATTTATTAGAAGGGGATCGTTTCAAATACTGGAGTATCTGGTTCGTACTACCGATAAAGTCAGCTATCTCTAGAACGTCCTTAGTACATTCCGGGTGTGCGGCGAACTTAGCGTCCGGATTTTCTCGTTTTATTTTGAGAACGTCCGATTTCATAATGCGGTGATGGGTGGGGCAGAAACCGGGCCAGAAGATGAACTCTTTTTCGGGCACCTGGGTGGAAGCATAATAACCTAAAGACTGGTCGGGGACGAAGAGGATCTGTTTGTTCGGCAGGCTTTTTATGACCTTAACAGCATTAGAAGATGTACAGCAAATGTCACTTTCAGCTTTAACTTCGACCGTGGAATTAACGTAGCAGACGACGGCTGCTTGCGGGTATTGTGCTCTTTTCGCCCGCAGCTCTTCGGCGGTTATCATGACTGGTCCGTTTGCGTTTGCTTTTGTGGATCAATTGCACCTGAATATCGGCTTCCCATGAATTGCGGCGCAGATAATAGTGGCGCACCATACCGTTAAAATTGAAGGGGGATGCAGTGCCTACATAGGTCTGCATGGCAACCACTTCCGGTATCCGCTCGCGAATCAGCGCCGTCATCTGGTTGGCCAGATTGGCGGTCTTGGGCAGGGCAATGCCCTCATCCAGATTGATCACCACGTTGAACTCTGGTTTGTTGTCCAGAGGTAAAATTTTGACCGTCACTGCCGTAGTATAGAAAAAAAGCAGTGAGGCAAAAAATCCCCCCACCAATAGTCCCATAAAGCCCCAACCCTTGCGGGGGTTGTCCAGCAGTTGATTGATGGTGTAACGATAGAAACGTTCCAATTTTTCCGAGGTGGCATGCTCTGCTTCTGAGTGGGTATGCAGGGAGCGCATGCTGGGTTTGATCATCATGGCCAGCCACGGCGTGAAGATGAAGGCAGCAAACAGTGAAAAAACCATGGCGACCGAGCCCAGCGCCGGAATGGGCCGCATGTAGGGCCCCATCATGCCGCTGACGAAGCCCATCGGCAGCAGGGCGGCGATCACCGTAAAGGTGGCCAGAATGGTGGGGTTGCCCACCTCGCGCACGGCATCAATGGAGATGACCGGGCAACATTTGTCCTCCAACAGCCAGCGCCGATAGATGTTTTCCACCACCACGATGGCATCATCCACCAGAATACCGATCGAGAAAATCAAGGCAAACAGACTGACCCGGTCGATGGTATAGCCCATGATCCAGGCGGCAAAAACGGTCATCAGGATCACCACCGGGATGACGATCAGCGTGACCAGCGCCGGTTTGATGCCCAGGGCATACCAGACCAGCAGGGTCACCGCCATGGTGGCGACCAACAGCTTGAAGAGCAGTTCGTTGACCTTTTCGTTGGCGGTTTCGCCATAGTTGCGGGTGACCGAGACCTGTACATTTTTCGGGATCACCCGTCCCTTCAACTCTTCGATCTTGTCCAGCACCCCTTGCGCCACGGTCACACCGTTGGAGCCCTTTTTCTTGGCCACGGCGATGGTGACGGCAGGCAGGGCATCCGCTTCCGGCAGGTTTTCCGGGCGCGAACGGCCTGTGCTGTAGGTGACCATCTGACTGGTCTCCTCTGGACCGGCAAAGACATTGGCCACATCCCGCACATAAATGGGCGCATTGCCGCGAATGCCCACAATCAACCGACCCACATCCTGAGCAGTGCGCAAAAAAGCACCGGTATAGACGTTGAAACCCTGATCACCGGCCTCTACCTTGCCCAAACCGGTTTCGCTGTTGGCGGTTTTGATGGTCTGGGCAATTTGATCCAGGCTGATACCATAGCCGGAAAGACGCTCTGGATAGACCTCCACCCGAATCTGTTCGGCCCGACCACCGACGACAAAACCCTGGCTGGTATTGGGAACTTCGTTGATCTGTTGCAGCAGATCCAGGGCCAAAACCCGCAAAGCGGCATCGTCCACATCACGCGACCAGAGGGTCAAGGTGACCATCGGCACATCATCCACCGCTTTGGGTTTGACCAGCGGTTCGGCCACACCAGGGGGAATTTTATCCTTGTTGGAGTGCAATTTGTCGTAGAGCTTGACCAGCGAGGCCTCCATATCCTGGCCGACCACAAACTCCACGGTCACCATGCCATGGCCCTGTTGCGAAGCCGAATAGACATGTTTGACCCCGGCGATTTCGCTCATGATCCGCTCCAGAGGCTCAGTCACCAGAGCGGTCACCTGTTCGGCAGAAGCGCCGGGATAGTGGACAAAAATATCCACCATCGGCACCGAAATCTGCGGATCCTCCTGACGGGGGGTAAAGATCAACCCCAGGATACCCATTCCCAGACAGGCAAACAGCAGCAACGGGGAGAGGGGGGAGTGAATGAACATCTTGGCCATGTTGCCGGCCACCCCCAGATGGCTGGTGACATCCTTTTGAGGCAGTTCCGGGGGAGGTGGCATATCCGCTTTGCTGAATAATTTGCCCATCTGTCTGTGACCATCACTGTATCAAGAGAAGAGTTATCATCCACCAACCGCCACCGTGCCGGACGAAACAGTCTGTCCGGCTTGCGGGGGGCGGCAGGTGGTCGCTGTCTGCGTCGGGTCCGTGTCAGCCTGCGCCAGAGGGTTGCTTCGCCTAGCGATTGACCCCTTTGGCTTCTGGACCGCCCTGTTCACGCCAGCCCACGGCAGAGGTACTCTGCGCCGGGTTGGCCAAAATCTGTTCCCCAACCTGTAGACCGGAGAGCACGCTGACGGTTTTGTCGTCCACCATTCCACCCAGGCGGATCATGCGCAATTCCGGCTCTTTGTTGCTGCCGACCACCATCACGGCAGGCAGACTGCCACGCCAGAGAACCGCCGATTTTTGGATGACCGGCATGCTCTTGATCGGGGTGGTGATGTCGGGGATCATGATCTCCGCATACATGCCGGGTCCGGCGGGAGCATCCTTGGGCAGATCCAGTTTGACAGTGACGGTATGACGTTGCGGATCGGCCATCGGGTAGACTTGTGCCACGCGGGTTTCGATGCGGGCATCCCCCACATCCACCTTGGCGGGCAGGATCATGTCCTTTTTGATACCCGGTACCAGACGGGCCGGTATATCGACTTTGATTTGCAGCGTGCGGGTATCGGCATAGGTCAACAGAGGCATGCCCGGTTGGACCGTATCCCCCTTTTCCACACTCTTGTTGATGATGACACCCGCGAAGGGGGCCACCGAGCGGGTATCGCGTAGTTTGGCATCCAACTCTTGGATGGCCGCCTGGGCCTGAGCCAGACCGTGCTGGGCCTGATCGATGGCGGTGCCTTGGGCATAGATTTGCGCCCGGCGGGCCAGTTCTGGATTGTCGTTACCGGCCATGTCGCTCATGGGCATGGTGAACATGCGGTCAAACATGCGTGGCATGGCCATGCCGTTATTGTCGGAGGCCATGGTCGAACCGGAGTAGACCTGGCGGGTATATTGCACTCTGGCGTTGCGCCAGTTGGCCTCGGCCTGGGCCAAGGCCGCCTGGGCAGAACGCCGTTTGGCCAGCAGATCGTCGTTATCCAGCGCTGCCAGAATGTCGCCTTTCTTGAACCAGTCGCCTTCGACACCGCCCAGATAGACAACGCGACCCGGCATTTGCGCCGTGAATGCCACCTCTTTGTAGGGGACCACCGTGCCGCCCAGGGTGGTGGTTGCTCCGATATTGCTGGATTCCACCGTCAGTACTGCCGAGGGTGTGGCAAAGCCACTGCCCGCCGACCACCCGGCAGGAGTGCAGGCGAGGCCGGCCAGGATGGCTGACATGCCAAGGGAAAAAGTTCTTTTCTTCAACATGGTTAGGCAGTCCCCTTATTGAGTATGCAAAGCCGGTCCCGTATTACACCCGTCCCATCACCGCGAAGGTCTTGATGAAGGGGGCTGCCATGCGCGGATCGGCGATCATGGCGCCGTAGTCACCCACCTCAAATTTCAGTTTGCGGGTGGTGTAGGCCATCCCCAGACCCATCATACCGATCCCTTTGGCGATCCATTTTTCCCAGCTGTCCTGGCTGGCGCGCAGATCCCAGTTCAGGGTTTCGCCGTTATAGGCGCCACTTTTGACTA
>PDZU01000058.1 GCA_002753095.1 Magnetococcales bacterium
GTCTTCTCCTGAGGTGAGTACCTTCTGCGCTTCTTCTCCATGCTTTGTTCCTCCGTTTGATAGCCATTGTATGTAGCTTATTAAACGAAGGCAACTGTCCGATTTCATCTGAGGCAACACACCTTCGGCTCAAGTTGAATTCATTGAGGCCATCGACCACATCCGACAGGACAATTCGATTGTGGCGCGAGAGTATAGCTCCCGGGCCAAAAAGGCATTGAGACGGTTGGAGCCGTTTCCGAACTCTGGTCGCCGTCTACCTGAATTCCCTGACTCTCTGTACCGAGAAGTTATTATCCCTCCCTATCGTTTCATCTACCGAGCAATCGGGACCGCCGTTTGGATCGTCACTGTTTGGCACGATGCGAGGATCCTGGAAAATTTACCGGAAATGTGACCGACTGTTGCAGTTTGCACGCGTCGAGTTGTGTGACTCACTTGACCGTCTTCATAACCTTCTGCATTGCCCTCTCAAAATACCCCGGCAGTTCCCGTTCCATGACGCTCTGGGCAATCTCGAAGAAGGCCAACCGCTTGCGGTACGACACTTTCGGCACGAACGCCAGCACCTGACTGAGTGAGTTGTTCGGCCCACGCAACCAGACACCCGGATTCAGTTTGCTGTTCCTACCGGGTTGGATGACCACGTATTGCAGGTTGTTCCTGGCCCGGCCACCCATCCCTTTGTCTCGGCGGTTCATGTTGAACCCCACCTCGTTGAAGGCCCGCATGGCCGAGAGGATCTGGACGATCTGTCCGCGACTCATGTTGCCGTAGCTGTCCTTGCGGGCAGCAGGCCCTGGCACAGCGTACCAGCCACGCGGCAGACTTCTGGAGACATGAGCATTCTGGAGCAGTTGCTCAAACCGCTTGAAGGGGCGGCTGCCACCGTAGACCTGCGGTGCCAGGTAATGCTCTTTGTCCCACATATTGGCTGGATTTTTGAACCAGACCTTGGCCTGCAGGTTCTGCTCACTGGACAGGATGGTGCGCAGGCTGTCCATGACAAACGGCGTCGGGCGGTCGAAGATCGAATACATCGTCCGTTTCAACTCTTTCTCCACCACCCGAGCCGTGCTGTTGAGGGCCATGGATGCAGCGGCAGGGATTTGCTTTGCCATGTCGCTGAAGGCCCGGTTGAGACCGGATTGATCAAAGTGAACGCTGATCATAGCCAATCCGATGCCCGACAATTGTCAGCAGCGGCAATCTCCTTGTCATCCTGGCATTTCCCTGCCACCACCACCGGCAGCAGGGAGATCACGATCAGCAATAACACCAGCAACGGCACCAGAAAGGTCACCATTGCCGCCAGAACAGTCACTACACCTGCATCCATTGTCATCTCCATCTCAGATTTTATTGCTTGGGGTGCCACCAAGCCATGAATGCACCGATACCAGCCGCTATTGCGGAGATCCAAAGCAGAATGCCGCCGATCCATTTTGCCAACAGAACGGCGCTGCGCGTGGCAGTCCATGCCTCAACCAGCCCATCGATGGAGAGGATCAAACCGCTCAACTTGGCATCGATCTCCTGCAGCTTGTCGTGGGTGTTGGCCATCTCTTCCTGGATCTCCCGGGTGTGCTCCATCTGGTCTCTGACCTCGGCCTCAAGAACCGCCAGTCTCTCTGCCAACGGGCAGTTGTGATTTTCTCCACACGTCATGGGAGTTCTCCTCGTGTTTTAATCACCTGCGGAGCGTTACGGGCTCCGAGGGGTGTTGTTGTTCTCCGACAGGAACACACCTGCCAGAGAGGCCAAGCCTCCAACCACCTGCATGGTGGTGTTGACTGTGGTTGTGAGATCGTGTCCGGTAAAAATGGCCACGCTGGCGGCCAGAGCGGCCCAGGTGGAGGGCTCGCGCAATCGCGCAAGAACGGTGGGGGGAAGTGCCATAGTGATCTCCTTGAAAGTCAGTAGGTCCACACTGTCGGCCTTGGATAACCATCGGCACGTGTCAGTGTATCGAGGTGAATAAAGCGTTTTTCTGGTGGCCCTTTTTGACTGAAACCTATATACCAAACAAAAAACACATTTACAGTTGACTCAGGAAAAAATTCCTCCAAGATTGGGGCGTGAGGCTTTATTGGCTCTTGTCGATTGGTTAACGAGGAGGCAATCTCATGGCAACTCGACCGAAGTTCACCGAATGGACCCAATTGGGAACGGGACGACAACAGAAGTTGATTGCCCTGCTGGGAAACATGGTCCGTTGTCAACTGACTGCGCTACCAACCAGGGAACAGGGAGAAGTTCATGAACGTGCCTCCTTCCCAATACGCTATGAAACAAGGAAAAATCCAGGGCCATCACCGGGACCGACTGGCTGTGGTGTACGTTCGTCAGTCGACCATGCAACAAATGGAGAGACACCAGGAGTCGACCAAGCTACAATACGGGTTGGCGGAGCGAGCCCAACAAATGGGATGGGCTAATCAGCGGGTACAGGTAATCGATAGCGACTTGGGAAAATCCGGTGCATCAGTGGAAGGACGCCTCGGTTTCCAACAACTGCTTGCCGAGGTTGCCATGAACCATGTCGGCATTGTGTTGGGACTGGACATGTCTCGGCTGGCTAGATCCTGCAAAGATTGGCACCATCTCTTGGAGGTTTGCGCCCTATTTCGCACCCTGATTGCCGATCTGGATGGCGTATATGATCCGTCCGATTATAATGATCGACTCCTGTTGGGGTTAAAAGGAACGATGTCCGAAGCAGAATTGCACATTATCAAGCAACGCATGCTAGCTGGAAAACTGGCCAAAGCTCGACGTGGAGAGTTGGGAGTACTCGTACCATACGGGTACGTGCGCAAACCATCCGGAGAGGTAACCAAGGATCCAGATGAGCAAGCCCAACAAACCATTCAACTGATTTTTACCCAGTTTGAGAAACTGGGTACGATGCGTGGTGTTCTAAAATTTCTGGTCGACAATGGAATAAAACTTCCGTATCGTCTGGCCTCTGGCCAAAACAAGGGAGATTTAGAATGGCACCGCCCAGTTCAGGGAACACTTCATTCGCTTCTGCATAACCCCATCTACGCTGGTGCCTATGCCTATGGCCGACGTCCAGCAGATCCCAGAAAACAAAAACCTGGACGTCCATTCACCGGGAAAATAGTGGCAAAGATGGATCAATGGCAGGTACTATTAAAAGATCATCTGCCAGCCTATATCACTTGGGAGCGTTATGAGCAAAATGTAAAGCAAATGTCAAACAATCAAAACATTGCCCTTGGGGTTGTGCGCAATGGAAGTGCTTTACTTTCGCGATTGATCTTTTGCGGCCGGTGTGGTAAACGCATGCTGACAGACTATCCTAGCAATAAAAATAAGATGCGATATGCATGCACGAACAATCGCATCAACTATGCAGGAAAACTATGTCAGTCATTTTCTGGAGAAGCATTAGATGATCTGATTGCTGACATGGTACTCCAGGCACTGGAACCAGCGGCCCTGGAGATCAGTCTAAAGGTCGCAGAAGATCTTAATACTGAAAGGGAACAGCTCCATCAACAATGGAAACAGCGTTTGGAACGTGCCCATTACCAAGTAACCAGGGCATTTCGCCAATACAATGCAGTTGAACCTGAAAACCGCCTTGTGGCACGTACTCTCGAGCGCGAGTGCGAGAATGCCTTGATGGAGGAAGATAGGATCAAAACGGAGTATACCCGTTTCCAGGAGAAACAACCGATAGCATTATCTGCCCGAGAACGTGAAGCGATCCACCGTCTGTCCCATGATATTCCCGCATTATGGCATTCTCCACAGACCAGCCAAGCCGATCGCCAGGCGGTCATCAGGCAGCTTGTTGATCATCTCGTAGTGACCGTACAAGGCAATACAGAATGCGTTGATGTTCAGATCCATTGGATCGGAGGAAATATCACTGAAACTGCCATGGTCAGACCTATTAAATGCATAGAAAATCTCTCTTACTATCCACAATTGCTAAATCGGATCGCGACCCTACGTGGTGAAGGACACTTCACGAAAAATATTGCTCAAATCCTCAATGCCGAAGGATGGCGTTCGGCAAATCGGAATTCGGAGTTTTCTGGAGGAATGGTCTACGCTATCATCCAGAAGGGGCTGCGATCCATGAAGAGTCCTCTAGCCATCGAAGTGGAAAAAAATGCCGACGAATGGACCACCGATGAATTGTCTGCCAAATTGGACGTGTCCTACTCGACGATCTATCACTGGTTACGCCAAGGCAAGATGACAGCGCGAGTGGCAATCGGGTTGTCGAGAAGAATTTGGTTGGTCCATGCCGATGAAGAAGAAATCAGACGGCTGCAAACTTTGGCCAGTAACATCCACGAACGCCGAGTCGCACGCATTCACTAACCTTGCATCCTACTTTATGGTGGCCTAATGCCTGACAGATACCGATGCCGGTGAAACCATGCTTGATAGCCAGCCCAACCAATCGGTAGGCATCCTCTCCGGCAACCAAGATGTCGATCGCTTTCCCGGTGGTGTGCGGGCCGTTTTCGCCTGTGGTAGAGGTTGCGGCATTGTGCGCTGGGCAGCGGTAGCCAGAACTCACCGACATCGGTTTTCCATACGCCATGCGCAAGGCTTCCAACTTCAACATGAAATCACCATCCACATCCTGCCGCCCGCAACCACAGTGGCAGCGCAACTCTTCTTCGGAGAAATGTGGCCAGGGTGTGTTGGTCATGGCGTGTCTCCCATTGCGATGTGCCAACTGTCGAGATACTGTTCGACAGTCGCCTTGCCCTGGTTTGTGTTGTAGTGCTTCTTGTAGTAGGCGGCCTGGCCAGCAATATCGCCAGCAGGTGGCAAGGCATCTGGACAACGCAGGTAGTGGATTCGGGCCATTGAGCAGGCATAGGAAAAGTCCCAAACCATGCGAGTCGCCTCTGGTTTGACATAGGGCCCCAGAACGTTCAGGCCCAGTTTGGTCCGCCCGTTCAGGAAATTGACCCACAGGTCGTCGTGGGTGGCACGCTCCATTTGCCAAAGCCCCATGGCGGGGCCACCGCCCATCTGCTGCAGGTAGTGCAACGCGGACTCCTGGATGGCCGTACCGAGCAGCAACTCTTCAGCCGCCTCGCTCCACAAATCGAGTCGGCGCAGGGTTGGCCGGATGATCAGGGTGCGGAATTGTTGTGGGTTCAGACCCATGGTGCTGTCCTCCTGGAAATGAAAACCCCACCGAGGGGGTGCCTGGGTGGGGTCGTGATGGTGAACGCGGTTGAGTTGCGAATCGCACCCAACTGCGAATAAATTCCTTCAGGTCATCCAGATTTCCAGGAAACCACTCCGCCATTGAGCCTCCTCGGAAATAGGTGTATTTCTCAACCACCATCGTCTCTGGATCGCCGATGGCCACGACGACATGACAGTTGGGAGACTCCGTCATATGCCGGTACATGATGCGTTGCCCGGTGCTGATCGGCTCAAACTCTTTCCACTCCAGCATGAGCACATGCCCGTTGATCTCGACGATGCCGTCCACATCCCCCATTTGGATGTTGCCGGGAAAACACTCGGCAAAGACTTCAATCTTGGGACGCTTTCTGATGTTGAAGCATCCTCTGGTAGCGCAGTCCCAGCGCAGAGGGTTCGCTCGGCCCATATCTCATCTCCCGGTTCAGCAGTGAATGGTGAACAGAACCAGGCAATGCGACTCGAAAGCCTGTCTGAACGCTTGGCTGTTCTGCCCCAGGTAGATGAAGGCACTTCCGTTGGCAGGAGACGATGACTCGACCGTCTCGTTGTAGAAATTCACGCGGCCTTTGGTGAAGGCCACTGCAGAGGCAGCAGAGCAGAGTTGCTGAAACCAGCGGGTGTCCGTCCGGTTGTCTACCAGGACGATGGCCTGTTGCGTGTTCCCTGTCTGGTACTGCTCCAGCAGCCTTTCGACGAAGGCCTCGATGAGCCCCCGCGCGTATGGAGGGTTCAGCCAGACATTGCCATGCCACTCCTGCTGCAAACCGTCCCGCTCCTGGTCATACCACTCGGAGGCCTGCACGGTGTTTTGGGCGACAGCGTTGGACGCAGGGTCCACGTCGATGGAGCGCATCACCTGTCTGGCACGTTCAATCCACTCTGAGGGGGTGTACCATTCGTTGTTGCCGGTCAATCCAGCCAACGCTGCCTGCGTGCCCGTTTTGGCCTGCCGCATTTCCTTGACTGCCCGGATAATCTCTTTTTTCGGCATCTCCAAAATCTGCTCCTGTTCCTCCTCCGGCAGTGACTGGATCTGCTTGGCTGTGAAAATGGACACCTGCCCCTTGAACAGCGCATCCACCAGAGTTGGTGAATCCAACCGCAAGCCTGCGGCCTGGAATCGTCGCAGTTCGTCCTCCATGGCGTTGAAGGCCTTGATCACTCTCCACCGCCACACTTCTGCCTTCTTTCCGGTGAATCCGAGCGTCAGGAAGAAGAAACCGTCGCGGTTCATCTGGTAGGCTGGACGCATCTCCCCTTTGCTGTCCTGATATTCAACGGGCCGAAAAACCGGCCCGTTGACACCATCATCCGTCCCAGTTTCAAACCCTCTGATCGTTTCCAAAACATGCTTGTGTTGCTTTTCGAACAACTCTGCTACAGTCGTGGACGAGATGGTTGCGGTGCCATTGGAAACAGAGATGATCGACCTGAACGTCAGCGTGTCGGGTTCAATTTCGGGCTGCATAGCATGGTTGCTCCTCCAGAAATGGAAAACCCGCCACAGGTTACCCTGGGCGGGCATCACCTCCAGAAGCCCCCTGGTGCTGGCACACCCGTGGAGGAAGCGGGGATCGCTCAAGGCGATCACCAGGAGACTTCGGAAGGTTCGGTGAATTTCTGTGCTCCAACACCCCGTGCCATCGGGGCAGAAACAGAAATGGCCGCTCGATGGCGGCCTGCTGTACCGGAAAAAGATCCGTCAATTCCTCCGGTTGGTGACCAACATGGCAGGCTCTCGCCTCAATGAGGCACCGTTGTCCAAATATTCAGGCTGCATCACCGTACTCCTGCAGGCGGTTCAATGCCGTACCGACCGCTATCTGGTCCACGTCGTAGCCAATGAAGTGGCAACCCAGGCCAAGCGCAACCACGCCGGTGGTGCCACCACCCAAAAACGGATCCAGCACTGTCTCGCCTGGTTTGACAAATCGCCGCATCAGATCGGCCATGCCGCTTTCCGACTGGCCCCAGTGATGATGCCGTTTGTCGTTGCCGTTTGGCTCACTGCGTACCACATCACCGATCCACGGCCCGGAGTATTCTCCCTTCGTGAAACAGAGGACTGGTTTCCAGAAGGTGTTGATGCGCCGTGGAAAGATCTGCGGTGACTGTCCACCAGGCGTCAAATAGCTCAACATCCAGTGGTAGCTGAGATTGGCCTCCAGAGACCGGATCACCTCCGGCAAATGAAACTGCCCAACCATGGCAAGCAACGCCCCACCCGGTTTGAGCACATGTGCAGCAACCCGGCCCAGGGTTTCGAACAATGGCAAGAACTCCTTGGGATACGGCGGATCGGTAAAAATCCAGTCCACTGACCCAGCCTCCAGGCTGAGGGACTGCTCACAACTGCCATGGATAATCCGAAAGCGGTCTGATGTTGGCTGCAGAGATTGGCTGGCCTGGACGGCTACCGCTGCCCGCTCATCTTGCGCTGCCTTTTTTTGCTCCCGGCGGATCTGGTTGGCCTGGGAAACGACCGATGCATTTTTCGCCTCTCTCACTTGCCGCACCCGCTCCAAGGCAGCGTCCTTGCCACCGGCGACAACCGCCTGCTGCTCTGTCGGTGGCAATTTGGCAATGGTGGCTGCTGCCGAAATGGAGACGTCGCCACGATCCATGGCCTCTACCAGTTCCGGGGTGCCTTGAGAAACGACAGATTTGGCTTGCTGGTACGTTTTGGCGTTTCCGAATCCAGCCTTTCCGGCAACAATGTCACGAGTCTGCTGTCCCGGTTTCGATTCAGGAAAATTTTCCTGAATCGCTCCATCCGCTTTTGGCCCACCATCAGCATTGAACCGCCGTCTATCACCCAAAAATTCCTCAATCGCCCGACCAATCGCCACCCGCTCGGATGGGGTAAAATCTTTCCGGACTTCGTTCTCGTCGTGTTCAGCCATGATCGCTGGCGCATCGACGATGCGAACCGGTACACTCTCCCATCCCAGAGACCGGCAGGCTTCCAACCTCCGATGACCAAACACCAAGCTGCTGTCTGGACTCACGCCGATGGGTTGCAAGAGGCCAAGGTCGCGGATGCTGTCAGCCAAGTGAGCGATGTTGCCCAAATCCTGTCGATGCCGTTTGCCAACGATGATGCTGCTGATGGGTAGTGTCGTGATTTCAGTCATGGTTATTACCTCCACAAAGGCCTCCCGGCGTTGGTACACCCGGGAGGAAGCGGGGATCGCTGGAAGCGATCGCCAGGAGGCCTCGGAAGGTCCGGCGAATCTCTCCCTCCAGAAACAAACGCCCCGTACCACCGGGGCAACAAAAAAGCCGCTCGATGGCGGCCACGGTTTGCAGGCATAAAAAAACCCATCTCAGGGTCTCCCCTGGATGGGTTTCTGGATTCGAGATCGGTGATAGTGACTACCGTGCGCGACAACTCTCGATCATAGTGAGAAGCATAGCAGTTTCTGTCAAATTTGCATCACGGAAAATTGCGTCAGCATACCACGTCAGCAATTTTTTTTAGCACCACATAAAATTCAATTGGTTGAGCGCAAAGCATGTGTCGATTTGCGCCGGTTTCGCCGGTTCAGCAAGCCGGTTTTGCGCCGGTTTCGCCGGTTGAGTCCCGTTTTTGCGGAAAATCAGCGCCGGTACGGTATTTTTTTGCCAATCGACGCGCTCTGTCGTGAACAACGTCGTTCGTCAACCCATCACACGGATACGCGACACGGTATGCTGCACTGGCATTCCCCGTTTGACGATATTCCTGCACAAACACTTCTTCCCGATCTACCTTAGATTGTAGGGTTTTTTGAGTCTGATTGAGCATTGAGGCAATCACTGACAACGCAATCTCCCGCACCCGACCAGCTTTGCTCTGACTCATGCCCACTCGGGCACAGAGAATCTTGCGCGGCACATCCTCCGCATAGAGCCAAACAACTCTCGCTTGTTCTGGTTTCAACCATCGCAACCACAACAGAGACTCATCCATCCTGGTGATGGCCTCCGGTGTTGGCGATAAACGTGGCACCTTCGCATGATCACATCCCTGTAGATCATTCGGGTCGATTACCACATCCGGCCATGAACTTGTGTACCCAGCCGGTTTCAGGCCAGCCATACGCAAGGCACGCAAAGTCCGGGAGGCCTCGACTATGCGCTTGAAAACCATTGCAGGCACCCAACCATTACCGTCCATTTGCCCCCTCCTTCGCCACCTTTTGGCCGAACAATTTTTTGGCCACGAGTTTCACCATCTCCTGCTCCGGCCAACTCAGCCGTTTATCGTCAATGGCCACCACCAGTATGCCATGCTTGACCCACCCTTCCCGCCTCTGCTGCTCCGGATCCGCCTTCTGCGGGATCAATCGCGACAGGCATGAACGCGGTGACATCGGTCCTCCGATCATGGCAGCACCTCCGAACTGAGCACCCAGTGGAGAATTGCCAAGGCGTCCGCAGCATTGTCGTCGCAGGGGTTGTGACCTTTCAGCCGCATCGCCTCGATGACCATCTCCTTGGATGCGTTGCCTTTCCCCGTCGCATGCCGTTTGATGGTACCGACCGGCACGCCGCGATACGGAATCCCGTGCTCTTCAGCCCACGCCGTCAATTGTCCGTGAAAGCCGCCATACACCTGGGCTGCAATCGTGGCCACATTCCTGCTCACCTCCTCGAACCAGATGCCGCCAATGCAACCAGTCGAGAGGTAGATTTCATCCAGCCAACGTCTGAACCGGAGAAACGTCATGCCACCCCCTTCAAACCGACCAGGCCTGAATTCAACCGTACCGCTGACGACGAGACCGTTTTCCTGCCTCACCGCCCAGCCAGTTTTTGTTCCCAGGTCCAAAGTGAGAATTGCCCCTTCCCTGATCGGGGCTTTATAGGGCATTGTTACCAAAACCATTTCTTCCTCCATTGGTTGAGTGGTTCAGGGTGGCGGCTGGACCCGCCAAGATCGAAGCCGCCACCCGCCTGCCACTGTTTATCACATCGAATTTTCTGCACATTCCTGCTTTCCTAAAACGGGATATCATCGCCATAATCCACAACCCCATGCGGTTGCGCCTGCTGTGCAGGCTGCGTTACCTGCATACCCTGCCGCTGCGCACTGGGCCGCTGGCTCTGACCATACCCCTGACGCTGACTTTGACTCTGGCCGCCGTACCCCTGACCCTGCCCGGTGCCACCACCCTCCTCTGCCTTGGGCTCTCGTTCCTGGATGCACAAGTTCCAGGTTGGTTTGCCCGGTTCTGCGTTTTTGTCCCGCAAAACCACTACCTTCGCCGAGCCCAGATAACCGGCAAAATAGGTTTCCCCGCTCCTCTGGGACTGGTTTTCGTATAACCCAGCCAGCTTGATCAGCGGCTTGAATCGACGTTCCTCGCTCATTTCTCAACTCCCTGCCAATGTTGTTTTTTCCAATTCCCCAAGGTACGGGTCTGACACAAAACATCCTCCCCGCAACCAGGCCACCCGACTGCCATCAACCAGTTGGAAATAAATCGCTTTCTCCGCGATCTTTGCCAACTCTGCGCCACGCATCAAAAACCAAATCACCCCATGCACTTCACCAACAGTGGCAACAGCCAGAGGATCTGTGCCTGAAAAGACCTCATCGCGATTCCATCCGGCTGCCACCAAGGCCCGGCCATGTTGATCACGGAAGGCATGAAACACCTCGCCAATGCGGCGTTTTTCCTCGTCATTCAACAATCGCCTACCAGGATCTGTT
The DNA here is from genome assembly GCA_002753095.1 of Magnetococcales bacterium. GTDB lineage: Bacteria > Pseudomonadota > Magnetococcia > Magnetococcales > Magnetaquicoccaceae > Magnetaquicoccus. The sequence goes on from PDZU01000058.1 coordinate 10,913, forward strand.
GTCAGCCATTCAATGACGGCCTCCCTGTGCTCTGTGAGCATCGCCCTGAATTCTTCCGTCATCTGTCCACGCTTGCCTCTATGCCGCAATTCCCCAACCTCGTTGACATACAGATGGATTCCGTTCGCAGCCAAGTTGGCTACAATTGTCTCTGGCTTCATATCACACCATCCTCAAAGTCATATTCACTATCGCCATGGACGCCATCCTGGGGCGGTTGGAGATCTTGGCGAATTGGCACCACGTTACCCTGAGTGTTACGGGTGTTACGGGTTGTTACACCGCTCCCAGCCTTTTTTTCTACTACGTCTCTCACGTATCCCAATTCCTCTGTATACCCGTAACAACCCGTAACACCCGTAACAGGGGGGGTATAAGAATCACCAAGAAGAGCGATGCCGTATCGCAAACGGGACAGCTTGCCATCGACTCTGGTCGGAACATTTGGCGATACAAACCCTTGATCTGTAAGGTATGTTCCGAACCTTGTCTGGGATACTTCACGCGCACCTATCTCACGGCACCAAGATTGATAGGCTCTGAATAGATCACCAGTCTTCACATACAACTCCTTCCCGACGACACAACGGTCGGCAATGAACGGTGCAATCTGATCCATTTCGCTGCGATATTTATCAGTTGCATCCGATATGGCCGCAGGAATACCGAGCCCCTCCTGTTGCCAGAGCAGGCAACCGTCCACCATCCACTTCAAAATTCCTGGCAATTCATCGATCAAATTGCCCTTCAATTTTGGATCGGCAGTCTCGTCGGTGAAGGTCACGTTGAACGGAATGAGCCGAATCCGTCGCCAGATGCCGAGGTCAGTTCCCCTGATGACTGGCTTGTGGTTGCCAAAAATCCACAACTTGTGTGATGGCTTGAAATCAAAATACTCACCGTAAAGAAACCTGGCCGTAATAGTATCGCCGCCGGTCAGGTCTTTGACCTTCGACTCGTTGAGCCGCTGATCGTCTGGAATTTCTGAAGTGATAACCATCCGCATGCCAGCCAATCTGGCAATGTCGTTGGAGGCCTCTTTCTCACCATGCCGGGTGGACATGAGAGCCTCCGTTGACAACCGCATGGCGTAGTCATTGAAAATCGACTGCAATGTCTCTGTGAACGTGGATTTGCCGTTTTTGCCCTTGCCATACAGGAAGAACAGGCATTGCTCATCAGTCGATCCGGTCATGCTGTAACCAGCCGCCTTCTGGATGAATCGGATCAGCGCATCATCACCAGAGAAAATATCGCGCAAGAATTTTTCCCATCTCGGGGCTGTAGCGTTTTGGTTGAATGAGACGTTCGACATCTTTCGAATAAAATCAGCCTTGTTATGTGGCATTAGCTTTCCTGATTTCAGGTCGATTGTGCCGTTTTGCACATTGAACAACCATTGGTTTGCATCGAACTGTTCAGGCAAGATTGGTACATCCGATCTTGATAAAGTTATCATCGCCGTCAATTGGGATAGTTTTTCGCTAAATAATGCAAATTTTGCCAATGATTGCCTGCGAGATATATCATCAGAGTTTGCCGACTCTTGATAGATGCCACGCACTGTTTCTTTGGCATATTTCATCATGATATCAGTCTGATCCTCTTGCCACTTTTTACTGTTATAAATGAACCATTTCTTAAACGGTTGGCAGTATCTTATTTTGTCACCAAATTTGCGCACCAATCGTGAACTCAGTCCAAATTGACTCTCGTTACCGACGTCTGATTCATGAGAATTGATATCAACTTCCTTGGCATTGGCGAGTTGTCTGCGCACCTCGGCAATACCGAGAATCACCATCAGATCATTCCAATCCGTCATGCTCTCAGTCCGTTTTGGCCCAAAGTCTGGTTCAGCGAGAAATCCGCCAGACAGTCGCGCTGCTTTCACAGCAAACGGATCCGGCAGACCTGTAGCCTTGACCAGATCGGCCAGGATGATGAGCCTGGCAAACGGGTACAAAAGCTGGAGTGCGCTGGCTACAGCCGGAAGGTTAGAGTTCATCATGGCGGCGACACCAAAAAAATTATCGTCGGCCATTTCTGCCGATCGGCAGGTGGAAACGCCTTCCCCAATCATGATGCTCAGGCCGATTCCTTCGCCGGGTGGCAAAACCTGTGAAGCCCAGAATCCGCCACCAGAAATAACCCCACCGGCCAGGAATGATTTTTTGCCATTGCCATCAATCATCTCGAGGCAAGACAGGACACCGTTCAACTCAATGGGAATGATGAGAATCCGACCGGGTTGAAGGTATCCTGCCTTCCCTTTTGGTGCGTATCCCAGGATGGTCACCAGTGAAGCATGGTCGATCTCGCGCATGGTTATCGTCGCTGACACCTGCTTCCGCGCCAAATAGGGGTGATCATCCTGGGCCATCTGGGATGCGTTCAGAATCTGCTGAGCCATCGCAGCAGCATGTGCGGCCTTGGCGGCCTTGTCCGTAGCCTTTTGCCCACCTGCCGCACCGGTTTTCTTTTTGCCTGATGACGCATCCTGAGTGGCACTGCCAGAAGACAATTCGATGCCCAACGCTCCGGCCACCGCCTCGGCTACCTTGACGAAGTCCGTTTTGCAATTCAGCTTCAGCAGTCGCGCCGCATATTCAAACCCGTCGCCTGCACCACAATGCGAGCAAATGAAGGATCCTGAACCCTGATCGTCATCAAACCGAAACCGGTCTGTCCCCTCGCCACAGAATGGGCAGGGTTTGTGCTTGTTGGTCAGATCTGCTGGAACAGCACCCAACCGCGTCAATATCCCGGGCCACTGTCCCTGTGCGCGACTCTTGATCTGGTCAATGTCCATTGACATCCCCATCGTTCAGGTGATTATACGGATATCCACCACTGCCTATTGCTGTTCGGTTGCCGACATCTGAGTAACTTGGCCACCTTCCACCCAAAAAATGGCATCAAACAGTTTGGACAGTGCCACGGCATAGTCCCGCTTGGCAGTCATGGCCAGAACGGTCGGGATCCCAGTGGAGCGCAGCAGCTTGACCATCCCCAACCGACCGGCAGAGTCCAAAATGTCGGTGCCGTCCAACAGCAGAACAGGAGACTGCTCAATGACGGCCAGCAGCACCTGCATGGTGACGCGGCAACGGTACTGCTCGGCGGCAGAGCAAACGACGAACGGCCTTCCGGCGTATTGCAATCGGCATCGGGTGTCAGAGAGACAGTGCCCCAATTAGCAATGGCCGACAGTTCGGCGCACCTGGCATTCAAGCCAGCCAGGGCGGTATCCATTTTGGCCTTGCGCAGACCGGCTGGAGCAGTTACCTCCTTGAGCACAGCAAACTGCCGCGCATCCTCCGCATACCGATCGGCAGACTGTTTGATCTCCCAGGCCTTCAGTCTGGCCTCGCTCCGGCTGGATGCCTGCCGCAAAGTCAGAATCTCCTCTGCCGACACGCCAGAACCTTTCGCCCGGATTTCCACCAAACGGTTCTGGGCGGCATTGATTTCGGCCATTTGCCGTTTGGCTGTATTGATCCCCTGCTCTGCCGCATGCACTGCCTGCCGTTGTGCCTCCTGCGCATGGCTCAACTCTTTCTGGATCGTCGCCACCTGTTCCGCTACACTCCTGGAGTGCGCCGAAATGGCAGACTCCTGTTTCGCAGCCTCCGCTGTCAGTTCATCAATCTCCGCAGTCAAACGGTCGATCTGGGTTGGATCGACTGCGGTTCCTTCCGGGAAGGAAAGTCCGTAGCGGGTCGGAGCACCTCCTGCACCACGATCATGGACGGCCAGGGCGATGCCGCAGCCAGGGCAATGGCCATCAATCATGGGCGCACCAGATTGCACAACGGCCATTTCCGCCTGAAGGGACTTGATGCGGCTTTTGCAGTTTGCCACCGCCAAACGAGAATCAATGATCGCCTGTGGCTCCTGTTGCAGCGGCGGCAGTTTGGCCCGCAGACCGGCAATCACGTCTGAGTTGCTGATGCGCGCTTTGGCCAGTGCCGTCTCAAGAGTGGTCATGTCCGGCAAGGGGGTGTTCGCCACCGCCTCGATGCGTACCGCTTCGGCGGCACCCACTGATTGGTTGGCGATGGCCTGTTCAACCGCCTGCCGCCTGTCCTGTACCTCCTGGTGCAAACTTTCCTGGGTGGCAGAAACCAGATCGGCCTCCCATCCCTGCGGCAGATAGCTCTTGGCCTTCTCCTCGCCATACGCTTCCCGAATCGTTGCCCGCCAACCGCCGGTAGACTCCGACAAGCAGCGCGTCGCCTCGGAATGAGCAACATCAAATCCATGGCCCGCGATCACCTGCCAGGCCCAGTCAATCATTGCTTGGTCCAACCGCTCTCCGGCCACTGCACGATCCAAATCCTCGCGTGTGATCGTCGATGACAGGGAAGGATCTTTGGCCGCCGTCTCCAACAACGTCTTGATCCGGACAGCCTGCGGCATCGCCATCCAATCGATCAGTCCCAACGCCATCCGGGAGGGTGCTACCTGGCCAGGAAATACCCCGGTTCCCTTGCTGGTGTTGGCGGGCCATGTCACCCGGCGACTGCCCTGCTCACTGCTGAGAGTTACCGACCCGGACCTGCCCCGCACCAACAGGTGGGACTCCTTTTTGAGCAGTGCCTCTTTTCCGTCATCCAGCAGAATCGGCATCACCGTGTCCGATCGGAGGCAGGCGGCCAGGGCACGCAGGACAGTCGTCTTGCCCGCACCATTGGCACCCGACAGCAACGTCAAGCCGGGGTTGATGGCCAAGTTGGCGGCTTCAATACCACCAAAGTTTTCAATCGAGAGAGTCATTGTCTTGCTCATGGCGTGTTCCTCCTATCAGAACGGATTGTCGTCGGTGGAGATGTCAGTCGGCGCAGGCGTCGGTTGCGGCGCTGCTACCCGGCGTGGCGGCTGAGTCACCGGTGGCGGCGGGGTCTGTTGTGCCCGCTGCGGTGGTTGCGTGACTGTTTGACGAACAGGCGGTTGGGCAGGTGCCGGTGATGGCTGCTGGACAGGTGCTGCTTGCTGGACAGGAGCCGGTGAAACCACCGGCTGAGGTTCAGGCGCTTTTGTCGACTCCTGCTCATCTTCAAAACTGTCGAAACCGCCAGACAGTGCATCGTCATTTTCACCGTCGGCATGTGATTCACCACCCTCATCGCCAGTTGCACCCGATACATCCTGATCCATCGCCTGGGCATCAGCATCCGCCTTGGCCGCAATTGCCTGCAGTTCCGGGATATGCCGATTCAACAACTCCTTGTCCTCTTTGCTGAGAGAGGGCCACCATGCACGAAAGGCATCCGTTCCTCTGGCAGACATCCGCCGCGCCTCATCCAACACATCGCGGGTGGCACCACTGAGCCAATCGGCAATTGCTTTGCCCGTGGCCTCGCTGATATATTCGCCCGGCTTGATGGCCCGCAAAATCTCCTCCGGCGCCTTGATGGCTGGAATAATGGGATTGACGAAATAACGCTCCCCTGCCGCCTGGAACAACGGCTTGTGATCCGGGCCGAACAGCAAAGAAACCGTCATCTCGAAAATCAGATTCTTTTCCATGATCGGTTCCAACCCGCTGCTGTAAATTTTGGCGTCCTTCCCACGGCCATCCTGGGCCACACCCATCTTGGCCCGCAGGCAGAAAATGACGTGGCAGCCAGAACGCAACAGCGTGTTGATCATCCGTTTCAAGGCCATCTTGGGTTTGGCCCATTTGGCCAAGCCGGTGGTGTTGCTGCTGTCGGCCTGATCCAACACACCGCCCTCGCCTTCCCAAACATGCGAGGCGGAATCGATGATGATGGCGTGATAGCCACCAGCTTTCTCAAAGGCACGAAATGCCTCGGTGTACCGTTCCGGCGTGAACGGCGGCTGAAAATCGATATGATCCCACTGGCCACCCACCTTCCCGGCATAAAACAGAGCGCGCCGGTTTTCGGTATCGATCACACCGATTTTGCCCTGGGGCCCCACCAGACCACGCGCCAGGCGCAGTGCCGAGTAGGTCTTACCAGAAGAAGAGCCGCCCCACATGCCGATCAGAACGGGTTGAAAAATGCGCACTGCCGGTTTGATTTGAAATGACATTGTCGTTACTCCACAGCCCAGGTTGGAAATTCCTCGTCCATGAAAGGACGAGCCGGTTGATTGATCCGCCACGGTTGGTGCGGACCAAACTGCTGCATGTGCGCCTTCCATACATCGATGGCGCGTCTGGCAATCAGTCCACCCGCTTCCCAAATCAGCGAGAGAACATCGCCCCGCGACTGGGCCAACTCGCGCACCAGGACATTCATGGCCGTGCCCGTCTCCAAGAAGACAAAGAAAAATCTGGGATCCTCCTGCACCTGGGCAAACTGCTGCAGAGCACGACTGCCTTCGCCATATACGCACCCGCTCCGGATCAGTTCCTTGGCCGCCTTGGCCGCCTGCACGTAGACATACGCCTGGACGTGGTACAGATAGCGGGTGACGGCATGCACCACTGCCATATCGATGGGTGCGCCGTTCTGGTTGCTGAAGGTCTTCAAATCGATGATCGCCTGCGGCTTCAAGTAGTCGAACCGCGATTTCATGGGCACGCCATCCTCGGTTCTCCAGAACACTGACACCTCCGGCAGTCCACCTGTGAAAGCTGCCTTTGCCGCATCGTTGCTGCGAATGGCCTCCTGCGCCTCCAGGCACTGCAGGTAAAACTCCTTGGAGAGAGTCTCCCTGTCGCCAGTCGCCACCTCGTCCATAAAAGAGGCCTTGATCATCGGCCAGAGCAGGCAGTTGGGTTCGACATCCAGAATGCGCAGCGACATCTCCTCCAGGGTGCCGGATTTTTTCAGACCCAGTTGGCCACACTTCTCGCGCAGGGCCTCGACACCCTGCAGGCAACCGGGATAGTCTTCCGGCTTGGGTTCAACCAGGTAGGCGCTGCTGAAGGCATCGTCTCCCTCCAACACCAGTTTGTGGATCGCCTTGCCCAAAACCTTGGCGGGTGTGTTGGACTCCTCGACATCCCGTTCCGGGTTCAGGTGTTGGTTCCAATAGGTGAGCGGGCTGGCCACCAGGGCCTTGATGCCACTGACCGACAGCGATGGGTCAGCGTGGTATTGTTCGGCTGGCAGATCCAAATAGACTCCAGCCGGAATGCATTCCCATTCCTGGGTAATGCGGGTAATCGTTGTGCTTGGCATTTTACTCCTCCAATCTCTGCAATATGTTTCGATTTGCCAAACCATTGTGCTGCTGCGCAATCTCGTACTGTTCAATATCTTCCTGGCGGTACATGATGCGACCACCAATTTTGATGTAGGGTGGCCCTTTGCCAACGCACCGCCAATTCTGAAGCGTTTTTGGTGCGATACCCCACCTCCGTGCAAGATGTGATGGAGTAATATGGCTCAATTCCATGACTTCCTCCTGATGCGATCATAAATTCAGGATCGCTTCGTTTTCTTGCCTCTCTTTTTTTGATGAAATGCTGCCAACACCATGAGAAATCCCATTTCCAATCCTTTCTGATGATTGATCTCCCCACGATTGACACCCTCAATCAATTGATCAAAAAAGGCCGGGTTGTTGGGATGGATTGAATCAGGATCCCTCGACGTATTTTCCTTCCTGCTGCATTCTTTGTGTGCCATGGGAGTCGCTCCAAACCTGCTATCAGCCTTTTTGCTCTACCTGTTCTTTGTTTTCTTTTATCCACTTAAGCACTTCTGCTCGGGAATATGCCAAGGCGGTGCTACCCTCGATGGTGACCACCGGTGGTCCCTTCTTGGCCTGACGCCAATTGTGCAACGTGCTGAAGTGGCAGCCGATCATGGCCGCAGCAATCGTGGATGAGATGAGGTCATTCATGTCTGTTTTCCTGTGCGTTGAGGTTTCGTGATTTTGATTCGATTTGACATCTTGTTAAGCAAAAAGATGACACGATGTCGAAACAGTGTCAATCAGAAATTTTCTACTTGTCGAATTTTTTGATTAATTTTTAATTTGTTGTTTATAATCAGTATGATGAGTTGAACAGCACTAAACGGATGACGTGCGTTATCGAACACGGTGCTG
>PDZU01000160.1 GCA_002753095.1 Magnetococcales bacterium
AAGGGTATTTTTGTCATTATTTTGACATCTTTCCTTGTATTTTTTTTTTTTTTTTTTTAAAAATCGGTTGAAAGCGGATCTCTCGGGCGCGTTTCAAAATGGTGAACGGGAATCCATTGTGCCAATTCGATGAATTAGCGTTGACATGCCAGCATTCCATGGAATGGCACGATTCTTTTGCAAAAGGCTTGTGCCAAAAATTTAGGGCGCTTTTTGGGCTTGACCTCCTGGGGGGGTTGGCCTTATTCTTCATCCCATGCTCTTCGCCGAGTGCAAACCCGTAGGCCAACGGCCACATTAGGTTTCGGTATAAGGGAGCTGGGATGAACGGTACAAAAGGCTCCAACCGGGTCAATCGGGGCGGCAGCTGGAACAACAACCCTGTCAACCTCCGCTCTGCGAATCGCAACAACAACGATCCGGGCAATCGCAACAACAACATTGGCGCCCGCCTGCTGAGTACAAAACCACCGCCAGATAAGTCCGGTTCATGGACCGTACTTCCGTGCAACAAGGCTTTGTCCAACCCGTTCATCCCGCGCTGGTGTTGCTCACCAGACGAAGACAAACCGGTTCCCGGCCTCTGGTAGGTCCAAAGAAGGATTCGACGGCCGCCGGGAACCACTTTCATCATTGAGGCAATCAGGCATGAATGTCAAAGTTTTTACAATAAAATTCAATACCTTGACTGAGAGCTTCGACGATACCGAAGTGCGCGCCTTCCTGGCCGACAAGGAGGTTCTCTCCCTCCACGATCACGCCTTCACCAAACAGGGCACTCCCTATCTGCTGATCGTGGCCGTTTATCATGGGATGACGCATCATCCAGAAAACTCTGCACCAATAAACGGAAAGAATCATGCCAATATTCCAGACGAAAGTTGGCGCAAAATCCTCACCCAGGCCGACTACCCGCTCTATGACACTCTGCGTGAATGGCGCGCGCAAAAAGGCAAAGAGGGAGGTATGCCCCACTACATCGTCTGCACCAACAAGCAGTTGGCCGAAATCGCCCACCAGCGACCAACCAGCCTGAACGCCTTATCCAAAATCGAAGGCCTGGGCCAAAACCGTCTGAAAAAATATGGCCAGGAACTGCTGGCCATTCTCCACCCGTCAACATCTGGCACGATGATTCCGGAAGGCGCGAGCGAAAACGAAACATTCGTGCCAGATCAGGACACTCCCTTCTGAAAGCCCCCGACCCATGCCAACCGACTCGATTGAAGATCTGCCCGTTTTTGTCCGCTGGATGGAGTTCCTCAAATGGCTCCTCCCCACCACGGAAAAATTTCCACGCCGGGTTCGCTTCACCTTTGCCGACCGCATCAACACCTTGGCGCTTGACGTGGTGGAGGATCTGGTCGAAGCGCGCTACAGCCGGGAAAAACGGGAAATCCTGAAACGGGCCAATCTGCGATTGGAGAAAATCCGCGTCCTGCTGCGGCTTTGTCACCAGGAAGCCTTTCTTTCCAAAGACTCTTTTGAATACGCCATCCGCAAGATGAATGACACCGGACGCATGCTGGGCGGGTGGATCAAGCAGCAGGAAAAGAAGTGAGGCGCCAAGGCCAGTTCTTTGAACGAATCGTCTCTTTCGACACTCTTTGGTACGCTGCCCACAAGGCATGGCGCGGCAAGAAGGCAAGGCCGAACCATCCTCCAGAGTGGCCGTATAAGTGAGCGCATCTCCATCCCCATCGGCAAAGGCTGCGGCCGGAACCTGGAAACTCTGGGCCGAACCCCGACTCCATCTTTGATCCGCAATCGGGGTGGCCACCGTGGGGGTGTCGTTGGCATTGGAAAGGTTCAGGGAAAACGCACAAACTGCCGTGCCGCTGTGACCATCGTTGGCGGTGACTTTCAATTGCAGTTTGGTGGTTCCAGGAGGAGGATTGCCAGAGAACAGTCGTGTTGAGGCATCAAAGGTGAGCCATGTTGGGAGAGCCAACCCATCAAGCTGTTTGGCCGTATAGGTCAAATCATCAAAATCAGCATCGGTGAAGCTCATGGTCGGCACGGTAAAACTCTTGCTTCCGCTCCCACTCCAACCAACGTCACCAACCGGATTGGCGCAGACCGGCGCCGCCGCTTGCGCATCGAGCGCGGCAATGGCAAGCAAAGATGAAAAAAAAGCCGTTGCAACGGTTTTTCTGAACATGGCGGATGACTCCGTGGGCGCAGGATGAATAGGATGCCGGTCAGAATACCATATTCGGTTTATCGGACAAAGGTCTGAAGCGTTTTTGTTTCAAACCATATCCGCTTCGGAATGGGTTGTTCGTCCATCAGGATGAACCTGAAGAGATCCCGGCACACCAGACGCCGAAGCATCGGCATCGTTACGTCCCACAAAACGTTTGAAACCGTTGCCAGGATCGGGGTGGCGGATCCGCATATTCCGCCATGTCGGGTTGATCGGTAAACGGGTGACGCAATACCGTCAACAACCTCTCAAATGGTCCGATCTCCCCCTGCAGCACTGCGGCATCCAACGCCTCTGCAACGCGATGGTTGCGTGGAATGTACGCTGGATTGACCGCCTGCATGCTGACATACCGTTCCTGGATACCCAGTGCATCCTGTTGCAAGCGCGCCCGCCAACGCACCATCCAACCATCGAATGCAGCCGATTGCGCAAACAGGCCACGTACCGCCTCATCGGCACTGGCATCCATGGCTGCGGCACAGAGTCGCCGGAACGTCAGGGTGTAATCCGCCGCTCCGGTCTGCATCACGGCCAGCAGATCCTCAATCAGCGCGACATCCTCCACAACGCAAGAGCCAAGCCCCAGTTTGCGCCGCATCCCATCCAACCAGAATTGTCTGAATTGCCCGGAAAAACCATGGATCACCGCTCTGGAACGCTCCAAAGCCACCTTCTCTTCCAGCCCCATGATCGGCACCAGCGTCTCGGCCAAACGGGCCAGATTCCAGGCGGCAACATCCGGCTGATTGCCGAAGGCATACCGCCCCCAATGATCAATCGCGCTGAACACCGTTTCTGTATGATAGGTATCCATGAAAGCGCACGGTCCATAATCCATCGTCTCCCCAGAGACCGTCATATTATCGGTGTTCATCACCCCATGGACAAAACCCACCAGCATCCAACAGGCCACCAAAAAGGCCTGACGTTCGGTCACGGCTTGCAACAGAGCCAGATAGCGATCCCCCTGCACCTCACGACCCGGAAAATGGCGCGCCCACACATGATCCGCCAGAAGGCGCACCGCCTGGTGATCGCCTCGTGCGGCAAAATATTCAAACGTGCCGATCCGAATGTGACTGGCAGCGACCCGCGTCAAGATCGCACCCGGCCATGGCTGCTCACGCAGCACACGCTCTCCGGTCATGACAGCGGCCAGAGCGCGCGTGGTCGGAATCCCCAGGGCGTGCATCGCTTCTGAAACGAGATACTCGCGCAACACCGGCCCCAACCAGGCTCTCCCATCGCCCTGGCGTGAATAGGGTGTCTTGCCGGATCCTTTCAACTGGATATCGCGCCGTCTTCCTTTCCGATCGATGACTTCGCCCAACAAAACCGCACGTCCATCCCCCAACCGCGACACGAAATGACCAAACTGATGCCCCGCATAGACCATCGCAATCGGAGCGGCATCGTCGGGCAACCGGTTTCCAGAAAACAAGAGATGCGCCCAAGGTGCGAGAGCGACGGGATCCAGGCCCAGTTCTTCTGCCAGGGCAGGATTGAAAAGAAGAAGCCGAGGCGCAGCAACCGCAACCGGAGCAACGCGCGCATAAAAATGTGCAGGCAGGTTGGAATAGCTATCCTTGAAACGGAAAAAGAGCGGTGCAGGTGTCATCGATCGGCTCCATCCTGAAGCAAACAGTTGCCAACGTTCAGCGCCGCACATCCGTGGCGCTTTCTATCCATTCAGACACCTGTTTCACGCCAACGTCGCCCCGGATAAAAAAAATCGCGCTCTGTTCTTCTCCTGTCAGCGCGCCATGGCACCCATCCCACTGCACGGCAGCATTCTCAACCCTTGACAAAAATCAGCCAAACATGCCATTACAATTCGTGATCAATGTTACA
>PDZU01000059.1 GCA_002753095.1 Magnetococcales bacterium
TCCGTCTACGTGGTTTTTTTTTTTTTTGGTGCTTTCAACTCCCTGATTGATCTGAACAATCTGGATGGCAATACCGTGTTCCGTCTGGACGGGGAAGAGATGTTCGGTATGCTGGGCTTGTCGGTGTCTGCCGCAGGTGATGTTAACGGCGATGGTTATGCGGACATGGTGGTGGGTAATGGCCTGAGCAGCAGCTATGTCCTTTTTGGCCAAGCGGAAGCATTTGCCAGTTCCATGAGTGTCTCTTCTTTGGATGGCAGCAACGGTTTCCGTCTGGTGGGCGATGCGGAGAGCTTGGCTGGTGCCTCGGTCAGCCCCGCCGGGGATTTCAATGGGGACGGTTTTGCTGATCTGTTGATTGGTGCCCCTTCGGCTGCCTCTGTGGTGCATGACTGGTCCTATGTGGTCTATGGCAAGGGTACTGCCTTTGCTTCTTCCATCGATTTGACCACTCTGAGCGCTGCCGAAGGTTTCCGTCTTTCCTTGGGCAATGCGACGGATTATTTTGGCGGCTCGGTTGCCTCCATTGGCGATTTCAATGGTGACGGCTATGACGATCTGTTGGTTTCTGCAGAGCTGGCGACTGCCAATGGTGTGACTGCGGCGGGGGCCAGTTATGTGATCTTTGGGCATGGCAACACTGCGGCCTCCGCGCTTGATTTGACCGCGTTGGATGCCTCTGCCGGTTTCCGGTTGGTGGGTGCTATCACAAACGATCGGGCTGGGGTAACCGTCAGCGGGGCCGGGGATGTCAACGGAGACGGCTATGCCGATCTGATCGTTGGCAGCAAGGGGTCCGGTAACAGCTACGTGGTCTACGGTCACGCCAACGCCGGGGCGACGGTGCTTGAGGGGGACACCTATTCTCCCACCAATGCTGTGGATGAACTCTTTGTCGGTGGCAGCACCTCCTATGTCGAACAGCACATCGAAACCGGTGGTGGCATGGATGTGGTCCATGCCGGTGCGGGTAATGATGCCATCCGGGTGAGCGATCTGAATTTCCGTTTGATCGACGGCGGGGCTGGAGTCGATCAATTGCAGTTGGATCTTGCCATCGGGGTACATCACACGGTGGATCTGGCCGATTACAGGGGGGCATTGCAGTCCATCGAGAAAATCCATCTGTGGAATGCCGATACCACCCTGGTCGTCTCGGCGGTGGATCTGTGCAACCTTTCTGAATCCAGCAATGTGTTGACCGTGCAGGGCAATCTGGGTCAGGTGGAGTTGGTCGGTGTGTGGCAGACTGGTTTGGGTTATTCGGAAACGGAATATGGTACAACATACAATTACCACGTCTATACCAGTGGGGCCGCTGTTTTGCGCGTGGCGGATAACCTGTCTGTTTACCACGCTTTGCAACAGGTGGATTTTGGCTCCGCATTCAATGCAGATCTGGTGGGTCAGAGCAGCGAAGTGGTGCAAGTCAACGGATTGCCAGCCATCGACAATACCAATGCCGATTTTAGCGTTGATGGTGCGGGCAGCCTCTACATTACCCAGGCAGTCGCAGAGGGCAACGCCCTCACCACGCCAACCGGTCTGGCCAATGATGGTTTCTATGCAGCGAATGCAGATCATCCGACTGTGCTGTTGCAGGCAAATGAAACCGATTCCGGCGACAATGCCTTGCAGGTAACCGGGTACAATTCTGTTAACTTGAATGTTCAGGACGGGGTGTACGACACCTTGCATGTTTTTGCTGTGGCGGGAAATTTGATCACCAATACCGTCACCGATTTTCACGTCGTGCTCCATTATACGGACAGCACGACGACCACTTCGGCATCCATCCCCGTACTGAATTGGTACGATGGCGCGGCGTACCCCTCTGTGTATACGTTGATCGGCGGTATGAACCGTGGTGATGGTAGTTCCCTGGATGATGGCAATGGGGCGGCGATTTTCGGATTCGCGTTTGAGGTCGATGCAAGTAAGGTGTTGGCCAGTTTTGACTTGGTGACCAATGATGTGGATGCCAATGCGACAGTGAACTATTTTGGGGCCACGTTGGAGTATCACTCCAGTAACTCTCCTGTTGACCATGCTGCTCCTGAAATTTTAAGCTATACGGCAACCATGGCGGGCAGTCTGGTAACTCTGTGCAGTGACATCACCCTCCATTTCAACGAATCGGTCATGGCTGCGTCGGGTGGTGAGGTGGTGATCAGCAATGGCGACAACGATGTGCGGACCATCTCCTTGAGTGATACCACTCAGGTAACGATTGTGGGACATGATGTGATCATCAATCCGACCGATGATCTTGGTGGAGATTACAGCTATACGGTCACCATGGCTTCGGGTGCGCTAACCGATCTTTCTGGTAATCGCTTTGCGGGCATCTCTTCTGCCATGGTGGCGTTTTCTACAGAGGTAACCCTTTCCGACCCTCTGGTCATTGATCTCAACGGCAACGGGATTCATTTGTCGGCCATCTCCGACAGCACGATGTTTGATATGAATGCTGATGGTGTGTCCGACCGCAGCGGTTGGTTTGGCCAGGGTAACGGTGTTCTGGTGGTGGATACCAACCATAACGGCCAGATTGATGGCATTCAGGAGATGCTCTCCGGGCAGTTTGTCAACGATGTTTCCACCTCCAGTCTGGCGGCTTTGGCCACCTTGGACAGCAACAGTGATGGGCGCATTGACGGCAGCGATGCCGCTTTTGATCAATTGCAGGTGTGGGAGGATGTCAACCAGGATGGCATCTCTTCGGCAGATGAATTGCATTCTCTGCGGGATCTGGGCATCGCCGCTCTGGGCCTCTCCCTGGACAGTGCGGCAGCCTCGGTGAATCATGGCAACCGGATCAACGGTGTGGCCACCGTGGAGTTTGCTGATGGTCATCTGGGCAGCATGGCCGAAGTGCAGTTCAGTTACCAGGATGCGCTGGACGAAACGGCCATCCAACAGGTTACCCATGTGCTGGATCCCCAGACGGTCAGCAATTGGGAGAGCGATGCCCTGGCCGAACTGGTGGCACGGGCCCTGGCAGCCCGCGATGGGGTGGGGGCCAGCCACGTGGTCTTTGGTCATGCTTCCAACTTTGATACCCCGTTGGATATTCCCAGTCTGGATGGCAAGACCGGTTTCCGTCTCTATGCTGCGGATGCCATCGTTGGCCATGCCGGCGATCTTTCAGGTGACTCCTTGGACGATCTGGTGATCGGTTACCATGCCACCGACGGTGCGGCCCAGCATCCGCTTTTTGCTCATGACGGCGACTTTGGCTTCGCTGCCATGCTGGACGCGACAGGGTTGGAGTTGCATAACCCGCATGGCGAAAGGGCAGGGGATTGGTTGACGGGTGGTGAACCTCTGTCCTGGGATAGCTATCCCAATGCCGCTCTGGCCCTTTCCCATCTGGCTACACTCGATGGGCAACAGAGTGGCTTGGATGCGGGCAATCATCTGTTGATTCACGCAGAACAAGCGGTCTCTGGAGGGGTTGCGTGGACTGGTCACGGCGACCTGGTCAGTGACTTCAATCCGAGCGATGCGCTTGACAGCACCGCAGATGGCCATACGGGCACAGATCCGTCCATGCTGGAGTCCGTCCCTGAAACGCAAGAGGGCGCAGCCCTGTATCTGCTGGATACGGATGCTTCTCTGGATCTCACCCAACTGCTGGCCAGTCAGGCCCAGAATGCGGTCAATTCCGGCCTGGAAGGGCGTGGCAACGCTACCCTGAACATGCACGATCTGTTGGACTTTTCTGGCAGCAACCATTCCTTCGCAGCTTTGGGCGAGGCGGGTGGTACCCTTCACCTGCAACAGGCCATGGATAGCCTGTTGGCCAGTAGCGGGGCCGTCCTGGTCGAGGGCAGCCAAGCGGCAGCCCAAGCTCAGGAACAGACCACTCTGGCCACCGATACCTACGTGGTGCATCAGCCCGTGGATGGACTGCATACCCTTCTGGTGGGGTCGGAAATCGTCTTCAACTTTACCCGATAATTATCGGACCTTATCGCCCGATTAAAAAACCCTTTCGCGGGCAGGCTCCAGAGAGTATGATCCACTCTGGGGTCTGCCTGGGTTGTGGTTTTTGTTGTCTGTTCAAACAAAAGCGGGCCTGCAGTTAGAAATATAACTTAAGATAAGTGTTGATAAATGTTTCACGTTTTGCATGGTGTAACGGCAAACCGAATGCAAAAGGAGATGGCAAGATGAACAAAATTGGTTTACGGAGTCAGATTTGGATCCTGGTCGCCATGGCCATTCTGAGTTTGTTGGCGCTCAGTGGTTTCACGCTGACCGCAGAAAGGGAGGGATTGCTCAGTGATCGCCGCGACAAAACGCGCAATCTGGTGGAAACGGCCTATTCGTTGATGGTTTATTACCATGGTCAGGTTG
Organism: Magnetococcales bacterium; assembly: GCA_002753095.1. Lineage (GTDB taxonomy): Bacteria > Pseudomonadota > Magnetococcia > Magnetococcales > Magnetaquicoccaceae > Magnetaquicoccus. The sequence goes on from PDZU01000059.1 coordinate 4,363, forward strand.
GCAAGGGCGTCATGAATGATGATGCGGCCAGGAAGGCAGCCAGAGAAGCGATTAAAAGTTTGCGTTATGAAGAAAAAGATTATTTTTGGATCAACGATTATGCGCCGGCCATGGTGATGCACCCATTCAAACCGGAATTGGATGGCAAAGATCTGTCCGGTTTCAAGGATCCGGTGGGTACAGCCCTATTTGTCGAGATGGTGCGCGTGGTCAAGGATAAAGGGGCTGGCTTTGTCAGCTATTTGTGGCCCAAACCCGGCCAGCAGGTTCCTGTTGCCAAAATTTCCTATGTCAAGGGGTTTCAGCCGTGGAGTTGGATCGTTGGGTCGGGCATCTATATCGATGATGTGGAGGTGGTTGTCCAGAATCGCATGCGCCAGATTGCGGTCACGGCAGTTATATTGGCCGCCGTATTAAGTCTGGTTACCTTGACCATTTTGCGCTTTATTGATCGGCAGATCGGTTGTGATCCCCGCCTAATCAACGATATTGCCTTGCAGGTGGCGCATGGTTCTCTGGAGAGTGCGTTGTTTGATAGAGTCTCCTGCAAGGCGGGCGCCATTGTCTCCTTGCGGACCATGGTGCATCGTTTGCAGGCGATTGTGGGTAAAATTCAGGAGATTTCCGGCAATCTGCTCGATAAGAGCCAGGAGTTCAGCAACAATGCCGAATTGATCACCCAGGGGGGGGCGATTCAGGACAACGGTTTGGCCAATACCTTCACGGCGATGGAGGCGATTGCATCGGCTACCCGGCAGAACAGTGCCAGTGCGACAGAGACCGGCAGCATTGCCGGACAGGTGGCCCAGGATGCCGAAAAGACTGGTCAGGCCATGGATGGCACCGTACAGGCCATGCGGGACATTGCCAACAAAATTTCCATTATCGAGGAGATTGCCCGCCAGACCAATCTGCTGGCCTTGAACGCTGCCATCGAGGCGGCGCGAGCTGGTGAGCATGGCAAAGGGTTTGCTGTTGTGGCCGCCGAGGTGCGCAAACTGGCGGAACGGAGTCAAATTGCGGCGGGTGAAATTGGTCATCTTTCCACCAGCAGCATGCGCATTGCCGAACAGGCCGGTGAGTTGTTGCGGGCCTTGTTGCCCAACATTCATAAAACGGCGGATCTGGTTGGCCAAATTGTCCAATCCGGTGCCGGACAACAGGAGCATCAGGAAAAGGTGTTGCAGTCGTTACAGGAGTTGGTGGAGATCAGCCGACGCAATTCGGCCACCTCGCAACAGGTGGCCGATGATTCTGCCTCGTTGCGCGACGATGCGGCCAAGCTGGAAGAGGAGATTGCCTTTTTTCGTCAGGTGGGATAGGGCATGTGTTCTGCGCTGGTAACTGCTTCAAGAATGGAAATGATTCGTGCTGCGCACCCGACAGGAAGGATCGAGAAAGGCGGCGAGGAGTGGCGTCCGGCGATCTTTTTTGATCGGGATGGCGTGCTCAATATTGACCATGGCTATGTGCATCGGGTGGAACAATTTACCTGGGTGGAGGGGGCACGAGAGGCCATTTTATGGTGCAACCAGCAGGGGTATTTGGTCATCGTGGTGACCAATCAATCCGGGATTGCGCGTGGTTATTATGATGAGGCGCAATTGCAGGAGTTGACCGCATGGATGCAGGAGCAACTGGCCTTTGACGGGGCGCATATGGATGGTGTCTACTATTGTCCGCACCATCCAGAGGCCAAGGATCCGTACTACCGTCGACAGTGTCAATGCCGCAAACCACAGCCGGGCATGTTGGAACAGGCGATTGGCGAATGGGAGATTGATCGGGAGCGATCGATTTTGATCGGTGACAATCAGACTGATCTGCAGGCGGCGCAGCAGGCTGGTGTAGCGGGATTTTTGTTTCAGGGTGGGCGTTTGGATCGGTTTTTGTTGTCTGCGCTCGTGCAGCATGAACAGAATTTTAGATCCTGAATGCGGTGATCCGTTACCACCACCAAACCGGATAGCGCCGTTCTGTGGCCAGATTGTTGACCAAAAGAGCGACCAGCAACAGGCAAACAGCCCCCAAACCGACCGGAACCAGAGCATAGAGAAAACCCAAACGATGCAACGTCTCGGAGCCGATAACGGCAATCAAGGCCGTGGCTCCCCCAGGGGGGTGCAGAGTGCGGGTCAAGTGCATCACGACAATAGCCAACGCAACAGCAAGCGCAGAGGCCAGCCAAAGGGTGGAACCGGCCAGTTGAAACACCAAAACACCAACCAGGGCCGATAACAAATGACCGCCGAGCAGATTGCGCGGTTGCGCCAAGGGCGAACTCGGCGCACCATACAAGAGCACAGCCGACGCACCAAATGATCCAATCAACAAAACCTGATCCAGCGGTGCAAAAAATTGTGCCTCCAAAAAACCAACCAAGCCAATGCCCAAAAATGCACCCAACCCCGACCAGAACAGCTCTGGCCGCGAAACAGCAGGAGGGGAGTTGCCACCACCACGCATCTTCTGCAGATAAATCTTCGACCACATCAGGATCTGCATCCGTTTTCTTACGGTGGGTACCTCTGCCATGCCCCGCAACACAGAGGGAAACGTGGTGGTCGAAAGCGTTTGTGTGTCAGGCGGGTTCATCCAGTTGCTCCTGGTCTGAGTGTGGGTTGGCAACAAAACGCCGAGTCATCAACCACAATAGAGCCAGTCCCGGCAGAGCCGCTACCGTGGTCAACAGAAAAAACAGTGTCCAACTCATCTGATCGGCCAACGAACCACCCATCGAGGCCAGCAAGGTACGGCCAAAGGCCATGAACGAACTGAGCAATGCATACTGGGTAGCCGTATAGGCGATATTGCATAGAGAAGAGAGATAGGCTACAAAGGCAGAAGTTCCCATCCCGCCGCTAAAATTTTCGATGGCAATGGTCAAGGTGAGCGCAGTCAGGTTGTGCCCACTTTGCGCAAGCACGACAAACATCAGATTGGATAGCATTTGCAAAATACCGCAGTAGAGCAAAGATTTCATGATGCTCAGGCGGCTGACCATCACCCCGCCAACAACGCTGCCCAGCAGGGTTGCTGCCAAACCAAACAGTTTGCTGATGGTGGCAATTTCAATTTTACTGAACCCCAGTTCCAGATAGAAAGGGTTGCTCATCACGCCGGCCAGAGAGTCGCCCAACTTGTAAAAGAGGATGAAAAGCAGAACGATAAGCCATCCCTCGCGGTGGGTAAAATCGCTGAAAGGGGCAATGACCGCTTTGGCAATCCAGTGCATGAGTCGTCCCCGGCGGCCAGGGAGCTGACACCAGGCGGTAAACCAAAGCGGAACAGGCGTTGTATGCAGCACAGTGCCACGCTGTTGGTGGGTTTGTGGTTCTGGATTCAGCACAATGGTGAGGATGCCCACCCCCATGAACAGGGCCATGACAGTATAGGTGATGGTCCAGCCGTAATAGGTGGCCAAAAAAAGTGCCCCCGCACCAGAGAGGAGCATGCCCAGGCGGTAGCCCAAGACATAGATGGCGGCACCGGCACCATATTGACGCTCTTGTAAAATTTCTACGCGATAGGCATCGATGACAATATCTTGACTGGCAGACCAGAAGGCGACCAGCAGGGCCAAGCCAGCCGTCGTCAAAGGATTGTCATTCGGTTGGCTGAAGCCGAGCAGCAGAAGGGAGATCAACAAGGCCACTTGCGTCAGCAGTGCCCAACTGCGGCGGCGTCCCCATTTCTGGCAAAGCCAGGGCAGGGAGAGTTGATCAATCAGAGGTGACCAGAGAAATTTGAAGGTATAAGGGATGCCAGTGAGGGCAAAAAGACCGATGGAGGTTTTGCTGACCCCCTCTTCCGACAGCCAGACCGACAGGGTGCTGAAAGTCAAGGCCAGAGGCAGCCCGCTGGAGAAACCAAGAAAAAGAATGGCCAACACCCTTTTTTCGGTATACACAGAGCAGGCTTGCCACCACTGTTGCAGGGTGCGCCGGGAGGGGAGAATGGCAAAAGGCATGATGGAATCCTTGCAGCGATAAAAACCGCATGCAGCATAACATGCTTTAACAGATATGGAAATGCATGGAGGGGTGCGGCACCGATTTCCGGTGTGGCAGCCGCTTGTGTCAATGGTATGGCGATCTGCGGGGCAGCACAGTGACAATCAAAAAAACAGCGGCAATTTTGTCTCTGCTCGCGGCAGAGAAAGGCATGCGCCTGTTGGCGTATGTGGACGAACAGGATGAAGCGTTGGCGCAGCAACTGCGCAACGAGATGGTGCTGTTCAACGATCTGATGTTGGTGGATGAACGGGGCTTGCAAAATTTATTGCGCGAGACGGATACGTCACTGTGGGTAGTGGCCCTGAAAGGGGCGGATTGGCCACTGGTGGAACGGATATTGGATCATTTGTCGCCACGCGCCGCCGACTCCCTGCGTGAAGAGATGGTCGCGATCGGGGCAGTGCACCGTCAGCGGGTGCAGGCAGCCCGACAGAGCATCCTGCAGACAGCCCTGGCGCTGCAGGCGCGCGGCCGTTTATGGTTTCGCGGGAAAGGACGGGACAACGCGGTGATTTATTGAGCGGGAGAGATGTGGAAGCGGGGAGGGGGGATCAGCCTCCTGCGCTTCCACACCTCCCGGATTACAGGATACCCGGACCTTGCAAAGTGGTGACGGTGCGGAAGGGGATGCCCGCCGCCACAGCGCTGGATACCAGCCCTGCCCGCAAGCTGAAGCCACTGTACTGCGAGGGATCCAGGCCAATGGCCTGCACGCGCTCCTTGACGATCAAGGCAATACCATGTCCGGTCAGCGACGCCCCAGAGCGTTGCCCGTGCCGGTTAATCCCCTGAAAAACTGAGCCTTCATCTATCTGCGCGCTGCTCAACCAATCTTTCATGGCCCGCACCGGACACACCGCACCACGGGCATACTGCAGATAGGCATTGCCTTCGGGCAGATGAATTTCAATGCCTTCACGGATAAAACGCAGATCCGCCACCGTGAGCGTGGTCAGTTCCGAGCGGCGCAATCCCGCAGCAAAACCACAAAGAATCAACGCCTTGTCCCTTTTGTCTTTCAGACGCTCACCCAGATTGCCCACAATGGCCAAAACCTGCTCCTTGACCAGTGGTGCTACCTTGCGCTGCTCTTTGCCATGGCTGCGGCGAATGCCACTCAGCACAACATGCACGGCATCGGATTTGGTCGGATCATCCAACCCCTGATTGGTGTGGGCCTTGCCGATGGAAACTTTCCAGCGCACTAAGGTGGCGTATTTGTGCGAACTGGCATGGGCCATCAGATAGGCCGCCACAGTCTTGGAAGCGGACGGTACAGTGCCACCCCAGTCCACAAAACGACGCAAATCACCCCAGTAGGCCATCCGGGTATTGTCGGCAAGGGCGCCCGTTTGCGGTGGTCCCATTTGCGGTGGATATTCCAATCCCTGCGAGACCGGTGTCGGTAAGACTTCCATGCGATACTCCAATTCCTTAAAGTAGTGATACAATGAGTGTCCGCGCCGATTGCTGCCGGATACGCGGGCAAAAGAGTGTGTCAAAACAACTATTATTATATAAAAAGTGTGAAAATCGGCGCAGAACCCACAGTCAAACGACCAAAATAAAGGGCGTTGGTCGTCAGCAAATACGGATTGATTCTGCTCTGTTGGCCGGAAATTACCGAGGCTCAGGTTAAATCTTTTGGCTTTTTGTAGAGTTCTTTGTTTAGAGCCCTGAGCCACGGCTTGCCGGTCCAGCGTGACTGTTAGTATGCAGTAACAGTGCCAAGTTTCGATCGTCATGGTTAGGGTGAGATTGTAAGGAAAGGCAGGAACGGGGGGATGGCTGGAGTTACATGTAAAATTATCGATTATTATCGTGTATTTATATAATTTCTCTCCGTATTATTTGCCCGTGTCTGCTGCCGGTAATCGTCTGGGTTACAAGAAAAAAAGAGGGTAACTGTTTGCTTGGGGTTGACAAGGTGACGTTTTGTTGGCATTCTGGCGCTCTGGAGAGATGGCCGAGCTGGCTGAAGGCGGCACCCTGCTAAGGTGTTGTACTCGAAAGGGTACCGAGGGTTCGAATCCCTCTCTCTCCGCCACTCTTCAAGATCTGCGCGCTATCATTGCTTTCCTGATACCATTTGCCTGATTGCAGGCGTTCTTTTGCCAGAGTCGCTCCCGTGTGTCGATCTTTTATCTCTTGCACCGAACCAGCGTCAAAATCACCAATTTTCATTAATTTACGTTGCCAGACTGTTTTGCTGTCGCTCTGCTGCATGCTGCTGGCGGCTTGTCAACCGGAAGGGCGCCAGGAGTCCACCTTTTTGGCCCTGGAAGTGCGCGACAAGGACCGTCTGCCGCTGTCGCCACACGTGATTAACAACCGTGCCAAGCCCAATGCCTCAATGATGGAGGAGCACAAAGGTGTACCGTTGCGCTTCATGGTGCTGGACAAGCGGACCCTGAAGATCCATCGACTGGAGGCGCCGGTGGGGCAGCGGGTGGTGGCCCCCTGGGGTGGGGCTCTGTATCCGGTGGCGTTTGTCAACGATCTGGTGATCCTGGAGGGTTCACCCCGCCATGGACCGGATGGTTACCTCAATCCAGCCGTGTGGGTCACCTTGGAAGATGGCAACGGCCAGCCATTGCATGAAGGATGGCTCTTTCATCGCGATTCGGCGCAAACGGCCTGGGACCATGCCCGCTATGATCTCACCTTTCTGGGTAAGGTGGAGCCGCCAGCGCCGGCCCCGACGCCAGGCAAAGGGGCGCAAGCGGCGGGTGCTGCAGCACGCAAGCGCATCCCTTCATCGCCGACCACCTCTCTGCCGGAACCTCAGGACGAGGGGATGGATGGGGGGGAACCCCGAGATTGATGGCGGTCATCCTGCGTGCCAGGGCGGTGTGTCGGTGAGTGACGCAGAGGCGTTGGCCGACGGTCTGCTCTCTGCCGACGCAGCAGCCATGCTGCTGGCCTTGTTGGCCGCCGCCCAGGCCGGCACAGAGGAGGAGGTGCCGGTCGGGGCGGCGCTGCGCGATGCCCAGGGGCGATTTTTGGCCGTGGCCGGAAACCGCCCTGTTGCCGCACAGGATCCCACCGCCCATGCAGAAATACGGGTGTTGCGTCAGGCCGCCCAGCGTTTGGGGAACTATCGCCTCACGGCAAGCGCGCTGAGTGTTACCCTGGAACCCTGTCCCATGTGCCGCAGCGCTGCAGATCATGCCAGAGTTGCCAGGGTGCAGTGCGGTGCCTTTAGGTCACAATCCATTACAGAACAAGATATTGGCGCAAGTTTGGCAGGGGGACATGCCTTTTTTGCCCCGGAAGGGGCAGAGTTGTTGCGAATTTTCTTTGATAAAAGACGTCATGTCTGATTTAATGCGGGGCTTCAACGGGCTGGGCATTGCCTGTTCACAACCGGGGAGAGATGACCGAGCGGTTTAAGGTGCACGCCTGGAAAGCGTGTGTACTCCAAAAGGGTACCGAGGGTTCGAATCCCTCTCTCTCCGCCACCTTTGCAATCCGTCGCGTCGGATTCTCCGCTGCGGCTTGCATCAAAAGAGGTTGATTCCGCCACGCCATGATCGTGACGATTGCCATACAGTGGGCGGCGTTGATGGCCAGGACGTACGCAACAAAAACCCGTAAACCCCGTCAGGACCGGAAGGTAGCAGCGGTAGCGGAGATTTTTGTGTGCCGTACCCCGCCTGGCCGGAGCCGCCCTTAATTTTTATGTCTTCCTACGTCGTCCTTGCGCGCCGCTGGCGTCCTCGCACCTTCGCAGCTCTGGTTGGTCAAGGACATGTTACTCAGGCTTTGAGCCATGCCCTGTCCACTGGCCGCGTTCCCCATGCTTTTCTCTTTTGTGGCATTCGCGGTGTTGGCAAAACCACCCTGGCCCGCCTGTTGGCCATGTGCCTCAACTGCGAGGAGGGGGTAACGGCGCAACCCTGTGGGCAATGTACCTCCTGTCGCCAGATTATTGCCGGCAACCACCCCGATGTTTTGGAGATTGACGCCGCCTCCCGCACCAAGGTGGAGCAGATGCGCGAAGTCTTGGATATGGTGGGATATTCTCCCGCCGTGTCCCGATTCCGCCTCTTTATCCTTGACGAAGTCCACATGCTCTCCAACCAATCGTTCAACGCCCTGCTCAAGACGTTGGAAGAGCCGCCATCGCATGTCAAGTTTTTGTTTGCCACCACCGAAGCCCGCAAAATTCCGGCAACCATTCTGAGTCGTTGTCAGCGTTATGACCTGAAGCGGGTCTCCCGCGAGCAGTTGACGGGACATCTGCAGCATGTGCTGCAACAGGAAGGGGTCGAGTATGAACTACAGGCAGTGGATGCGGTTGTTCGTTCTGCAGAGGGCTCGGTGCGTGATGCACTCTCCTTGCTGGATCAGGTGATTGCACACGGGGCGGGGACGGTGCGCTATGATGCCGTGCGAGACCTGTTGGGTTTGACCGATCCAGAAGCGATTGTGCAACTTCTGGAGTCTCTGCTGTGCGGACGCGGGGAGGAGACACTGCAGCAGGCACAAAATTTTTACGTAAATGGCGTGGAGGCCGAGAGTCTGCTGCGCGAGTTGCTGGATACCCTGCATCGGGCCAGTCGACGCAAGTTGCTGGCGGCAGAGCCTGTTCAGGAGAGAGAGGAAGGGGTTGCGCATCGTCTGCTGCAGTTGACGCACCGTGTCAGCATGGAGCATCTGCAGATGGCCTATCAGGTGCTGTTGCGGGGCAGTGCCGATCTGCGTCTGGCGGAAGATGCCCTGCAGGCGTTGGAGATGCTGCTGTTGCGCGTGGCCTACTTGAAGCCGGTACCCTCCCTGGAGCGGTTGCTGGGCTTGATGGAAGGCCATGAACCACCCCCCCCCGCAACGACGGGCAGAGCACCGGCAGTGTTACAGGAGGGTTCAGCACGGCGCGAGGAGAGTGCCCCAACCCCAAAAGGCGGCGTTGGGCAAAATTTTTCCGCGCTCCCCGTGGAACCAAAAACTTCTTCTGCGACTCCAAAGCCGCTGGTGGAGTCTGCATTGCCGCCTGTGACCCAGCCGGTATCCACCTTGTCCGCGCCGGTTGCGCCGCTCACGCCCGCTTCTGCCGTTCCGCCCCGCTTGCACAGTTGGCGTCAGATGGTTGACTATATGTCGGAAACGGAGAGCGAGTTGGCGGTCAAGCTGGAACGCTTGGTCAGTTGTCCGCACTACGGCGTCGATAAGGATGGTGTGCCGCAACGTATTGATCTGCAACTGGCCAGCGATGTTTATGGTAGTGCCGAACAGATGCGCCATCTGGTGGTCGATTTTTTGCGGAAAAATGGTTTGGCTGCGGTTGTGGTGACCATGGAGCAACAGGCGACCGGCAACAAACGCTGCGAGACGTTGGCCGAAAATGAACAGCGTCGGCAACGGGATCATGTGAACGCCTTGACGGCACACATGCAAGAGCATCCCATGGTGCAGCAGATCATGGAGCGATTCCAGGCGGTCATGACCGCTGTGCGACCGCTGGGCGAGGTTGGTTCTTCTTAACGGCAATTCAGGAGTGGTTGGATGAAAAATCTGGGCAATATCATGAAGCAGGCGCAGGAGATGCAAAGCCGTATGGCCAAGATGCAGGAAGAGTTGGCGGCGGCCCAGGTGAGCGGTCAGTCGGGCGGTGGCATGGTGGAAGTGACCTTGAACGGCAAACAGATGGTGCAGCGGATCAAGATTGATCGTTCCATCGTTGATCCCCAGGAGGTGGAGTTGTTGGAGGATTTGGTCACCGCCGCTTTTAATGATGCCCAGAAGAAATTGCTGGATCTGACCCAGCAAAATCTCTCCAAAGTGACGGGGGGTATGAACATTCCCGGACTAAATCTGCCCTTTTGATGCGCGGTTCCGGCAGTCTGTCTGGTGCCCCCCTGTCCGGTGAGGGTGGACAGGGCATGGGTTTGCCTTCGGTTGAGCGGGCCATCCTTTTGCTGTCCCGCTTTCCGGGGGTTGGCCGCAAGAGTGCCCAGCGTATGGTTCATTATCTGTTGCGCCAGGGCAAAGGCGAGATTGAGCAGTTGCAATTCGCCCTGCAAAACCTGGGGGAACAGGTCTCTTCGTGTCGGGTATGTCACAATCTGGCCGAGGGAGAGTTGTGCTGGATTTGTCGGGATGCACGGCGGGATGCAAGCCTGTTGTGTGTGATCGAAGAGGCAATGGATCTGCTGGCGATCGAAAAGGCAGCCTTTTTTCAGGGCTGTTACCATGTGCTGGGGGGGAGACTCAATCCCTTGGCCGGGATGGGGCCGGAGCAACTGCACCTTGCATCTCTGGAGGAGCGGCTGCAATCCGGGATGATCAAAGAGTTGATCATTGCCACCAATCCGACGGTTGAAGGGGAAGCAACTGCCCATTATGTGGCGCAATTGGCAACACCTTGGGTGGAACGTATCAGCCGTTTGGCCTATGGCATGCCCATGGGTGGCGAGCTGGAATACCTTGATGAATCCACCTTGTATCAGGCCCTGGCCGGGCGTCGGCCATTTTAAAAAGACAGGAATGTGTATCATCGCAAGAGAAACCGTTGTGCAGCGCAGCAAATTGCGCTAATGTCGGGGAATCGACTTCCTGTTGATTGATTTTATCCCCACCTTCCAGGAGGGCATGTTGACATGGCTACCTTGAATGCTACCGAGCACACTGCATTCCCATTTCCCGGTGTTCCGGGAACCGGCGACGGATCCGACGCAGTCTCTTACGTCGAGACCCGTGCCACCGATGGTGCAGCGGCTTATCCCATTACCTCCTCGACCATCATGGGCCAACTGTATCAGGTTGCGGTTGCCAATGGCTTTCGCAACGTCTGGGGCACACCGCTGGCTTGGTTGGAGTTGGAGTCGGAACACTCCTCGGCGTCGGCCTGCGAAGGCTTTGCCTTGGCGGGTGGGCGCGTTACCAACTTTACCTCCGGGCAAGGGCTGATCCTGATGAAGGAGGTGTTGTACACCATCTCCGGGAAACGTCTGCCGCAGGTGCTCAATGTAGGTGCCCGTGCTCTGACCTCGCAAGCCTTGAACGTCCATGCCGGGCATGATGATGTGATGGGGGTGGCGGACTGTGGTTGGGGCATCCTGTTTGCGCACAGCGTGCAAGCGGTGGCTGATCTTTGCCTGATTGCGCGGCGCGCCTCGGAAGATGCCATGACCCCGATGATGAATGTCCAGGATGGTTTTCTGGGTACCCACACCATCGAAAATCTCAACTACCCGGAAGATGAACTGGTACGCCGTTTCCTGGGCAATCCCCTGGAGAGAATGCGGGCGATTTTTAATCCGGAAGCTCCCCTGCAGATCGGGGTGGTGCAGAATCAGGAAGCCTACATGTTGGGCAAGATTGCCCAACGGCACTTCTACGACAAATTGCCCGGCCTTATTCAAGGGGCGATGGATGAGTATTACACCCTGACCGGTCGCCGCTATCAGTTGGTGGAGGGGATCCACATGGAAGAGGCAGAGTACGCCATCATTGCCATGGGTACCCTGTCGGAGACGGCCGCCTCGGCGATTAACACGGTGCGCGAGCGCTTGGGGGTCAAATTGGGGGTGGTCAATGTGACCTGTTACCGTCCATTCCCGGCGGCTCGTCTGGCCAGCCTGATCAAAAATTGCAAGGCTGTGGCGGTGATCGAACGCTGCGATATTCCCACCATGGTGGATAATCCTCTGACCACCGATGTGGAAGCCTCTCTGGCCAAAGCAGTGATGGGTGCCCCCGGTTTCGAGAAGGTGGAGCGCATCCCGTTCGTCTTTACCGGCACCGCCGGATTGGGTTCTCGCGATACCACGCCAGGCCATATCGTGGCAGTGGTGAAAAACATGCTCAAAGGTCCACAAGAGGGCAAGGTTTACTTCTCGCTCGGTATCGACCATGCGACGGCTCTCCCTCTGGAGGCGGAGCCGGATGTGCGGCCACAAGGCTCCTTCTCGGTGCGCGCGCATTCTGTGGGTGGGTATGGTTCGGTGACCACCAACAAGATCATCGCCACGATGTTGGGCGATATTTTTGGTTTCCGGGTCCAAGCGGCGCCCAAGTATGGTTCAGAAAAGAAAGGGTTGCCCACCAATACCTATTTGACGGTCACCCCGACCGGCAAAATTCTGACTCACTGTGAGCTGCAGCATGTGGATTTTGTTCCCCTGATGGATCCCACGACATGGTTTATGGGCAATCCCTTGGTGGGGCTGCAGTCGGGTGGTATTGTCTTCCAGCATACCGATGAACCTTCGCCCCAGGCGTTGTGGGACTCTTTGCCGCCCTATGCGCAGTACTTTATCAAGGAAAGCGGCATTCGTTTTTATGGCGTGGATACGGTGGCCATCGCCCGCGAGAGCTGTTTGCATGATTTCTCCTTGATCCAGCGTTTCCAAGGGGTTGTTTTGTTGGGCGTCTTCTTGCGTGTCACTCCCTTCCGGGAGCAGGCCGGGTTGACGGAAGATAAATTGTTTGAACTGGTCCGTAAGCCGTTGGTGAAATATTTCGGCAAACGGGGTGATATCGTGGTCGAGAACAATCTGGAAGCGGCTCGGCGCGGTTATCAGCGGGTGATGGAAGTCACACCAAGCATCATGGCAAGTACCTCTCCCGAACTGCTGGCGCAGGGTAAGGCAGATTGGGATGCCAAGGGCAAGGATGTGAACGCATTCTTTATTTGACGGTATAATCCAGGCGGAGAGATGCCATGAGCCAACGTGCGATTATTTATTCCGAACCGACTCCCGAATGGTATGATATCAAGCGTGCCCGCGCAGTGATGGAGGCGTATAACTCCGGTGCCAGCTCCAATCAGCCAGCCGATCCTTTTGTGGCCTGCTCCATTGTACCGGCAGGCAGCGGTTCGTATCGGGATTTTTCTTACATTGCCCCGGATCTGCCGGAGTACCTGTCGGAGAACTGTGTAGCCTGCATGGAGTGTGTGCAAAACTGCCCGGACTCGGCAATCTGGGGGCGGGTGGTCACCCCGACAGGCGTCGAGCAGACGATGCAGAGCTTTTCCGGCGAAGAGCAGGAGTTGGTACAAAACCAGTTGGTGCAGACCACCAAGTTTTGGAAAACCTATCAGAAAAAGCATGAAGCCCGTGCCGATGCACCGCCGGGGGCATGGTTTGGCATTTTTGTCGATCCCACCAAGTGCAAAGGGTGTGGCGAGTGCGTGACGGCGTGTGGCGATCATAAAGCGCTGCGCATGATCAAGAAAACCCGTGACAATCTGCCGGATTTTTTCTCTTTGTGGGAGTTTTACAAAAAAAGCCCGGAGACGCCGAACGAGTACATCAATCCAAAATTGAAGGTGGATTTAATGCTCAAGGCGGACGCCAACCAGTATGTGGGGGGGGCTGGCTCCTGCATGGGTTGTGGCGAGACCTCGGCTTTGCGGCAACTGCTGGCGATCATGCACGCCCAGGTTGGCAATAAATATGGTATTGTGGCCAATACCGGCTGCAATACGGTGTATGGTTCTACCTATCCCTACAATCCCTACCGGGCGCCCTGGGTCAACTCGTTGTTTGAGAATGCGGCGACAGTTGCCATGGGTATTCGGGCGCGCTGGGATCAGATTGGCAAGCAGGATCATCAAATTTTGGTTTTGGGTGGTGATGGTTCCATGTTGGACATCGGCTTCCAGGCGCTGTCGCGCATGTTGGCCTCCGGGATGAACATCAAGGCGGTGGTGTTGGATACCCAGGTTTATTCCAATACCGGTGGTCAGGCTTCGACGGCAACCTTTGTCGGTCAGGATGCCAAGATGTCCATCCATGGTACCACCGTGCCGGGCAAGCAGGAGCGGCGCAAGGAGATTGGCAACATTGCCATGATGCATCCGTACACCTTTGTGGCCCAGACCGTTGGTCCGATGATCAACCATTTTTACAAAGCGGTGGAACAGGCGTTGGCCTTCAACGGTCCGGCTTTGATCAACATCTACACCACCTGCCAGCCAGAGCATCAGGTGGCGGATGATCAGTCCTGTGCCCGTGCCATTGCTGCTGTGGAGTCGCGCGCTTTTCCGGTTTTCATCTACAACCCGGACAAAGGGCGGACCTTGGCCTCTCGGCTCTCTTTGCAGGGTAACCCCTCTGTGGAGCGTGACTGGCATCGGCGCCGTAATCGGGATGGTTCGGAGGAAGTTTTGGATTTTGTCTATTTTGCCCGTGGCGAGGGGCGCTTTGCCAAGCAGTTTGACAAAAGTGGCAACCCCAGTGAGGTGTTGAAAGCCTCCATGCGCGACCGTTTGGATAACTGGCGTCTGTTGCAGGAGTTGGCCGGTATTTCCAATGTTGACCAAAGCCGTGAGTTGGCAGAGGGTAGTGCGAGCAGATAGAGCAAGTGAATCAGACTGTCGTGGTCTGAGGGTGAAATTTTTTACTTGTGAAAAAAAATTCTGGCACAGCCAAATTTATGATGAGGGCAGAATTTTTTTTTGCGGGTTGCTGTAGATTTTTGGTGCAAAAATTTTGCACTTGGTTTCTAATATCCGGTAATTTTTAGACCAGAAAGTGCGTGTCGCGCAGGGTGTCCGCTACCAGTGGGCAGGTGGTTTTGGCAACACTT
>PDZU01000060.1 GCA_002753095.1 Magnetococcales bacterium
CTGGGGGGGCTGGGGGTGGTGGTCTGGGTCACCGGGGCGGCAAAGTGGCAACAATGTGCTGTTTGATCTGGGCCGTGTCGGCCGCCAGAATGGTGCAACGGCTGGGTCGGTCCAGCATGCCCTGCAAAGCCGGAGGCAACGGCGGCTCGTGACCAATGGCCTGTCGCACCGCATCACCAAACTTGGCCGGATGGGCCGTGGCCAAACAGATGGCATCAGGATAATCAAACGCTGCCCGTACCCCAACAGCCGTATGGGGATCAAGCAGATAGCCGCTCTGCTGATGAAAAGAACGAATCTGCTCCAAAGTCTCCTCTTCGCTGACCGCCACAGCATGAAACAGTTGCGCTGCCTGTTGCCGCTTCTCTGCGCTGACCGTAATCTGGCCGCTCTGCTCCAAATCGTGCATGGCCTGCCGCACCTGTTGCGCATCTTCATCCAGCAGATAATAAAGATAACGCTCAAAATTGGAGGCCCGCTGAATGTCCATGGAGGGGCTGACCGTCGGCTTGACCTCCGCCGAACCATAACAGCCGCTCTGGAAAAAGCGGGTTAAAATGTCATTGCGATTGGTGGCCAAAATCAACCGTTCGATGGGCAAGCCCATACGCTGCGCCAGATAGCCAGCAAAAATATCGCCAAAATTACCCGTCGGTACGGCAAAGGAGACACGACGGTCTGGATGCCCCGCCGACAAGCGCCCCCAGGCAAAGAAATAATAGGCCGTTTGCGCCAGAATGCGCGCCCAGTTGATGGAGTTGATCGCCCCCAGTTGGTAGCGCTGCCGGAAGGGCAGATCGTTGAACAGATCCTTGACAATCTGCTGTCCGTCATCAAAGGAGCCGCGAATGGCAATGTTGTGTACATTGTCATCCAGCACCGAAGTCATCTGCCGCTCCTGGATGGGAGAGACCCGCTGATGAGGATGCAAAATAAAAATGTGTATGCCACTGCGCCCACGAACTCCATGGATGGCCGCAGATCCAGTATCACCAGAAGTGGCCCCCAGAATGTTGAGCGCACCACCATCACGGGACAGGATATATTCAAAAAGATTGCCCAAAAACTGCAAAGCCACATCCTTGAAGGCCAAGGTGGGACCGTGGAACAACTCCAGGATCCGACGTCCCCCGGCCTGCACCAGCGGTGTCACCTCTGGATGGGCAAAACAGGCAAAGGCGCGCTGACAGATCTCCCGCAACACCACATCCGGCAAATCCTCCGCGTCGGCAAAGGGACGGATTACCTGCACAGCCAATTCGGCAAACGGAAGAGTCGCCCACTGGCGCAAATGATCTGGGGTGACCTGGGGAATGGCATCGGGCAGCAGCAGACCACCATCAGTGGCCAGCCCCATCATCACAGCCTGGGTAAAGGTGAGTGGTTCAACCTGACCGCGTGTGCTGATATAACGCACTCCCATCATCATCCCCCTGTCTATTCTCAGACGTTTGCATCCACACCCAGCAATGCCAAGCCCAAACCAAACTTGCTGCGCTGCGAATAGGTCAAGGCATAGCGCTGCAACAACCCATCGGCCATGGCCCGTATCGCCGCACTCTCCCCCGCCAACCGCTCCAACTCCACCTCCGCCAACGGGTACACACGGTCCAGAGCGCGAATCTCCCCCAGATCCAGAGCCATCTCTACCCGGTTGCCCTCCCACTGCAACAACAGGATACGGCGCTGAAAATCAGTCACAAAAAGAGGAACCAGAGGGGCCTGGGCAGGGACCGCCGCCAAAATCTGCTCCCGCATGGGTCCGGCAGGCAACGCCTCCCACTGCTGGATCGGGGCCGACAGACTCTCCTCCCACTCCTGCCGCTGCGCCAAACCGTCTACCATGGGGCCGCCGGTCCCCTTCAGGTTGGCACGCAGGCCACCTCCCTGCTCCTGTCGCATGCGAAAAGCCAAATGATGCCGCAACAGGTCCCGCTCCGGGGTGTCATAATAGGTGGCCAGATAGTGACGGCTCTTGATGGGAGTGCCTTGGCACTTGGCCAGTAATTCACCATCCTGCGCCAACGCCTCCAGAATGTCCGCCGTCGGAGCCGTCAGCTTGATCTCCTCTTCAATAGCCATACTCGTCTGCCTTCTGCGAATGGGGGGGAAAGAACGGAGCTTTACTTCCGTACCGGATAACCCTGCGATTGCCAGTCCAGCATGCCGCCGTTGACATTGTACACCTGTTGCGCAACCCCCATCCGCTTCAGCATCACCGCCCCATAAATGGAACGGTTGCCACTGCGGCAGATCACCGCTATCGGTCGGGTGTTGGCTTGTCGCTTGACTTCGTCCAGTCGCTGCCGCAAATCCGGGAGGGGAATCAACAGTGCCTGCTGTACGTACCCGCTGCTGTGCTCCTGTTGGGTGCGCACATCCACCAACAACGGCGGGGTAGAGGAGGCCAGTCGTTTGGCCAGATCATGTACGTTGAGCTGTTCCACCCCAGCCATTTTGGCCATCAATGGTCCACGCACCAGCAAAACAGCAAAACCGACCAGCAACAGCACAGTGATGGCGTTCTCTTGTAACCAGTTCATGTCACGACCTGAAGAGTATGGGGGGTTAGGATTCTGGCTGCGTGACGTTGCAAAAAATATTGCGCGTCAAGGAGACAAGATCCAACACCTTGCAGTCTCCAACCCGATAAAAAACCTGATTGGCATCGCGTCG
The DNA here is from genome assembly GCA_002753095.1 of Magnetococcales bacterium. Lineage (GTDB taxonomy): Bacteria > Pseudomonadota > Magnetococcia > Magnetococcales > Magnetaquicoccaceae > Magnetaquicoccus. The sequence goes on from PDZU01000060.1 coordinate 2,677, forward strand.
CGAGGAGAGAATCTGTTTGTCACGCATGATGGTCAAATGTTGGGAGACGTTGGATTGGGTGGTGCCCACCGCCTCAACCAGTTCTTGCACACTCAATTCCTGATCATTCAGGGCGACAATCACCTTCAATCGCAACGGATGCGCCAACGCCTTCATGCAGCGTGCAACTTTTTCAATGTTGGCTTCATCAAAACTCGACACACCATCCCCCTGAATTCATTCATCAATAACCACAGGATCGCCGGAGACCGCCTCCTTGCGGATGCCCAATCACCTGCTCCATAAAAATGCGCAATGGATAATACGCGCCGATCAGTATGGCCGTCAACGGATTTTTACTTGCAAGATTCCTGATTTCGAGGCATAACAGGCGCCATGAATACGATATCCTCCCTAAAAGAAGCCCAGGTACTGGCTTGGTTGCAGCAAAATCCGGATTTTTTACCCAACCATCCGGATCTTCTGCCCGCTGTCGGCGAAGTGGGCAAGGTGATCAGCCTGGAGAGTGGCCAGTTGGTCCATCTGCGTCGTCAGAACGATCAACTGCGCGATAAACTGGATACGATCCTCAATCGCCTGCTGCGCAACGAAGAGATCTACCGCGCCTTTCATGCCATCCAAACCCAGATGATCCTGGCCACTACGGCCTGGGCGGTGATTGCCATCGCCACGCATGAGCCGGAAAATCTCTTCAATATCAAACGGGTAACCGTCTCACTCAGTGCCCAGGAGTCCTCCCTGGTGCAACTGTTTCACCGGACACCCCCCCCGGAGAGTCTGGAGGAACGCCTCTTTGTGCTGGACCATGTCCTCTTGACGCAAACTTTGGGAGAGGGGAGTGCTCCGGTCATCCGGGTGGGGCGGGAAGGCAAAAACAAACAGTGCTATTTCGGCCAGTTTACGGCGTCCATCCGTTCCGAAGCCCTGGTGCCCCTCTATGCCCCTGCCGATGCGCAAAATCCACAACGGCGCTTGATCGGTGCCCTCAATCTGGGTGGCGAAGCGCCCAATCGCTTTCTGCCCAGTGATGCCACCGACCTGCTGCAGGATCTGGCCAATGTGTTCAGCCACTGCCTGATTCGCATCGCTGCATCATAGGCGCCTGCCCGGACGGGGGCGCCGTGCGTTCCGTATCGCCTGCTGCAGCAGAAAAGCAAAGCGCTGCAACGAAAATTTTTCCTGCACCGTCTGTCGTGCCGCCCTGCCTAATCGGTGCGCCAACTCTCGATCTGCCAGCAACATTTTGGCATAGCGGGCCAACTCCTGCGGATCGTCACTCAAAAAACCGCTCACCCCGTGTACAATGGGGGAAGAGTGGTGCCGGTTGCCCAAAACCGGCAGACCCGCTGCCATCGCCTCCAACATCGCCATGTTATAGCCATCCTCCTGCACGGCATCCGCCGTGTGTACATAAAATCGATGGCTCTGCAGCAGACGCTTCAAATGGTCCCAGTTGTCTGCCGGAACGACACCGGGGAACTCTGGATTGTGGCCGACCAGACGGATCGGCAGATCCTGAAAAGCCGCTTCATGCAAGGCCCAGTTGAGCAGGGTGCGCTTGGGATGAATCTGATTGGCGACCCGAATGCCACAGGCCAACTCTCCCGACCAGGGCGGATAAGCGGCGGCATCCACCCCGCAAGGGACAATATCCTTGCCAAAGCCCCAGGAGCGCCCTTTCATGGCGGTCACCGCAATCACCTGGGTGCCTGTCAGGCGCACATACTGCCGCAACACTGCCTGCACCTGCTCTGGCGCACTCTGGGTCTGCTCCTGCAGGCGACCCTCCAGGGTGTTGTGCAAAACCAGAAGACGCGGCCATGCCAAACTCTTGACATCCAGCAGATCGGTCATACTGTGGGCAATGATGCAGTGGTAGCTCTCCCCGGACGTCAACGCCTCCTGCAGGGTGATCAGGCGGGCATTGTCAGGCAGTGGGCGGATGCGGACATCCCAGGCTGAGGTATATCTGCCCGGCAGGCCATCGATAATATCCAATTGATAGGGTAAGACATGTAGTTGATGCAGCCATGCCTCGTGACAGTTTAGCGTCAACAAACGCCGGGGGGTCTGACTCATGATCTGTGTGTACCAAAAATGGTCCGATAATTGTTAAGCGCTTGCCTGCATGTGCAGCGCAATTGCCCCCCTGGAACATCCTTTGCGATGCTCCAGTGCAGGGCTGTCTGCCTGTTGTACACCGTTTCCCTTTGCCGAGTCCATGACCATGTCCGAACAGCCGTTGACCCCTGCTTTGCTGGAGCCGTTTTTGCGCCATCTGCGCTCGGAACAGCGCCTCGCCGTCCGCACCGTGCGTGCCTACCTGCACGATCTGGTGAGTTTTATGGAGTTTTGGCAAAAATACAAGGGGGATGTCTTGAGCATGGCCCATTTGCAGCAACTGCGTCCGGCGGATATGCGGGCCTATTTGGCCCACGGTCATCGGGAAAAGTTGGCGCGGGCTACCTTGCAACGGCGTATTGCCGCTCTGCGTTCTTGGTTTCATTTTTTGGAGGTGGCCGGAGAGTTGCCGCATAACCCAGCCAAATGGGTTGCCACCCCCAAGTTGGGTCTGCGTCTGCCGCGTGCGCCCAGTGAAGAGGATACCGCCCGTTTGATCGAATCCCCACCGCCGATCAGCAGCAGCAATCCCCCCGCCGACTGGGTGCATGCCCGTGATCAGGCCATTCTTGAACTGCTTTATGGTTCTGGTTTGCGGGTCAGCGAATTGTGTCAGTTGGATCGTTGGGATCTGAATATGGCCAGTCAGGAGGCCAGAGTGGTGGGCAAAGGGGACAAGGAGCGCATCGTGCCTTTGGGCCGGGCCTCGATTCAGGCCATCAACCATTATTTGCAACTGCGCGATCAGGCTTTGCCAGAGCAGCAGGGCAATGGACCGCTCTTTGTCGGGGTCAGGCGGAGCGTGGGCGATAATCGCTTGAATCCCCGCCAGGTACAACGTTTGCTGCAACAGCGGCGCCGTTGGCTGGCGCTGCCGGAAAAAACTACCCCGCATGCCCTGCGCCATGCCTTTGCCACCCATCTTCTGCAAGCCGGGGCCGATCTGCGCGCCATCCAGGAGATGTTGGGCCATGCGTCACTCTCTACCACGCAGCGCTATACCCATCTGGATCAGGCCCGCCTGTTGCGTGTCTATGACGATGCACATCCTCGCGCCAAAAAACAGATGGAGGAAGCCGGGCAACAGGATCATGCCGGGCGCAGACTCTCCGGCAGGGCAAAGGAGAGCGTCTCTTTGCTCACCGACAGCAGCTCCACCGCCCCGCTTGTGGCACAGTAGAGCCGATCACCGGGGCTGGTCAGGGCCGTCAATAATTCATCCACCAGCACCTCCGGGGCCGAGGCGCCGGCTGTGATGCCCAACGCCTGGATCTCCTGCAACCAGTGCGGCTCAACATCCTGGGCCGATTCGATCAGATAGGCGATGACCCCGGCGCGCAGGGCCACCTCCCGCAGTCGATTGGAGTTGCTGCTGTTTGGTGCGCCCAATACCAATATCCGGTCACAACATTGGGCCAGCGCCTTGACCGCGTTCTGACGGTTTTGCGTGGCATAACAAATATCCTCCCGTGTTGGCCCGACAATCTCCGGGAAACGGGCCTGCAGGGCGGCGACAATCTCCGCCGTCTCATCCAGAGATAGTGTCGTTTGGGTGATGTAGGCAATTCCTTGGTCGGTAGAGCCCGTCCCCTGTTGGGGCAGTTGCCACACCTCATCCACCTTGGAGACCAATTCGATCTCACCGGCGGGCAACTGTCCCAGTGTACCCACTACTTCGGGATGGCCCGGATGACCGATCAGAATCAGACGATGGCCGCTGCGGTCCAGGCGATCCGCCTCGCGATGCACCTTGCTCACCAAGGGACAGGTAGCATCCAACACCCGCAGTGCGCGCCGTTGCGCCTCCTCCTCCACCGTCTTGGCAACCCCATGTGCAGAAAAAATCACCGTTGCCCCCTCTGGAACCTGGTGCAGTTCCTGGACAAAAACCGCTCCCTGACGCCGCAGGGCGTCCACCACCCAGCGATTGTGGACAATTTCATGGCGCACATAGATCGGGGTGGCAAATTTGGCCAATGCGCTCTCCACAATGGCGATGGCCCGTTCCACCCCCGCACAAAAGCCCCGTGGTTCCGCCAAAATGATTCGCATATCGTCGTTTCCTGCGCCAAAAAGAGGGATGGTTGATTTGCAAAGGCCATTATGCGCCTTTGTCCAGAAAGAGGTCCAGTGCAAGCAAGGCAATCGCATTTGAAAGTGGCGCAGCGCGCCATGCACCGTGTTGTCTGGATAACGATGCGGAAAAAATTCAAATGCGATTACCATGGTTATTCATCAGAGCGCAGGTATGCTATCCGCAACATAATCCCATTGCACCAGTTGTTCATTCCAAGCATAGTGCCTCCCGTCACTGGGGTACGGCACAGGTGGAACCCAGTAGCCTGTCGCAGTATCGAGCACATATGAGGGAAGATGCATTGGCCTGACGGCAATGAAAAGATCGTACCCTGCATCATATTGCTCACCCTTGCCCGGATAGTGTCCCCGGAAATTACTGTTAAAGCTACACTGTTTCCATGTTTTTCCCGCGCCATGGACGGCGGTCAGAAAAGCCACGCCGACAGATTCGCTCTCTGGAAACGGCAGGTTGCCCGTGTTGCTGTTATTGATGCAATGCACTGAAACAACAGTATTGTTTTCATCCAACCTCGCAAAATGCGCCATGGATCTATGCGGTAAAAATACCGTCCCCTGTGAAGGTGTGATACGTGTAACCGCCAGCGGAGGTTACGGTGCCTCCGGTGCCGCGCTGGGCCCCGGGATAACGGATTTTGACGATCCCTGAGTTACCCGCTGTGGTTGTGTATGTGCCTGCCGAACTGCCGCCGCCTGAGTTTGCCCCGGTACTGCCCAAACCGCTGCCGCAACCGGTCCAGTTTGGTGGACAGCCAAGACCCTGTGCACCGCCACCATAATATGTTCCAAGTGATTTCCAGTTTATTCCGTTTCCCCCTTTGCCGCCGGAATAGTTGGCGCAACTCGCATAGTTTGCCCCAGCCTGTGTTTTGCCGCCACCACCACCTGAGGATTCCCAACCATTACCGCACTTGCCGGTTCCCCCGTTGTTTCCCTGTCCTGGAACTCCATTACCTCCAGCGTATTCAACACCATTGGGTCGATCACTCCAACTGTATCCTCCTCCTCCTCCTGATCCACCGTCACCACCGGTTCTGTTTCCAGCCGCAGCGCTGCCTCCACCCCCACCCCCAACAGCCTCGCCAAGACCAGAAATGCTTGAAGAACTACCCTGATTGCCCCGTAGTCCTGAGTTGGCAGCGACAGGTGCTCCACCCCCACCAATCGTGATCGTGTGTACTGCGCCACTGATTACCATTGCCGACGCATCAATGACTCCACCGCCACCACCCCCACCACCCAGATTGGCGTTTCCGCCTAACCACGATCCGTGTGATCCCCCGCCTGCAACGATCAGGTATTCGATCGGGTAGTCTGTTGCTGCACCAAATCCGTGTGCCTTCGCGCCAAGACCGGATGCAGCCAACATAGGGGCACAAAACCCGACCTTGGTGTGATCCAACTCTTGCGCGTTGCGTGTTGCTTCCGTCACTTCTGCCTGGAAAAACCAGGTAGAGCAGATCGTCGCAAGAATGGTTGTTCTGATGAATGGGTTCATGGGAATCCTCATGCAAATTTTGTGATGGACGCCATCACCGTAAACGTTGCCGTGGCCGTCTTGATGATGCGAAATACATAGGTATCCACGGAGGAAGCGTTGCCTGCGGTGGGTGCGCTGCCCCCTTGCCACTTTGGGGTGATCGCATTGCTATCGATGGTCAGAGCGGTCAGATACTTGGCTGAGGCGCCATTGGTGACATCAAAAACAACGATAGCCTGCTGATTGTTCTCCAGCAGGCTGTCCAACGATGTTGTGGCATCGCCTCGAACGTTCAAGGTAAAGTTGCCGATGGCGCTGCTGGTTGAATACAGGATCTGCTGGGTCAAAAAATCAAAATGAACAGTGTCGGTTGCTGCCGTGCTGGAGATGGTCACTTTCTCTGCCATGTTTTGCAACGTAACCTTGTTGGTCAGCGTTTTTTTGCCCGTAATGGTCTGGTCGCTGCTGGCGGTTAGGGCCAGAATATTGGTTGAGGTCAGCCCCGCCACCTGGGATGTGGTCAGATTGGCCACCGCCGTGGCCGGCAGGATGGTCATGGCATTGATGCGGGCATCGGCCAGGGTATTGATGGCGGTGCTGGTCAGCCCCGCCACCTGGGATGTGGTCAGATTGGCCAGCGCCGTGGCCGGCAGGATGGTCATGGCGTTGATGCGTTCATCAGCAATGGTGCTCACCTGGGTCGCAGAGAGACTTGGTGCAGAACTGCCGCTACCCGTTGCCAAACTCAAGCGACGGGCGAAAGGATTAAATTGAACGGTGCTCATAGGACACCTCAGAGATAATTCAATTGAGTACGGTTGGCCCAAACCTGATCGAACGTGGCCTGACCGTTGGCAAACAGCGTGGTCACCGCATCATCGTCGCCAATGGTGATGCGTTGAATCAACCAGTCTGCCTCCGTTTCGCTGCTGCCGGGATAGGCATAGCCTTGATAAATGGTTTGGCCATTCTCTGTTGTGGTGATACTGGTACGGTTGGTTAGAAACAGCATGCCGTCCACTGTAAAAGGCATTTTACGACCTTTTATTTCTTTCTGATTCAACATATCTCCTCCTGCTTGGTATGGTGTGGTTCAACGGTTGACCTTGGCCCGGATGGACAGCCCATGGTCAACAGACTCCATCGGACGTATAGTGTAGTGCAGCGTGTTGTTGGAACGAATGTGAAGAATTTCAGTAGAACGAGGCGGGGATGAGTGGGAATAAACCGGTATTGCCAGCGCTGACCCTCTATATGCATATTCCCTTTTGTCAGCAGAAATGTCCCTATTGTGATTTTCGCTCGGAGGTGATGTCACCCTGGCCGGAAGAGGCGTATGTGGCTGCCGTACAACGTGAGTTGCAGTGGCGGCGCCAGCAGTTGGCGGAGGATGTGCGCCCCTTGCAGGCTATCTTTATCGGCGGAGGAACCCCCTCCCTGTTGGCGCCCCGGTCCGTGGAGGGGCTGTTGTCCTGTGTGTACACTCTATGGCCAGTGGTCGACGATTGTGAAATCACCCTGGAGGCCAATCCTGAATCGGCCACTCTGGAGAAAATGCAGGCTTGGCGGGCCATGGGTGTCAACCGCCTCAGTTTGGGTATTCAGGCGCTGACTGAAGAGCGCCTGCAGGCGTTGCAGCGCCCCCACGATCTGGCCACTGCCCGCTTGGCCATCCGCCATGCCCAGCAGGTGGATTTTTCCACCCTGAATCTGGATCTGATTTATGCCACCCCCGGTCAGAGCATCGACGGTTGGCAACAGGAGTTGGTCGAAGCCATGGCCTGGGGAGCGGAGCACCTCTCCTGTTATACGTTGACCATCGAAGAGGGGACGCCGTTGCACACCCGGTTGCAGCAGGGTACCTGGTTGCCCCTGGAGGAGGAGAAAGAGACACAACTGTTTTTGCATACCCGCAGGCAATTGGCGGCAGGGGGGTGGCCGGCCTACGAAATCAGCAACTTTGCCCGGCCCGGCCATCACTGCCGCCATAACAGCAACTATTGGGTTTATGGGGATTATCTCGGTGTGGGTGTGGCAGCGCATGGCAAATGGAGTCTGGCCGATGGGCGCAGACTGCGCAGCCAAAATCGCCGATCCATCGCGGCCTATCTTGCGTTCATGGCACGGGATGCCCTGCGGGAGGCCGATCATCCTTTTTGGCAGGTGCAGAGTTTGACGCCTCAGGAGGCCGGTCAGGAGATCGTGCTGCTTGGTTTGCGTCATGCGGCGGGGGTGGATCGCGCGCTGTATCGCCAGGTGACCGGGCTGGAGTTGGTGCAGGAAAAACAGGCGCTCCTGCAACAGTGGCGGGAGGCGGGTTGGGTACAGTGGGATGCGGCGCGCCTGCAGTTGACGGAAAGCGGTCTGTTGCGGGCCGATGGGCTGATTGCGCGTCTGTTTTAAGTTGCCGCTGGGCGGTATGGGCTATTTGATCGCTTGCAGAAGAGCGATTTTTTTGCGGGCGTGCGGACCAATCAAAACCACCACGCGGTTGGCCGGATGGAGAATCTGGCGGGCTACCTGGGGCAGGTGTTGCGGTTGAACCTCTGAGATGCGCTGCCACGCCTGCGGCAGTGACTCCATGGCCTCAAAGAGACGGTCGGAGACGTAGCGCTCGATCAGTTCAGCTGGGCGATCCAAAGTGGTCATCAGGTTGGCATGCCAGCGGGTAACCAGGCGCTGCCACTCCTCAGGCTCAGGTGGGGCGTGCATCAACAGTTGTAACTGCTCCAAAAGTGCCGCAAAAACCACGGTCAAATTTTCCAGGGAGACCGTTGCCCCCAGTTCCAAAACCCCAGTATCGGAGTGGCCGGTCAGGGAGGCCCAGACATCGTACACCAAACCCCGCTGCTCGCGCAGCGAAGCGTGCAAACGGGAAGAAAAACCATCATCCAGCAGGCGGCGCAGAGCGGCAGCATGATAAAAATGGGCATCCTGGTAGCCGCCACAGCGAAAAGAGAGGGTCAGGGAAAATTGTGAGGTTTGATCATCGGCAGCCACCCAATGGGGACCAGGTCGCATGGGAGGCGGCGGAGAGTGGTTTTGGCGCTGTCCGACGGGCAGTGTGCCCAGGCACTGTTCTGCCAACTGCAGCGCTTGCGCGTGTGCAACCGGTCCACAAAAGGCGACGGCCATGTTGGCACCGCGATAATGGTGCTGCAAATAACGCTGCAGAGCAGGCTGATCGATGCGGCGGATACTTGCCTCTGTACCCAGCACCGAGCGGGCCAGGGGGTGGTCCGGCCACAAATAGTCACCGGCCAGGGTCACTGGATTGATGTTTTCCCCTTTTTCGTTTTCATCCTCGCGCATCTCTTCCAGGATGACCTGCCGTTCGGTTTCGATGCCCGCCAGCAGCGGTTGGGTGAACATCTCGCAAAACAACGCAAAACCAGCCGCCAGATAACGGGGTGGCAGGGTGATCCAATAGGCGTTGCTCTCCTGTCCGGTGGCGGCATTCATGTCGGCAGCCATGGATTCCAGATGGGCATGCATGGCCGTCGGGTCTGGAATGGTGCGGGTGCCTTTGAAAACCATATGCTCCAGAAAGTGGGCAATCCCTGCCTGGGCCGCCTCTTCGTAACGGCTACCAGCGCGCACCACCAGAGTGACCCCCACCTCATGCAGCCAGGGCATGGGAAAGGTGGCAACCAGCAGACCATTGGCCAGCGTGGCAGTTTGATAGTCGGGATCTGGAACCATGGGATCCTCAGCGGGGGAGGGCATCACAGACATGCGTTAACCATCGGTAATGATTCATCCAAAACGCCCATTTTATGGTTTTGCGACCTGTAGAGCTGCCGGGAATTGAGGAGTAGGGGAGAGTTGGAGCGGGCGAGGGGAATCGAACCCCCGTCTTAAGCTTGGGAAGCTTAGGCCCTGCCATTAGACGACGCCCGCACCGATTGCAGGGCACTATTCTAGCGCAATTTTGTCCCAGGTCAATGGTCGGTTTGAGCCATCGCCGGGTAATTGCTGTGCTGCCTGCTTTTCGGTTCCGACCTAGCCTTGCCAAGATGCCTAAATATTATAAAAAACCTCCACAAAGAATGGTCCATGCAAGGAGCGGAAATAGCATTTGGTGCTCTCCAGCGCCTTGGTATAGTCAACGGTCAGATTGACACCCGTGACAACTTTTGGTGGGGTTAAGTAGATGGCATCGCTGATGCGCTCCTTGACCGCACCGGCAATAATATTGGCCAACTCCCCCATGGCATCCCGGGCCGTGGCATCAAAACTTTCCAACTGTTCGCCAGAAAAGGCAATCGCCAACCCCAGGGCGGTGTGCAGCGGTGCCGATAAATGGACCCCTCCCTCCATGGTGCCGCTCAGACCAACAATCGCCGTCATGTCGGCTTGTGGTGGTTGATACGCCTGGCCCTCCGTGGTGATGATAGCCGGTCCTGCTTTCAGTTCAATGTCAGTGGTAAAAAAGGCAATAATCGTTTCATCAATCGCGCTACGAATCACCGTTGCCAAATCCAGATTGGACAAACGGGTCGATGATGGGGTCTGAAAAGACATGGTGTACTCCACGAATGCAATCGAATCGAAGGCGCCTGGGTCAGGCACAGTGTCACTTGATTGAATACCAACAGCAATCTGGTTGCCAAGTTGGTTTTTTCCATCAATACTAAATAGCGATCATTCAGATTGGCTGGTTGTTTGGCAAGGCGACACAAATATCCCCCTTAATATCTGCCATTATGACACCCGGAGCAATCATTTTTTTTACAGTTTACACGCAGGTGTAAAAAAAATTTTATACACTTGCCTCCTCCAGCAACCAGCCTTTCTGGGAATGAGGCAGAGCTGACTGCTGCGCTGCCGTGTACCAATCAAACAGCGGTATCCGATAACCCATTAAAATGGTTGATCAAGTCATAGAGCAGTTAAATCCTATGGGTGCTCTTCCATCTCTTTTTGACGACTTGTCGTTCTCGGCCACCATCTTGGGCAAAATGCAGGCGCAATTTATTGTGTCCACCTCTTTGTTGGGCGGTATTTCCATTGTGTATGTCTGCAGAATCTTTCATACTGCTGAAAACGACGGTGCGGTTTTTGCGTGGTTGGTGTCATCTTTCCATTTAAGTGCGCATGACGGGTATTCTGACCATATGAATCTGCAATCCAAAACCACTCTTTTGACGGCCTTTTTGTCTCTGGCCATGGTTACCCTGATTGCGCTGGGCAGCCTGTTCTTTTTTCGCCAGTTTTCCCTTTATACCGCTTCTGAACATATCCGTTCGGTCGCCGAGGTTGTCCGGGTCAGTTTGACCGAATCGATGATCAACAACGTGATTCGTGATCGGCAGCAGTTTATGCGTCGCCTGACCGACGTGCCCGGCCTGCTCATGGTGCGGGTGGTGCGGGGGCCAGAGGTGGATAAACAGTTTGGGGCCGGTCTGGCCATGGAACAGGCCGCCGATGAGATCGAACGTCAGGTTTTGGCCAACGGGGTCTCCGATTTTCGCATTGCTGGTGAGACCAAAACCCCTGTTTTTCGGGGCACGGTCGCTTTTGTCGCCCGTCTGGAGGGTGAACCCAACTGTTTGAGTTGCCATCAGGTGACGGATGGCACTGTTCTGGGTGCTGTCACGGTGGAACTCTCCCTGGCCGCCATGCAGAGCAAGGCGATTACTACCATTGCCGTGATGGTTGGGGTGATGGCGGTGTTCGGGGTGATATTTACTCTGCTGTTTCGTTGGCAACTGTCGCGCATGGTGTTGACCGCTCGTGGGGTACAAAAGGTGGTCGCCCATGCCCGTGGTGGCGATTTTTCCGGGCGCCTGGACTATCACGGCAACGATGAAATTGGTCAAATTGCTTCTGACCTGAACAGTTTGATGGGCCATCTGCAGCGGGATCTGGGCACCATCAATCGCGATATCGCCCGCCTGCTCAACTATGAACTGCAGGGCAATACCAACATGATCACCACCACCACCGAAATGGTGGAGGTGCTGTTGGAAGTGGCCCAGTTCAAACAGTCCGTGGAGGAGGATCACTCCGTTCAGGATGTCTACATGCGCATTGGTCGCATTTTGATGGATCAATTCTGGATCCAGCATTTCTCCATCTACGAAGCCACTCCCAGCACCAACCATATGCGGCCCGTGCTGGTCGATGGTGAAAATCTTGCCGAGTGCCGCTGGTGTCTTGATCGTGTTTTGGTGCGGGCCGATGCCTGTCGGGCCCAGCGAACCGGTCACATCGTACACTCCTTTCAGGATGCCTATATTTGTCCCTGCTTTGCCCGCGAACGTGCCGGTGACAATATCGGGCATCTCTGCATCCCGATTATCCACTCCGGCGTGGTTGGCAATGTGGTGCAGATTGTTATCGACCAGAACCATGGCCACCTCTACCAGGTTTTGCTCCCCTTTATCCAGGTGTTTCTGCGTGAGTCTGCCTCGACCGTGGAGGCCAAGCGGTTGCTGGATACCCTGCGCGAATCTTCCCTGCGCGATCCGCTCACCACGCTTCACAACCGCCGTTTCCTGGAAGAGTATGTGGTCACCCTGGACTCTGCCACCAAACGGGGCAAGACCCAACTGGCCGTTCTGCTGATGGATCTGGACCACTTCAAGGAGGTCAACGACACCTGGGGGCATGAAGCGGGTGATAATGTTCTGAAAGCCTTTGCCAAAATATTGCATGCCCAGGTGGTGCGCAGCTCTGATTTGGTCATTCGCTTTGGTGGCGAAGAGTTTCTGGTGGTTCTGCAGGGCAACGATGGTGCCTTTGGTGCCGCCATGGCTGAGCGTATCCGTCTTTCCGTGGAAAACCTGCGCATTCCAACCAATGGTGTCATCTTGCGCCGTACCGTCTCCATCGGTGTCGCCTGCTTCCCGGATGATGGCGACAGCATCAACGATGTGATCAAGCGTGCCGATTTGGCCCTGTATCAGGCCAAGGAGGGGGGGCGGAATCGGGTGGTGGTCTATCAAGCCGAGGAGTTGCACAACGCGCAGACTGCCCTTGTACCCGTTTCTGCCGAGGAGTAGGGGCTGCCATGTTTCCCGACACGCCATCGATCACCCTTTATGATCCTCTCGGCCATCTGCTTGGTGCGGGAGATGGTCACTTTACCTATACGTTTGTGGATGCGGTCAAGCTGGCCGGTCATGCCTGCCCGACGGTGGCTGGCGCTTTTCTGATGGCCAAGCTGGCGGCGGAGCGGCTTTTTCTGGACTGTGTCCCGGTCAGAGGGGATATGCGTGTCACCGTGCCGGGCGCGGTGGCGCATGGGGTCAATGGTCCCATCAGCCAGATTTTCACGCTGTTGACCGGAGCGGCGGCGGATAACGGTTTTCATGGCTTGGCTGGTCAGCATGTACGCAGTGGCTTGCTGCACTTTGCCGACCTTCCTTCGGTTGGTCCGTTCCGGTTTGAGCGGATCAGCAACGGGCAGCGCATTGCTTTGTCCTACTCTCCCGCCGCCATTGCACCAGCACCGGAGATGGGGCCGTTGCTGCCCTTGGTGCTTTCCCATCGCGCCTCGGTGGTCCAACAGGAGCAGTTTCGTACCCTGTGGCGCCAGCGTGTGTTGGCGATTTTGGCCGATGAAGGGCGTTGCACCATTCAACAGGCTTGATGTCTCATCCCTCTTTTACCCAGCCGTTGATTTTGGGCGGTGGCCTTGCCGGGTTGACGGCGGCTCTGCATCTGGCGGATGCCGGCTTACGTCCCGTGCTGTTGGAGGCGGCGCGCTGGCCCGGTGGCCGGGCACGTTCCTACCCGGACAGGCTGTGCGGTGAAGAGTTGGACCATGGCCCCCATCTCCTGTTGGGTGCCTATCGCCACACTCTGCAACTGCTCTCCCGTTTGGGCAGTCGGCATCACCTCTGGAGTCCCCCCCATCCAGACTTTACCTTTTGGGAGGAGTCTGCCGGTTGGTACCATCTTGCGGTGCCGCGTTGGCCTGCGCCGTGGCATCTGTTGGCTGGGTTATATGGCTTGCCTGATCTGTCGTTGGCTGATTGGCTGCCGGTTTGGCGTTTGCTGGCTGCCGTGCGTGTCCAGTCTGAGCGTTGGGAGGAGGTCAGTGTCACCCACTGGTTGCAGCAGCACAAGCAGGGGGCGCGGCTTTGTCAGCGTTTGTGGTATCCTCTATGCTTGGCGACCTTGAATGAACCACCTGCCTCTGCCAACGCAGCTCTGTTTAGCAACGTACTGAAACATCTTCTCTTTGGTGGCGCGCAAGCGCTCCTGCCCATGTTGCCCAGCGTGCCTTTGTCGCAACTCTTTGCCACTCCTGCCGTGCGGGCTATTCAACAGGCAGGCGGACAGGTTCTCTGCCGCTGTCGGGTGCGGCAGCTACAGTTTTCTGGCTCTGTGTTGCAGGCGGTGCATACGGAGCAGGGTTCCTGGTGGCATCCGAAGGCGGTTATCGCCGCGTTGCCGCATGATGCGCTGCGGGTCTTGCTGCCGCCGGGTTTGCTGCAGCAGCAGCTCTCTTCCTTGTCGTGCGCACCGATTGTTTCTGTCCATCTCCAGTACGAACAGCCTCTCAGTCTGCCAGCGCCCTTGCTGGGGTTGCCAACGCGTGCCAGCCAATGGTTGTTGGACCGTAACCGATTGAGTCAGCATCCCGTCCGGCAGGGGCGTCTGAGTGCTGTTTTGAGTGGCGCCTATCGGGAGAGCCACTGGTCTGCCGCACAACTGGTCCAGGCGGTACACCAGGATGTATCGCGTGTGTTGGCACCGCTCCGTGTTGCGCCCCCGCAGGTCGGTCGGGTTATCCGCATGCAGCGCGCCACCTTTGCTGCTTGGCCAGGGTGTAACATGGTGCGCCCGCCCAGTACCACGCCCTGGCATAACCTTTGGCTGGCAGGCGATTGGACGGCAACCGCCCTGCCAGCCACTTTGGAGGGCGCCGTTCTCTCCGGTGTGCGGGCAGCAGAAAAAATCCTCGCTTTGTGCGGCCATGAGCGGTAAACTTTTTCGGCTTTCACTAACTTACCGCTTTGCCTACTGTGATGAGAGATCCCATGCGTTTCTTCTACCCATCTTCTTCCCGCACGTTGCTGTCTTCGGTACGCCTGATCAGCACTTTGTTGCTTCTGGCCGGTGCTGCCAGTGGCTGCAGCACCACTCCTGACACCAACGAGGTCGGCAAGCCGGCTGATGAACTACACGCCGAGGGTGTGGAGGCGCTGGATAAGAAACGGTTCAAAGTGGCGGCAGAGCGTTTTCAGGAGTTGGATCGCAAGCATCCTTTCTCGCCTTTCGCCATTCGCGCCCAGGTCAATTTGATCTACGCGCATTATAAAAAGGAGGAGTATGCCGATGCCATCAGCATGGCCGAACGTTTTGTTCGCCTGCACCCCCGCCATCCCTATGCCCCCTATGCCTACTATATGCGTGGTTTGTCCTTTTATCAGCAGATCGGTGGGGCGATGCAGGATCAAAACAACACCCGTGAGGCTTTGAATGCCTTCCAGGAGTTGATCTCTCGCTTTCCCAAAAGTGATTATGCCTGGGAAGGCGAGCAGATGGTGGTGTTGTGTCGTGACCGTTTGGCAGAGCAGGAGATGGTGGTTGCGCGCTATTATCTGGATCAAGAGGAGTATATCGCTGCCATCAACCGTTTCAATCAGGTGGTGACCAATCCAACCTATAACGTCACCCCCTATGTCGAGGAGGCATTGTTTGGTTTGGTGTTGGCTTCCAAGCGTTTGGGGTTGTTGGAAGAGGCGCGCAATTATGCCGTGGTTTTGGGGCATAATTTTCCCGATCGACCCTTTTATGCCCATGCCTTGAATGTGTTGGAGAAAGACCAAAGCCCCACGCGTTCCCAATTGGCGGATTTGCGCAAGAGTATCTCGCAGAAGAGTGTTCTGGGACGCCTTTTCCAAGGTGTTTCTCCTGGATTGGCTCCCACGGACAAAAATCCGTAGTTTGCTGTTGGTGCCTGAAATGTTTGCGCTGTCCATGGGCGACGATCGTCCCTGGATAGAGCAAAAATTTATAATCATTTCATTGTTTTAGCTGTATCTGTGTCGCAAAAATCACCGGGAGACGTTTTTTTGCTCAAGTCAACCCGTCCCTGGCCGATAAATAAGGCATAGGGTGACGGTACTGAGTAAGATAACAACTCGATAACATGTCACTTTATAAACGGTCAATCGCTGAGATGGCCGTTGGGCGGTCAGGATGATTGCCCACTTTGCGTCTGACCGTGCGGTCAGAATGGCAGTAGGGTTAGGGTTGGCCCTGTAAAATGAACAACTCACCTCCAGCCACGGATGGATGATGACATGTGATTCGGATGAATCACCAATCAGGAGGTTAATGAATCATGATGACCACAGCGCATTTCCCCCAGGAGCAGACGGCTCCGCCCCCGCTCGCAACACCGGTTCGCCAGGATGCAGCATCTCGTTTTACCCATACAGCGACACGCTTGATAGACGAATAAGGCCCTTTCGGCACGACTTTTCTCTGCTGAGTAAACGGTTGTCCGTTTCTGCAGC
>PDZU01000161.1 GCA_002753095.1 Magnetococcales bacterium
TAAATATATAGATGAGCAAGCAATACAGATTAAACTTTCTGGGTTAGATTTTGCCATTTCATGGAACGGATTAGGCTGCCCTAGCGATTTTGTTAGGGATCTCCACCATTGTTCCTCTTTCACACGTGGTATAAGTTTATCCAGCACACAATCTGCTGTTCCCCTCGTCACGGTAAGAGAATAGGATGGTGCATTAGACGATGCTAAATTTAATCCGATACCAGCAGAAATAACATATAAACTTTCTGGTGTCTTGGCAGTCTCCATTGCAACCTGAAATCCACGACCACAATAAAGATCTGTCAACCTAACGGTTTCTGCTCCTCGTAGAAGGGTAATCCAACTTGAGACTACCTCATCGACTGGACCCATAGGAAGCCTTGCGGCAGTCAGAGATGGCAGGTTTGCTCGACGCTTTCGATTCGAACAAGTTGTAACAACGAGAACATTCATGTGACAAGTCAACCAAATGAGTAGGTGCTTCTAGCTGGAACCAGGAACAGTTTGTGTTCGGACGCACTGTACACGAACCATACAGTTTTTGGAAGTTATGAAATAGAAATTTTGCGTTATTTACACGAAAATGACCGATGCATTGCCCATGTCTTGCATCAGTTAAACCTGTCTGCCTTGTCAATTCGTTCGTTGTACCACGACCAACCGCCCAGGGTTACATGTTGGTCAAGGTAGACTTCTGGCAGTGTAACGTGTGGTGAAATATGCTGCAAAACTGCTCGGAGCCTGCCAATGATAGCGGCACGCTGGATTCCCCGGCAATGGGTCGAGTCCAGCATGCCCCTCGTTGCTCCCCCGGTCAGTTCCCCATAATCCTGAACGCATACTCTGCCGCATCCGCCAACGACTGCCCCCCGCCGCCGAACTGGTTAAACGCCGGAAATTTCATATAGATCGTCTTGCCAATCAGTGCCGGATCGTAAGCATACCGGAAAATCGCCCCATCGCAGCGAACAAACGGGCTCTGGCTGGGATGCGCCTTGATCGGGGTGCCGTAAAGGCCGCGCCGCAAGTAGCCACCCAGTGTGTATCGGTGACTGCCCGTCAACGTGGCGGTGGAATAGGCGACGAACTCCCCATCGATCCAGGCCAGGGTGGTCCGGTTGTCCGCATCGGCGATGGTGCCGGAGGTCAGCGTACCTGACGACTCAGAGAGATCTACCTTGCAGATATTGCTGGTGTCTGGATCGGTGCCTGATGCCATCGGATCGCTCAAAAAGCCGTGGCGGACCGGGGAGACGATCTCGCCGATCTTTTTGTAGTTGGTACCGTCCGAAGACAACCAAACCTGGCAGCCGCCGTAATTCTCGCCTCCCGACACAGCCACCCAGATCTCATGCCCGGTTGCGGCCAGTGTCTTGGGAGCTTCGAACAGCACGGGGGTGTTGACTGCGCCGGAGGGTTGGTTGTAGGCCGGGACGTAGCCGCCAACCGGCTGGTGCGGGTAGGTCGCAGAGTTGAACACCCCCTGGGGAGCATCTTCGGCTTCGATGGAGAGGACACCCTCTTCATCCTCCTCGATTGACAGGATACGGACGGGGGTTTGGTCCAGTCCTGCAGCCAGATCCGTGAGGGTGACAAGGTCTGTTGGCTCCAGCAAGCAATGTTTCCAACCCAGTTTAAAGGCATAGGTATTGCGCACGTATTGCATCCGTTGGAGAATGTTCTGCGCCACCGATCTGGCCACCACGGGGGATTTGATCTCGTGCGCCTTGATGGAATCCATCGTCCGCAGTCCAAAAAGATCAATGGAGGCCAGATCCTTGGCTTCGGCCACCTCGGTGTTGAACTGGTTGCTGACGTTCAAGAATTCGACCTTCACGTGGTTGTAGGCATCGACCGATGGTCGCCGGGAGATGGGAATCGGATCCTCGGTGCCTGAGACGATGAAGTCATCCTCCGTCAACTCATAGACGGGTGTGGTGTTGGGCGAGTAGGTGGTCTGGTGGCCGGTGACGACGGCGTCGCCGAAGGGAGTAATTTTCAGGGTGCCTTCGGAAAAGTAGACGCCGGAGTTCGTCAGCCTCATCAGGCGGGTGAGGATGGCACTGGCCTCTTCCTGGGCCGAAAAGACTGGCGACAGGAACAGGCTGTTGGCCGTGCAATACCGGTAGTATTGCGTCCAGTCGCCGATGTTCGCCATGGGGAAGCCCAGCCCGTAATGGGGATTGGTCAGCAAGTCGAGCAGGATGTCCTTGGGATGCGCATCGAAGAAGCCGTTGGCTGCATCAAACGAAAGCTGGCCGACGACATCAAAATTCAGGTTCGGCAGTGCCGTACCGGAGCCCAACTGCCAGTCCAGAGCCGCTGCGTAGGCGGTGCCCCGGTAGTGGAGGGCTTGCTCGGGGTGTTTGCTGGTCAGATAGGTCCACGGGAGTTGCAGATAGTCGCCATTGAACACCGTCATGACGGAAGAACTGCTGTTGATAGCATTGAAATTGTAGCTGATTTGCACCTGAACGTTGGCATATTGGGTGGCAAAATAATAGGTGCCTGCGACAACGGTGAAATCGGTGCCGTTTATCAGCGTGGCCGACGTCTCGACATTCACGCAGGAGATATGGCTGGTCCACTGCGTGCCATGCGCAACCGTCACCTGATGGGAACCGGAAACCAGATGCGCTTCGTTCCAGGCCGCCGAAGGGGTGATCACCTCTGACAAATTGGCTGGATCCGGTTTATAATCACGGTTGCTCCAGATGCCATCAATGCCGGTGATCGGCCCCTCGCAGAGGCCAAATACGAAAGAAGCCGTGTAGGTGTAGGTCGTGGAGACAACGGTGGTGCCACCGCCACCTTTGCCGCCCACATCCTGGGAGGTGGTATGCGCAATGGCTTTGAAATCCCCATACCAGAGCAGATTCCCGGACACCCTGGCCCGACCATAGACAATGGGTATCGCCGACCCGTAGATGCTGCCCTGGAAAGTGACGCCGTTGGCGCGGGGCTCGCTATTGTTTATGATTTTTCCGTCTTTGCCGCTCATGGTACCACCCTCCAGAAGGAATGAAGCCTGCCGCCGAGTTCCTGACCGTCCAGCGAGGAGATGATCACGCCAACGCCTGCAAAGGCATGGATCACGGTGCGAGGCTCCAGCAAAAGAATGCCTGCATGGGAAACGCAACGGCCAAACCGGAACAGCGCAACGTCCCCCGGTTCCGGGGTCGTCGTCTGCTTGGCATATTGCTGGATGCCCGCCAGATATTTTTCCTCGCTGCGGTGCAGGTGCCAATCCTGGGCGTAGCCGTCTGCCACCGCAGAGGCAAGCTGGCACTCCTCAAAGACGGCGATGAGAAACTGTACGCAGTCCACACCCACACCCTTGATACGAGCATGGTGATGGTATGGGGTGAGCAGCCAACCAAGAGCCGCCTGGACGACTTTCTGCCTGATCTCGTTCATATCGCTGTCTCCGCGACTGGAATGTAGGGGAAACCTCTAAAATTTCTCACGTTGTGAAACTTGTTGGTGCAGGTGGCCTGCGTCTTGTCGCAGCCGGGGTAGGCTTTGAAGGCATCTCCCACCGCAGGGATGGACGGCAAAGGCAGCAGCAACTGGAAGACGCCGTCACCAGAACAGGATTTGATGGTACGTCGCACGCCAGTCAGCGCACCGCTGAGAAAATGCACATACCCCTGCTCGAACCAGCGGGCCTCCACCAACGCCAACCCGCTGGTCAGTGCTGTGTTGGTACTTCCGGACTGGACCGTCGTTTCGGTGGCGATGGCGGGATCGTCCCGGTCGATGGCGCAATCGGCATCGTAAAGGGTATGGAGACAACCCGGCTGCCAGACATTACGCGGCAGTTTGACGTTCAGCATCTGAACCGCACTGTTCACGGTGAGCTTGGCCAGGGTGCGGGTAATCTGAATGTCGGCCACCTGTCCGACGAACAGGGTGATGCCGCCCACTACCGACAGGTCGGGTTGCAGGAAAATCCGGTAAAGTGCCAGGGTGGCACCATCCAGGGCACCGACTCCGACGGCCTGGAGCCATGGTGCGCCCAG
>PDZU01000061.1 GCA_002753095.1 Magnetococcales bacterium
AAGGAGATGGCTTTCCAGGACCGAAGACGCTTTGGATAGGGCTACAGAGGGTCCATGACTTTGCTTTGGCCATACAGTGCCAGAAAGAGATGGATGTTTGAGATGTGGGTAACGATGTGACGCTTACCGCATGATGCGTGCGGCAACTGGCGACTTGCGCTTGTCGTTGCTATCGCGTCTCAGTACGGACGCGGATGGAATTGGTATTTGCCTGGGGTTACAGGCCGAGGCGCGTATTGGGTTGGAGCAGATCGTTGCCACGTTACAGGCTAAAATTTCCCTGGATACGCTTTTTCGTCCAGTGTGATGCGGTCGACCCTTTAAACCGACCTTTTACGTTTCCCCTTACATCCACCCGACCTCCCCAGGGAGGCTCCCTGGGGATGCAAACAGTCGGGGTGTGCCCAGAGCAGGGCGGGGGGCCGCCACGGCGAGCCACTATTTGAGGACTTCGTGGCTGTTGTGATGATAATCGTGGTGGTTACGGTACCAGTAGGCGGCGACCACGACAATGCCGAAGGCGACGGTAGAGAGGACGATCAACATGGGATTCTCCTGAATAATGGGGTGATGAACGGGTTGCCATGGTGATCAGGATAGGGGAAAAGAGGCTGTTTTTAAAGAGGAATGTTGTAAATAAATATGAATGAATGATTACATTTACGCTGTTGCGGTCGCGCCGTTGATGACGGTTAAGACAACAGAGCGGCGGAGAAAGCAGTGCTTTTTGTCAATGGCGTGACGGCAAGAGAGTCAATATGAAGAGAAGCGCATTTGCCGTTGCATCGGCCATCAAGGTAGGAGCTGTTTCATGGAAAAAATGCCCAGGAGGGTCATGGCCAGAGAGCCAAACAGATGTCCAGAGGCGGCAGTGACGGCCCATAGATACTCCTGCTGCAACAACAGTCCGACCACCTCGGCAGAGAAGGTGGAAAAGGTGGTCAGGCCGCCCAGAAAACCGGTGACCAGGAAAAGGCGGGCTTCGGGTGGAAGAGCGGTATAGTGGGAGAAAAATGCGACAGCCATGCCGATCAGATAACCGCCCAACAGATTGGCCGCCAACGTTCCCATCGGGACGGTGGGAAAGAGCGGATTGAATAGCAGGCCAAGCCACCAGCGCAGCAAGGCGCCCAAGGCGGCGCCCAGACCGACCGAGAGAATGGGAAGCGCTTCCATGATCACACTCAAGAGTGGGGAGAAATAACAGAATATGCCCGACAATATCCAGGCTACGCCGATTGCCGGGCAATGACAAGCAGGAAAGCAAGGGTGTGCATGTTGGGAATTTTTCACATCGTTACTGGATGGCAACAGGGGGCATGTCGGGCGTCCGCCCTCCAGGAGCGTGCCCCTGCGGGGCACAGATTGGTGCGGCGTGCGCAAATGCTCTGCATTTGCTTCTGAAAAACGCCGCACATTGCAAGCAGGGCTTTGCCCTGCACCCAGCAGGGGCGATGATTGCCCCTGCACCCCGCAATAATATTTAATTGTAAAAATGTGTCGGAACGCCCACAATACTGCGGTAAATCGTTCGTAAAACCTTCGCGGCAGGTCACGGATTATTCTAAAGATGCCAGAACAAACGACAGACAACGCTCAAGAGACGGCAGAAGCCTATTTAATCGTCGGCCTGACAGAAAGCCTGTATGGTGTGGATGCCCATCAGGTGCAAGAGGTGGTGCGCCTGCCGGAGATTACCTTGCTGGAAGATGCCCCGATGTTTGTCATGGGTGTCATCAATCTGCGCGGACGCGTGGTGCCAGTACTGGATCTGGGCAGTCGCCTGGGGCGTCCCTTCCAGGAGCGCTACCTGCTGACCGATTCGGTGGTGGTGCTGGAACAGGCGCAGGGATTATTGGGGTTGCTGGTCAACGAGGTGCGCGAGATTGTCACCCTGACCCGCCAGGATTGGGATGCCACCCCCCGCTTCGAAGCCATGGAGGAGGGGGCGGAGGGAGGTGACGGAACCCAGCGGCGCTACCGTTTTGTCAAGGGTGTGGCGCGGGTGGACGAAGCGTTGATCATGCTCCTGACTCTGGACCATCTGTTGCATATCCATCCCAGCGAATGGTTGCCGGAAGGGGCCGTGGAGCGGGAAAGTACCGACGGGGAAGCCGCGCAGCCAGTGCGGCAACGCCTGCTGCCAGAAGGGGGGGAGGCGGCGCAAAATGTTTTTCGCAGCCGCGCCCAACGCTTGCGACAACGCCTGGAACAGCAGGAACTGGAGGAGCAGATCTCCCTGGCCATCATCCGCCTACAAGGGGAACTGCTGGCGGTGGAGTTGAAAGGGGTGACCGGCTTTGCCAAAGTCAGCAAGGTAACACCCGTGCCCTGCTGTCCGCCCCACGTGGTGGGTAGCATGAACCTGCGCGGCGAGGTGTTGATTCTGGTCGATCTGTGTCAGGTCTTGGATTTGCCCACCACGCTGGGACTCGGCCAGAACATGGAAAAGGCAGTGGTGGTCAGCCTGGGACAGCATGAGGTGGGGGTGATGGTCCATGACGTGGTCGATGTGATTCATGTGCAGGCCAGCGCATTGGCCGCCACACCTTTGGCGGCCAGTGCTTTCCGGGGCGAACACCTGCTGGGATCGGTGCCCTACAACAAACAGATGTTAGGGATTTTAAATGTTCAGGCCATGCTGGCCGATCCGGCGCTGCTGGTCAACGAAGAGGTATAACCGGGGGGCAAAGGTTGAGACAATGAAGATGCGTTTGTCGGTCAAGTTGATCAGTCTGTTTCTGTTGTTTGGCATTTTACCGTTGCTGGTGGTCAGTATCCTGCTCAACCAACAGGCGAGCGATGCGCTACGCGCCAAATCCTATGCCATGCTGGAGGCGGTGCGCGAGTCTCATGGCAATCAGGTGGAAAAATTTTTTCAGTCCCGTCTGAGCGATGCCCAGGTGATTGCCGAAACGGTGGCGGTGGTGGAAACCCTGAAAACTGCCCGACGCACTTGGCAGGAGTACCAAAAAACCGGGCGGCGGGTGGGCTCCTCCGAGTGGACCGCCAGCATGCAGACACCTTTGTCCCATTTTCTGGAACAGTTCAAGAAACAGTATGGCTATTATGATCTGCTGTTGATTGATGTGGAGGGACGGGTGGTCTACTCCGTCGCGCGCGAGTCGGATTTGGGCGAAGATCTGCTCAAGGGGCCTTTGCAGGGCAGTGGTCTGGCGCGCCTGTTCACCAAGGCCAAAGGTGGCGAGGTTTTGGAAGATTTTTCAGCCTACAGCCCCTCCAAGGGGGCGCAAACCGCCTTTGTCGGGGCGCCCATCAAACGGGATGGTGAACTGCTGGGTGTCGTAGCCATGCAACTGACCACCGCCGAGATCGATGCCATCGTCCAATCCCGTGCGGGGATGGGCCAGTCGGGCGAGAGCTATCTGGTGGGTAAGTTGGGCGACAAAACGGCTTATCGCAGCGATCGGGTGACGGTCCAGGGTAGAATTGGGCAGGAGAAGAGCGATACTTTCATTGAGCAGGCCATTGCCGGCAGTATGGGTACGGCTTTGCGTATCGGGGCGGGCGGGGAACCGGTTTTATCCAGCTATGGTCCTTTGAGCATACCCGGATTTCAGTGGGCCATTGTCAGCGTCATCAAGGAGTCGGAAGCCTTTGCCGCCGTGACTACCCTGAACCTGACCATTCTGGTCGTGGCTGTGGTCTGTGCGGTGGTGGTGGTCTGTGTGGGTTGGTTGGTGGCCCGTTCCATCAGCAAGCCGTTGCTGGATGTCATCCAGGTGATCTCCTCCTCTTCGGCAGAGATGGCGGCGACAGTGACCGAGCAGGAGCGGGTGGCCGCGCAACAGGCGGCTTCGGTCAATGAGACCAACACCACCATGGAGGAGTTGGGGGCTTCGTCGCGGCAATCGGCGGAGCAGGCGGAAGTGGCGGCCAACAGCGCCGACAAGGCGCTGGAGTTGTCGCAATTTGGCATGAGTCGGGTGGAAGATAGCATGGCCAGCATGGAAAAGGCCAAAACCAAGGTGGAAGCCATCGCCCAGCAGATTCTGCTGTTGAGCGAAAAGACGGGACAGATTCGCGATATTGCCAATCTGGTGTCTGATTTTGCCAACGAGACCAAGATGTTGGCCATGAATGCGGCGGTGGAGGCGGTGCGGGCCGGCGAGCATGGCAAAGGGTTTGCAGTCCTGGCGATGGAGACGCGCAAATTGGCCGATGAGAGCAAACGTTCTGCCGGACGGATCAACGGGCTGGTCTCCGAGGTGCAAAAAGCCAACAACAGTACGGTGATGGCCACAGAAGAGGGCAGCAAGGTGGTGGACGATGGCATGGTGATCTCCCAGAACACGGCGGAAACGTTCCGGGAGGTGGCCCAGGCGATGAACGCCGCTTCCCAGGGGGCGCAGCAGATCTCCCTGAATGTACGCCAGCAATCGGTGGCCATTCGGCAAGTTGTGGAGGCCATGAAGTCGGTCAATGCCGGAGCGCGTGAAAGTCAGGCTGGGATGGGCCAAGTCAAAGAGGGGATACGGACCCTGAACGAGGCAGCACAGACCTTGCAGAAGATGGTATAAGGAAACGCAAATGGCGAAACCATGGTTGGTGTCGGCAAAATTTTTGGCGGTCAGAATGCGCCTGGTGACCGGGATGCGTGTCCTGGTTCTTCTCATGGTGGTGCTGGGCGTCATCGGCATTGTGCAGATGGTACAACTGGCCTCCTTGACGGAGCAGTTGTACCGCCATCCTTTTCAGGTGAACACGGCGACGTTGCGTGTGGCCGACCAGGTGACCCGCATGCACGGTTTGTTGGAGAGGGTGGACTTTTTACGCTCCATCGCCGATTTGGAAAAGCTGTTGCAGGAGTTGGACGGTCGCCATGCCGCCGTGCTGCAAGATTTAAAATTGATCGAAGAGCGTTTTTTGGGGGACAAACAGCGGGTGATCAATGCGCAGCAGATCCTGGCGGAGTGGATGCGGGTACGGGAGAAGCTGATTGCGCTCAAACAGGCGGGCGATCCAGACAAACTGCGCCATTTTTCGAGCATGGCGCGGGACGATACTGCACTGGTGCAGCGTCTGGAGCAGGAGGTGGGTGAGATTGCCACCTTTGCCAGTCGCCGGGCGCAACTGTTCATGCAGGAGGCGCAGAATACGCGGGATCGCACGATCGGCTTGGCGGTAGCGATTTTGCTTTTCTGCTTTCTGTTGAGTCTCTGGTTGAGTCGGGCAATTCAGTTGCCCTTGCAGAATGTGGTCAACATGCTCTCTTCGGCGGCCAGTCAGATGGCGGCCAGCATCAACCAGCAAGAGCGCATTGCCAACCAGCAGGCCACGGCGCTGAATGAGACCACCACGACGATGGAGGAGTTGGATGCTTCGTCGCGGCAATCGGCGGAGCAGGCCGGGCGGGCGGCGAGCGGGGCGCAGCAGGCGGTAGAGTTGGCCCAGCAGGGCATGTTGCGGGTGGATGAAACCCTGCAGAGTATGGTGGTGGCCCAGGATCGGGTGGAGGAGATTGCGCGGCGCAGTCGGGTGTTGAGCGAGCAGACCGGTGAAATCCGCAGCATCACCGAGATGGTGACCGATTTTGCCAACGAAACGCGCATGCTGGCGGTCAATGCGGCGGTGGAGGCGGTACGGGCGGGCGAGCATGGCAAAGGGTTTGCGGTCCTGGCGGTGGAGACGCGCAAATTGGCCGATGAGAGCAAACAGTCGGCCAGCCGCATTCAGGGCTTGATCCATGAAATTCGACGGGCGACCGATGGGACGGTGGCGGCCACGGATGCCGGCAACCGGGCGGTCGAAGAGGGGATCAGCAGCAGCCATAACACGGTGGAGAGTTTTCGCGGTGTGGCCCAGGCGGTGGAGGGGACCATGCAGGGGGCGCAACAGATCTCCTTGAACGTGCGACAACAGTCGGTTGCCATCCGTCAGGTGACCGAGGCCGTTCAAGCGATCAACATGGGCGCGCGTGAGTCGGCGGCGGGGATGCAGCAGATCAAGGGTGGGGTGCAGATGCTGAATGATGCGGCCCAATCGCTCAAAAAGATGCTTTGAGGGAGTGGACGATGGCGGGTGATGGTGCAGGCGGCGGGGGTTCCATGATCGAAGATCAGGAGTTGCGCGAGCTGTTTGCGGCGGAGAGCGAAGAGCATTTGCATCAACTGGAGGCGGGCCTGCTGCATCTGGAAAAACGCCCGGATGACTTGGCCATGCTCAAGGAGCTGTTTCGCGAGGCGCACAGTCTGAAGGGGGCAGCCCGCATGTTGGGGGTGCGCGATGTGGAGACTCTGGCCCACCATTTTGAGGATTTTTTGGGTGCTGCCTCCAAGGGGCAACGGTCGTTTACGGCGATGGATGTGGATCGCCTGACCCGCAGTCTGGATGACATGCGAGCCCTGGTGGAAGAGGCGGTGAGCGGCAAGCCGGCTCCGGTGAGTTTGCCGGAGGCGTTGCGGCGTTTGAATGCATCCACGGTGGGTGGGGGGGCGAGCAGGGCAACAGCAGCAACGGGGTCGATGGCGCCACAGATGGCAGCGGCAGCGGTGACGCCAGTGACCGATCCGCCGTCCACCCCGCCGCCGCTGTCGGTGCCTGCCCAGGTGGTGTCCCAGGCGTTGTCTGCGGTTCCGTTGCCGACAGCTCCCCCAACACCGGCCCCGACTGTCCTTCCGGTCGTGTCTGAGCCGGCCCTGTCGGCGCTGCCCGTGCCGCTTGCCGAGGCCATGGTTGACGGGACGGAAAGTCCGCCGGAAAGTGTGGCCCCAGAGGGCAGCGAACCCTTGGTGAGCAGTGAGGAGACGGCCCCGGTGATTCGGGTGCGCTCCAACAAGCTGGATGCCTTGTTGCGTTTGGTGGGTGAGTTGACGGTGGTGCGTACCCGCGTCAAGCGCCGTTTGACCGAGATCGAAGAGTTGCTGGCGCTCTGGGAGGAGCACGCCCGCCTGGAGGGGGGGGCCTTGGAGCAACGCAGCGTGGTCGCCGCCGGGATGGTGTTGGAACGGCGCCATGATGCCATGTTGGAGCAGATTGGCAACCGTTTGTCGCTGTTGCGGCAGGGTATTTCCGAGGATGATGCGGGTTTGGAATTGGTCTCCGAATCGTTGGAGGAGGGGATACGCAATCTGCGTTTGTTGCCGTTGTCGACCCTGTTTGGCCTGTTTCCCCGCATGGTACGGGATTTGGCGCGCCAGCAGGAGAAGGAGGTGCTCCTGACCACCGAGGGGGGAGAGACCACGGCGGACAAGCGTATTCTGGAGGAGATGAAAAGCCCCTTGATGCACCTGATCCGCAACGCGGTGGACCATGGTTTGGAGGGGAGTGCGGTACGGGAGCGGGCCGGCAAGCCGCGCCAGGGGAGTATTGTGCTGCGTGCGGCGCAGACGGCGACCCATGTGCTCCTGGAGGTGCGCGATGATGGACGCGGTCTGGATTTGGAGGCGATCAAGCGTCAGGCGCGCAAGCGGGGTTTGCTTTCGGAAGAGCTGTTGGCGGGTTATTCGTCCGAACAGTTGTATGGTTTGATCTTTCAGTCCGGTTTTTCCACCAGCACGATTGTGACCGATGTCTCTGGGCGTGGGGTGGGTTTGGATGTGGTGCGGACCCAGGTGGAGCGACTCAAGGGGCGCATTGCGGTCACTTCCGAGCCCAACCGGGGCTGTTGTTTTACCATTTCTTTGCCGGTCACCTTGGCCACGACACCGGTATTCATTGCGGTGGCGGCGGGGCAGCACTTTGCTGTTCCGCTGGATTTTGTCCACAGCGTGCGGCGGGTCATGCCGGAAGAGATTTTTCCGATGGAGGGGTGTGATACCATTGTCTTGCAGGAGCGACCAGTTTCGGTTGCCCGCTTGGCGCAACTGCTGGAGTTGCCGGCCTCTGGGGAGCCGACGCCCCCACCCCCCTGGCCCTGCATCTTGTTGAATCTGGGCAGTGAGGGGTGGTTGGGGTTGATTTGTGACGGGTTGGAAGATGAGTTGGAGGTGGTTTTGAAGCCCTTTGGCGGGGTGTTGCAGCGGGTGCGCAATCTGTCCGGTACGACCATTCTGGGCTCTGGTCGGGTGTGCATGGTGGTCAATCCACGGGATTTGTTGTTGTCGGTGCGCAAGCACGGTCGCCGTTTGACCGAGGCGACGGCCCGTGCAGCCATGCCGATACCGCAGGACGGCGGGGGTGCAGTCCCCAAGAGCGAGACTAAAAAGACCATTCTGCTGGCCGAGGATTCGTTGACCACTCGGACCCAGGAGAAGCGTATTTTGCAGAGTGCCGGTTATGAAGTCATCGCCGCAGTAGACGGTTTGGATGCCCTGAACAAGTTGGGCAAGCAGCCCATTGATGCGGTAGTATCGGATGTGCAGATGCCCAATCTGGATGGACTGGCATTGGTGGAACAGATTCGGCAAAATCCGTTATACAAGGATTTGCCGGTTATTTTGGTTACCTCACTCTCCTCGGATGAGGATATGCGCCGGGGCATGGAGGCGGGGGCCAATGCCTACATTACCAAGCCCACGTTTGAACAAAAAATATTTTTAGAGACATTACAGAGGTTGGTGTGATTCGTGTATTGATTGTTGATGATTCGCCGTTGGCGCGCACGGTTTTGACCCGCATGATCAATGCGGCACCGGATATGGAGGTGGTGGGCAGTGCGGTCAACGGGGAGGAGGCGTTGGCGTTGATTCCGAGCCTGCAACCGAAGGTGGTGTGTACGGATCTGCACATGCCGAAGATGGATGGGTTGCAGTTGACGCGGGAGATCATGGTGCGCCATCCCCTGCCCATACTGGTGGTGAGTGTTTCGGTACACCAGGATGACAACACGCAAAATATCTTCGAGTTGTTGGAAGCGGGGGCGGTTGATGTTTTTCCCAAGCCGCGTGGTGGTTTGGAGAGTGCCGGGGAGGGGTTGACGCAGGATCTGGCGGCCAAGATTCGGATTTTGTCTGGTGTGGTTCCGATTCGGCGTCATCGCAGTCGGTTGTCGGAGGTGCCGGAGGCCGTGTGGCAACCGCCGCTCAAGCGTTCTTTGGTGATGGAGCCGACGGTACCCTCTTTGGTGGCGATTGGTGCCTCGACCGGGGGACCACAGGCTCTGTTGACCATTTTTTCGGCTTTGCCGTCCCAGTTCCCTCTGCCGATATTGTGTGTGCAGCATATCAGCCAGGGGTTTCTGGAAGAGATGGTCAGTTGGTTGAATTTGCATACGCCTTTGCTGGTTCAGATTGCCCAGGAGGGCAAAAGGCCCATGGCGGGTGGCATCTATTTTCCGCCGGAGAACAAGCATTTGACGCTGGATGATCGGGGCTGTTTTTTGATGGATGGTGGGGTGCAGACCGATACGCATCGACCGGCGGTGGATGCCACTTTTTTTTCGGTGGCACGGGTGTATCAGGGCAAGGCGATTGGGGTATTGTTGACTGGCATGGGACGGGATGGGGCGGATGGTTTGTTGGCCATTTCCCGTGCCCAGGGGATGACCATTGCCCAGGATGAGGAGAGTTGTGTGGTGTTTGGCATGCCCAAGCAGGCCATTGATTTGGGGGGGGTCAGCAAAATTTTACCGGTAACATCGATTGCGCGGGAGTTATGCCGGTTGGCGGGTATCTCTCTGCCGCTCTTGTGATGGGGGCAAAAATGGCAACGGCAGCAGGTCCGATTTTGGTGGTGGAGGACAGTGCGGTGCAGCGGGTGATGTTGCAGCGGCTGTTGCAAGAGGCAGGCTATACGGTGTTGGCGGCCAGGGATGGTTTGGAGGGGTTGGCTCTGGCCCAGGAGCAGCGCCCGGCGCTGGTCATCACCGACATTGCCATGCCCAACATGGATGGGTATGCCATGTGTCGGGCGATCAAGGAGGATGCACGGTTGCAGTCGATTCCGGTTTTGTTGTTGACCGGGTTGGATGATCCGCGCGAGGTGGTGCGGGGTTTGGAGGTTGGTGCGGACAACTATTTGACCAAGCCGGTGGAGGATGCGCATTTACTGGAGCGGATTGAGTTATTGTTGACCACACCGCTCCAGGATGGTGCGGGGCAGGAGGTGTGTGCGCCGTTCAAGATCTCCTTTGCCGGGGAGGAGCATGAAATCCGGGTCAGTCGGCGTCAGACGGTCAATCTGCTGTTATCCACCTATGAAAATGCGGTGCGCAAAAACCGGGAGTTGATTCAGGCCAAACAGGCATTGAGTCTGTTGACTGACCATCTGGAGCAGGAGGTGACGCGTCGCACCCAGCAACTGGAGGTGGCCAGTCGGGTCAAGAGTGAATTTATTGCCAACATGAGCCATGAGGTGCGCACGCCGATGAATGCCATTATTGGCATGACCGATCTGGTTCTGGCGTTGGAGTTGACGGACCAGCAGCGGGAGTTGTTGGGGATTGCCCGGACGGCGGCGGATAAATTGTTGCAGTTGTTAAACAGCTTGTTGGATTTTTCCCGTTTGGAGGAGGGCAAGTTGACCCTCAAGCTGGATCAGTTGTCGTTGCGTCAGTTGCTGGAGGGGGTGGGCAATCGTTTTCTGGAGGCGGCTCGGGGCAAGGGTTTGTCGTTTTATTGTCGTTTGGCGGCGGGTTTGCCGGACCGTTTGATTGGTGATGCGGAGTGCATTGCCCAGGTTGTGGGTCGTTTGCTGGACAATGCGGTCAAGTTTACCGAGCGTGGGGGGGTGAGTCTGGAGGTGACTGCGCAGGGGTGGGATGCAGAGCAGGTCACCTTATTGTTTGCAGTGGCGGACAGTGGCATCGGCATTGATGCCGAGCAGCAGGAGTGGATTTTTGAGAGTTTTACCCAGGGGGATGGCAGCCGCACCCGCAAATATGGTGGGTCCGGGTTGGGATTGACGTTGGCCAAGCGTTTGGCCGAGGCGATGGGGGGGCGGTTGTATTTTCAGAGTGAACAGGGCAGAGGCTCGCTCTTCTCTTTGCAGGTGACTTTACCTTATGATTCCTCTTCCATGGCGGACTCTGCGCCTGTCGGGGGGGAGGGGGTATGGCAAACGCTTTTGCAGACGGGTGGGCCGGGTGTGGTTGTCGGGGCGCTGGCGAGTGAACCTTCCTTGTTGGCTGAGTGTCATCGTTTGTTGGGCCTGTGCGAGCAGGCGATTCATGCCGAGCGGTTGACGGAGGTGGATCATTGGGTGACGCCGTTGCGGCAGGCGGCGGGGCAATTTTTTTCCGCATCGAGTGAAGATTTTGAGCAGTTTTCCGGCAACCTGTTACGCATGGCCATTTCGGCCCGCAATCGGGATGGGCAAAAAGCTGCCGCCTATCTGGAGCGTGCGCGTGTTGCATTGACCTCGTGATCCCCAAGGCGATGCCCGTCCGGGGGGAGATGGGGATCGAGCGCTGAGGACAGAAAGAGAAATTGGCATGTATCTGGACCATTATGGATTAAACACCCTGCCGTTTCAGGTAACCCCGGATACGGAATTTCTCTTTTTGAGTTCCCACATGCAGGAGAGCATCAATGTGGTATTGGTTGCCTTGATGTCGGGGGAGGTGTTTGTCAAGGTCACCGGGGAGGTGGGTACAGGCAAGACGCTGTTGTGTCGCCAACTGCTGACCACTTTGGACCGCATGGGGTGGGTGACCTGTTACATCCTGAACCCTTTGATGGGGCCGGTCGATGCCTATCGTGCCTTTGCGGACGAGTTGGGGTTGTCTGGCTATCAGGAGGAGGAGGGGTTGCAGGCGTTTGTCAAGCGTCTACAGGACCATTTGTTGGCCTTGCATGGTGCGGGCAAGCGGGTGGTGTTGTTTGTGGATGAGGCGCAGACTTTGGCGGATGCCACGTTGGAGGCCATACGTTTGATGACCAACCTGGAGACGGCCAAGCAAAAAATTCTTCAAGTTGTTTTGTTGGGGCAACCGGAGTTGGATGTTCGTTTGGCGAGCCAGCATAATTTGCGGCAGTTGCAGCAGCGGATTGCCTTTTCGGCATTGATTCGGCCATTACAGATGCAGGAGACGGAGCGTTATATTCGGCATCGGTTACAGGTGGCGGGTGGTCAGGGTCGGGAGGTAATCAGTCGGCGGGGTTGTCGCAGGATCTATTGGTACAGTGGTGGAGTGCCGCGTTTGATCAACATTCTCAGCCACAAGGCGTTACTGGCTGCTTTTGGGTCTGGGGATGCGCAGGTACAGGCCAGGCATGTATTATTGGCGGCGCAGGATACGGAGAGCGTGCGGCGTTTGGCCTTGTGGCGTTGGGGGATATTATTGCGCTATCTTCTTTATGGCATGGCTGGGGTGGGGTTGGTGTTGGTGATTGGGTTATTGGTTTCTGGTCGGTGGCGGCCATGAGCCTGATCAATCGGGTGTTGGATGATTTGAGTCGGCGCCGTTCTGCGCCGGAGTTGGCGGAGATCAATCTGCAGGAGATGGGTGTGCAGTCCACGCGACAGGGAGGGGAGCGTGTGGCGTCTGTTGCCCTGCAGGAGCGGTTGCAACAGCGACCGGTGCAGTTGGGATTGCTCATTGTGTTGTTGCTGGTGGTGGGTGTCAGTCAGGATCTGTTGGTGGTGCCGCCGGGTATGGGAGAGCTGGTCAGAGGTTTGTCTTGGCCGGAGTGGTTGGGGGGCGCTCCGGCAGAGAAGCCGGTTGTGGAGGCGACGGTGCGTCCGGTGGTCAACCTGCCGGCACCTGCCAGGGTGGTTGAGGTGGTGGCACCGCCGGTGAAGGGGGGTCATGTTGGTGCTGCTGTGGTGGATGGGGCCAAGGAGGAGAGTGTTTCTGTTTCTGCTGCGCCACCGTCCAGGGAGGTGGAGGAGAAGCGGCGGGAGTGGTCGGTTTCGCCGCCTGTGGTATTGACGCTGCCGGATGCTCCGTGTGCGCTGCCGAGCAAGGAGGTGGCTGGTGGCGAGGGGGTGATCTGGCAGGATCGGGAGCCGGTCAAGGAGAGGCGCAAGGGCAGTGTGGGGGAGACTGCCGGCACCGATCTGTTGTGGCAGGCTCGGTCGGCGTTGTTGCAGGGGGATTTGCAGCGTACTGGGGATGTGTTACGGCAGGTGCCGGATCGTTTGCTGGAGAGCTTGGACTATCGGATTTTGCTGGCGGCGTGGCATCAACAGTCTGGGGTTTATGATTTGGCGGCGGAGGATTATCGTTGGTTGATTGAGCGGGAGCCGGAGCGGGGTAGTTGGTGGTTGGGTCGGGCGATTGCGTTGGAGAATTTAGGTCGGCAACGGGAAGCGATGGCGGCCTATTTGGAGGCGGAAGGGCATCGGGATTTGCAAGGAGAGGTGAAGCGTTTTATCCGGGAGCGCCTGATGGTGTTGCAAGGTCAAGGGCAATAGCAATCGTTAATCCTGAAATTTTTATAAATTTCTGCGGGGTCCAGGGGCGATCATCGCCCCTGGCGGGTGCAGGGCGGAGCCTTGCTTGTAATGGCGCGCTTTTACCGAAGCAGATTTGCGTAGCAAATCTGCGCAGCGCGCCCAAATCCGTGCCCCGCAGGGGCACTCTTTGGGAGGGTGGAGCCCGACTTTTAACATCGCGTGTCATAACGGCTTTTTTGCTGTCGAATGGGTGTTCGTTGTTTTGTTGATGCGTGTTGGGCAGGGTCTTTTAAGTTTATCATTTTTATGCACCAAACCGTACATTCGTCCAACGGGTTTTATCGGCGGACCTTTACTCCTGAAAGATCTGCAATGTCGCCCTGGCGACGCGGTGCATGTCGGGCGTCCGCCCTCCATGAGCGTGCCCCTGCGGGGCACAGATTGTGGCGCGCTGCGCAGATTTGGCTGCGCCAAATCTGCTTCGGTAAAAGCGCGCCATTTCAGCAGGGCTTAAGCCCTGCACCCGGCAGGGGAGATGATCTCCCCTGCACCCCGCAATAAATTAAAAGATTATTTTATTTTAGGATTTTACGGAGCCGAAAAACATGGCACACTCTGATCAGCATGCCGGGGCAACACTGGGACGACGCATCAAACTGGGCGATCTGTTGCTGGCAGACGGTCTGATCAACCAGGAACAACTGCAACAGGCCCTCCGCTACCAGGAGGTGAAAGATGTTCGCCTGGGCGCCGCCTTGGTGGCCTTGCAGGTGCTCTCCCAACAACAGTTGGACGAATATCTGGGTAATAAACGACGCAAATTGATGATGGGAGATGCACTGGTCAACGCGGGCATCCTCCGCAGCGAACAGTTGCAGCAGGTCTTGAAAGAACAAAAACGCACGGGCATGCGCTTCGGAGAGGTGATCGTCAACCTGGAGTTCATGACCGAGGTGGAGTTCGCCCGCTTTTTGGCCAGTCGGGTCGGCATGGAATGCCTGGATTTGAGTACCATGGAAATTCAGGAAAAAGTGGTCAAATTGATGGATGAAGAGACGATTCGTCGTCTGCGGGCGGTGCCGATCTCACAACAGCAGGGCACCATTCTGGTCGGGATGGTGGATCCGACCGATCTGCTGGCCGTGGATGAGCTGAATCAACTGCTGCGCCATCCGGTGCAACTGGGGTTGATTCTGGACAAACAGTTGCGGCAGGTGCTGGATCGTATCTTCCGCAAAACAGGAGAGATCCAGGGGTTGGTGTCGGAGTTGGGCGCCGAGATGCGCCGCAACCGGGTGGATCTGGATCAGTTTGAACAGAACAGTACGGCGCAGGATGCACCGGTTGTCAAAATTTTACAGTCGTTGTTTGAAGATGCTGTGCGTCGCAACGCCTCGGACATCCACATAGAACCAGGTGTGCATGTGCTGCGGGTGCGCAAACGGGTGGATGGTGTGCTGCACGAGCAGGTGATTCGAGAGAAAGCGGTGTCCATTCCGTTGCTCTCCAAACTCAAGCTGATGGCCGGTCTGGAAATTTCCGAGCGTCGTCTGTCACAGGATGGCCGTTTCAGCATGGAGGTGGATGAGATTCCGGTCGATGTGCGCATGTCCACCCTGCCGACCCAGAACGGTGAGTCGGTGGTGATGCGTCTGTTTCGGCAGGCGACCGGGAACACCCGTTTGCATCAGGTGGGTTTTGCGGGGGTCATGGTGGAACAGTTGCGCCGTTTGATCCACAAACCCAACGGCATCATTCTGGTGACGGGGCCAACCGGGAGCGGCAAGACGACCACGCTATACGCCGCTCTCAACGAGTTGAACACGGCGGACAAGAAAATTATCACCGTGGAGGATCCAGTGGAATATCGTATGGATCGCATTAATCAGGTGCAGGTCAACAACAAGATTGGTTTGGGTTTTGCGACGGTGTTGCGCACCATTTTGCGGCAGGATCCAGATATTATCCTGGTCGGCGAGATGCGTGATGAGGAGACAGCGGAAATTGCCATTCGGGCGGCCCTGACCGGCCATTTGGTGTTGTCCACTCTGCATACCAACGATGCGGCCTCGACGATTATTCGTCTGTTTGAGATCGGCATGAAAGGGTATGCGGTGGCGGCCTCGGTGTTGGCGGTGTTGGCGCAGCGCCTGATGCGCAAGATCTGCCCGCACTGTATGACGGACCATCAACCAACGGTGCAGGAGCTGGCCTGGTTGCAAAACATGGTACCGGCAGAGGTGGGGAGTATCGGATTTAAAAAGGGCGAAGGCTGCAACCACTGTTTGCACACTGGCTATTCGGGGCGGATACCAGTGGGGGAGTTGTTGGAGATCGATGCCGAGTTGGCCAATGCCATCCGCCAAAATGATACCATCACCTTCATGGAGCGGGCCAGACAGCAGCGCACACTGGTTCCCTTGCCGAGGGCCGGTCTGCAACTGGCCATGCAGGGGGTGACCACCCTGGAAGAGGCGATTCGACTCAGTGGTGAACAGGCAGTCGCGGTGATAGCGGGGGGCGTGCTGACCAACGAAGAGGAGGTTATCGAGGAGTTTGCGACCGATTAGGTAAAGTTGACACGGGATCCAGAGGAGATTATCTCTTTCTGGATGCCATACCTGTTGCACATGCACAAGCCCTGTCCAGACCAGGAAACGAGCAACGATGAATATTTTTGTCTACAAGGGGCGCAGCCGCCAGGGTAAAACCGTGACGGGGGAGATTCCAGCCAATTCGGCAGAAGAGGCGGCGGCTCAGTTGATCCAGCGGGGCATTGTCCCCCTGACCGTCAAACGGCAGGATCGCATGGCCGGGTTGGGACAGTTGGAGAGTCTGTTGGGCAGTTCTCCCCCCAAGCCGGAACATGTGGTCTTGTTGTGCCGTCAGATGCAGACTCTGGTCCGCTCCGGGGTGCCGATGAATCGGGCCATCCGGGGTGTGCAAGGGGGGGTGACCAATAAAATGTTGTATAACGCCCTGGGGCAAATTTCTGACGGCCTGGAGGCGGGCAAGGATCTGTCCAACTGCATGGCGGAACATCCAAAAATTTTCAATCGCCTGTTTGTCAACATGGTCAAGGTGGGCGAGCAGACCGGGCGTTTGGAAGAGGCGTTTGGTCAATTATACCGCTACCTGGAGCTGGATTACACCACCCGCAAACAGATCCGTTCGGCCATGCAGTATCCCATGTTTATCATGGCCGGCATGGGGGTGGCCATGTTTGTCATGACCTATTATGTGTTGCCCAATTTTTTTGATTTTTTTGCCTCGCTGAAGATGGAATTGCCCTGGCAGACCCGGGTATTGATCGGTGTTTCCCGCTTTGTGGTGGACTATTGGTATCTGTTGCTGCTGGGCATGACCGGATCGGCCTGGGGCTTTACGACCTACATCCAGACCGCCAACGGGGAACTCTGGTGGGGGGGGCTCAAGTTTAAACTGCCCGTGGTGGGCAGCATCATCAAGCGGGGTACGCTGGCCCGTTTTGCCCGCTCTTTTGCCATGGGTATCCGTTCCGGGGTGCCGATCCTGGCCGTGCTGGAGTCGGTATCGCAGGCGGTGGATAATCGCTTCATGGCCAGCAAGATTCGGGAGATCATGTGGAGCATCGAGCGGGGCGAGACCCTGGTCCAGGCGGCCTATGCCACCGGCATGTTTCCCCCCCTGGTGATTCAAATGATCGCGGTCGGTGAGGAGACAGGCGCCATCGAACAGACCATGAGCGATGTGGCCATGTTTTATGAGCAGGAGGTGGAATACAGCGTCAAAACCTTGAGTTCCGCCATTGAACCGATTATCACAACTTTGATGGGGGTGATGGTGATGATTTTGGCGATGGGTGTTTTTGTGCCGTTGTGGGATATGATCCGAGGGGCAAGCCGTCATTGAACGGTGTTAAGGCGGGAAGATGAGAGATTTTTTCAGAAAGTTGTTGTTCCGTAACATGACGTATGGCACCCAGGCGGGTATTTGCTGGAGCCAGCGTGGGGTTGGCATGGTGGCGGTGCAGGGGCTGCAGGGGCCGGAGCAGCCCCGGATTCAGACCCATTTTTGGCAAGGTTGGGATGGACCGCAGGGCAAAGCGCCTCTGTTGTATGCGTTGGCCAGCGAGCACGGTTTGCTGAAGACTCCCTTCAATTACTGCCTGGAGATGGAGAGTTATGATCTTTTTCCCAACGAAGCGGCGGATGTGGATCGCAAGGAGTTGGCGGCAGCCATGAAATGGATTGTTCGCGATCGCCTGAACTTTCCGGTGGAAGAGGCGGTGGTAGACTGTTTTTACATACCGGATCCGATCCGGGTTTTGCCGCAGCGCCGGGTTTATGTGGTGGCGACCGAGCGCAAACTGATTCAGGAGCAGTTGAATCTGTTGCGTCCATCCCGCCTGCGGGTGCAGGCCATCGAGGTGCCGGAGTTGGCCATGAACAATGTGATGGCTTATCTGCCAGAGAGCAAACAGGGGCTTGCCTTGCTTTACTATCCGCCCGGACGGGAGACGGGCATGCTGCTGGTGGCGCGCGATGGCAATCTCTATTTCACCCGTCGCGTGCGTGGTTTGACGGGTGAGGAGGAGAGTCAGGGCCATGTGTTGGATGTCATTGCTGGCGAGATCCAACGGGCGCTGGATTTTGTCGAGACCACCTTTACGCAGAGTCCCATTGAGGTGCTGTATCTGGTGAGCGACCCAGAGCAGGAGATGTCGTTGCGGGAGGGTTTGGCGGCCCGACTGGGGGTGCGGCTGAAACGGATTCGCGCGGAACAGTTTTTGGGGGGAGAGTCCGTGTTGGAAGAGTCGGCCTTTTACCATCTGTTGCCAGCCATGGGGGAGGCGTTGCGACCGGTTGAGGTGGATGCACCATGAGGCCGCGCATTAATTTATTGCAGGAAGATCTCCTGTCGGTCAAAAGTGATTGGCTGGATGCAGAAAAATCTTTTTGGATTATTATTGTCTCCTGTGTTCTGGTGGCGACGGGGGGGGGTGGCTGTGTGGGGGCACAGTGTTTGGGTGCAGTGGGAGGTGGGCAAACTGCAACTCCAGGAGCAAGTGCTGAAAAATCGTCTGGCTCAGATGACGGCAACCTTTCCCAAAGG